>DASQRX010000068.1:0-35504 GCA_035642635.1 Xanthobacteraceae bacterium
GTGCCGATCTCCGAGCGAAGGCCCAAGAATCCGAGCCGCACGCTGAAAATCATCGGCGCGCGCGGCAACAATCTGAAAAACGTCTCCGCCGAAATCCCCCTCGGCCTGTTCACCTGCGTCACCGGCGTGTCCGGCGGCGGCAAGTCGACGCTGTTGATTGACACGCTGTACAAGGCCATAGCCCGCCGCTTGAACGGCGCCAACGAGGCCCCCGCCCCGTTCGACCGCATCGAGGGGCTCGAACATCTCGACAAGGTGATCGACATCGATCAGTCGCCGATCGGCCGCACCCCGCGCTCGAATCCGGCGACTTACACCGGCGCCTTCACGCCGATTCGCGAGTGGTTCGCGGGCCTCCCGGAGTCAAAAGCGCGCGGCTACGAGCCCGGCCGCTTCTCGTTCAACGTCAAGGGCGGCCGCTGCGAGGCCTGCCAGGGCGACGGCGTCATCAAGATCGAGATGCACTTTCTGCCCGACGTCTACGTCACCTGCGATGTCTGTAAGGGCAAGCGCTACAACCGCGAAACCCTGGAAGTGCTGTTCAAGAACAAATCCATCGCCGACGTGCTCGACATGACGGTCGAGGAGGCGCTCGACTTCTTCAAGGCGGTGCCGCGGGTGCGCGAGCCGCTGAAACTCCTGCACCGCGTCGGCCTCGACTACATCCATGTCGGCCAGCAGGCGACAACGCTGAGCGGCGGCGAGGCGCAACGGGTCAAACTCGCCAAGGAACTGAGCAAGCGCGCGACCGGGCGCACGCTTTATATTCTGGACGAACCCACCACCGGCCTGCACTTCCACGACGTGGCAAAACTGCTCGAAGTGCTGCACGAACTGGTCGAGAGCGGCAACACCATCGTGGTCATCGAGCACAATCTCGAAGTCATCAAGACCGCAGACTGGATCATCGACCTCGGCCCCGAAGGCGGCGACGGCGGCGGCGAAATCGTCGCCGCAGGGACGCCGGAGGACGTGGTGCGCGAGAAACGCAGTTACACAGGGGCGTTTTTGAAGCCGGTGCTGGCGCGGCAGAGGGTGGAGCGCGGGAAAAAGAAGCGGGTTGAGGCGGCGGAGTGATCCTCAGCCCCGCTGTGGTCCCCAAACTCAATTTCATGCGGCGAGCGAAGAAGCGCGTGTTCGATCACGCCGAAGGCGAGATACGCGAACTCGAAGACGTCCCGGCGTGCCCAACTCTTGATACTCGTGACCCTCTGCAAGCGCGATCTTCGGCATGCTGCTCGCGGCCATTCTCGCCATCGGCCTCATCGGGTTCGGGCGCGTTTAAACTCGGTTGGCTCGCGGCCGCGGCCGTGCCGCCCGTGCTGGTCGCGGCCTATGCCGCATTCACGGCCGGCTACTTCAGCTATTGGGGTATGCTGCGCCGGTATTACCGCAAATTTCACCGCTCCAGCATGCGCCGCGGCCCGTGGAATTATTCTTTTGGCCCGGACGGCATCGTCTACAAGAGCGAGACGGTCGAGGTGCGGTATGGCTGGCGCGGCGTCGAGGCCGTCGAGGATTTGGGCCGGATCGTGCTGTTCAGCTGCGACGAGCGCGCGATTTACATTCCCGCCCACATGTTCGCCGACACCGCCGCCCGCCAACCTTCGTCGCCGCCGCAGCCGCGCGGATCAAGGCCGCCGCCGCAAGCGCCTAGCGAAATCCACTCCTTCCGGGCCGCGCGTGCGTGATAAGGGTTTCTACTCGCAGTAGAATACCCGATTACCGTCGCGCGGACGTCCACGACTGGCGCGAGCGAGCTGTCGCCAGCGAGCTTGGCGGCCGGCGCGCGTCCGACGGTGTTACCGCCGTCACAGCATCTTTGCCGGAACTCGGGACTGATAGAGCGCGTTGTCCGGCCGCGGCGCGGCGCTCATTGCGCACCTCAAGCGAGGACGAGCGAAGAACGAACCAACAAGCGAAAAACCAACAACGGAAGAACCAAGAGGGAAGAGCCATGTCCATCGATCTCAAGGTCTACGACAACGGCGATCACACCTGTCTGGTCTGGCTGCCGGGAGACGGAAAGCCGATTCCGAATTGTCGCGGCTTCACCATTCACCGGCTGCTGAAGCCGGACGCGACCAAGCCCGCGCAGGAAAGCTATCTGCACGGTTTTGTCGGATTTTCCGATACCGACAAGCTCGACCCGAACGCGATGTGGAAATTCCCGTTGCAGCGTTTCATGTGGTGGGACTATTTGGTCCAGCCCGGCAACGTGGTGCAATATTCGGTCGTGCCGGTGGTCGGCCCCGACAAGGATCACCTGTCGCTGTCGACCGCCAATGCCGGCGCGCAGACGCCGCCGATGACGATCTCCGGCCAGGCATCGGCCAGCATCTCCGCCTATTTCAACAAAGGCATCGTGTCGGCGCAGTGGGTGTCGCGCGCGCTGGCGGCGCTGCCCAAGACGCCGAAGCCCAATCTCGCCACGCTGATCGGCACCGTGAACAACCCGCTGCGCAACGAGCTCAGCGGCCTGTTGCGCCCGCAATTGATGGCGCTGCTCGACCAGGTCAAGGCCAATAACGGCCAGATTTACGCGGCGCTCTACGAGCTCAACGACCCCGAATTAATCCAAAGGCTGCTCGCGCTCGGGCAGAAATGCCACCTCATTCTCGCCAACGGCGCCTTCAAGCCGCCGACCAATGACGAGAATGCAAAAGTCCGCGCGCAGCTGCACGGCAAGATCGATCTGCACGATCGCCTGGTCACCTCGGGCCATTTTGCCCACAACAAATTTGTCGTCGCCTGTGACTCGGCGGGCAACCCTCAAAAGGTGCTGTCGGGCAGCACTAATTGGACGGTGACCGGGCTCTGCACGCAGGCCAATAACAGCATCATCGTCAACGACGCGAAACTCGGGGCGGATTTCATCAACGAGTGGAATCTGCTCAAAGCCGCCGGCAACGCCTATCCGCCGTCGCTGATGCAGGCGAACTCGACATCGAAATCGTTCCAGGTCGACGGCGGCACGATCACGCAATGGTTCGTGCCGACCAGCGCCGGCCAGGATCTCGATTATGCGCGGACGCTGATCAACAGCGCCCAGCAAGGCATCCTGTTTCTGTTCTTCAATCCGGGCGTGTTCGAGCCGGACAACCAGCCCGAACTGTGGACGCTGTTGCAGAATATTCTGGCGCGGCATCAGCAAGGGCCGAATTACAATGCCGGCCTCTACATCCACGGCGTCGTCAATCAGGAGATCGCCGGTCTCACCACCGAGGGCACTGGAAAACCGAGCAAGCACAAAGCTGCCGATCCGACAAAGGCCGCCCCCGTGCAGTTGTACAGCAACGGCAACACCGCGCCGCTGGCGGTTCCCGCCGAATCCATGGTGCCCGCGGCGATCAAAAACACCTTCCATGACTGGGCCGCCGAAGTGATGAACCAGGGCGTGCACGTTCACAGCAAGGTCATCGTCATCGATCCGTTCGGCAAGAAGCCGGTCGTCATGACCGGATCGCACAATCTGGGTCACAAGGCCTCGACGGCAAACGACGACAACCTGATGATCGTCGAAGGCAATGCGCCGCTCGCGGCGGCTTACGCCGCCAACATCATCGCCATCTACCAGACCTACCGCTGGAACACTTATGTCGACGCCCACGCCAAGGACCCGCAGGTGTGGCACGGCCTCGTGGACAATGCGACGTGGCAGACCAGCTATCTCACCGCCGGCAGCCCTGACCTCGCCGAGATCGAGTTCTGGCTGGGCCAAGGCGCCTCGGCGCCGGCTGCCGCCGGTCAACCGGTCCCGGCTGCCCCGCCGGGCGGCACCAAGGTGCGCGCCGCGACCGCCACGGGACGGGCCAAAAAAGCGGCGCCGAAATCGGCCGAGAAGCACCCCAAGAAACCCGCAAAGAAGACGGCAAAGAAACCCGCCGCGCACAAGCACAAGGTCAAGCGGGCCGCCGCGCACCAGAAGACGGCGAAAAAGCGGTCGGCCGTGCCGAAGCGGAAGCCGGCAAAGCATCGCTGAGGGCGCCTGCCGCCTGTGGCGGCACTGCCCGTTGCACGGCAACATGGCCCACGGCTCCTAGGCGAGCGAAGCGACGCCGTTCCTTCGAACGGCTATGGCGAGCGAAGCGACGCCGTTCCTTCGAACGGCTATGGCGAGCGAGGCGACGCCGTTCCTTCGAACGGCTATGCCCCGTGGTGACGGCCTATCAAGTCTGCCAATGACGATCTTCTCACCCCTCCCCGCGGGTGATATGCCGACCCGATGTTGGAATCGCAGGGCTGAGCCGCAACGTGACAACAAGAAAGCCCGTCGTCGGCGTGATCGGCAGCGCGCATCTGGTCGAGGGCAAGTTCCAGGCGCAGCGCGTCGGCGAGCGCAATCTGCGCGCCGTCGCCGAGACCGCGGGTGCCTTGCCGCTGATCTTCGCCGGCTCGCCGGACCTCACCGATATCGATGTGCTGCTCGATACCGTCGACGGCATCCTCCTCACCGGCGCGCGCGCCAATGTGCATCCGAGCCGCTTCGGCCAGGACGAAGACCCGCGCTACGAGCCCTATGACCCCGGCCGCGACGCGCTGGCGCTGCCGCTGATCGAAACTTGCGTCGCGCGCGGGGTGCCGCTATTCGGTGTCTGCCGCGGCTTCCAGGAGATGAATGTCGCCTATGGGGGCTCGCTGCATCCGGAAATCCGTGACCTGCCCGGACGCATGAATCACCGGGCGCCGCGGCTGCCGAACGGCGAATTCCATCCCGACGTCGCCGTCATTTTCGCCGACCGCCATGAGGTGCGGCTCACGCCGGGCGGCGTGTTCGCAAAGCTCTTCGGCGCGGAGACCATCAGGGTCAATTCGCTGCACGGCCAGGGCATCCTCGAACCCGGCGGTCGCATCGTCGTCGAAGGCGTCGCCGAGGACGGCACCATCGAGGCGATCCGCGTCGCCGACGCGCCGGGTTTTGCGCTCGGCGTGCAATGGCATGCCGAGCACGACGCCGGCAACAATCCGATCAATCGCAAATTGTTCGAGGCCTTTGGCGCCGCGCTGTTGGCGTATCAGCGGTCGCGGTGATTTACTTCGTCACGTCGTACTGCTTCCCGTTCCATTGAAGAGGTCGATCAGGCTATCGCTGCCATTGACTTTGAGCCTGAGCATCCTGATCGACCAGACTCCATCTTTTTTGATCGCGTCCTCAAAGACAGTGCCCGCGGCTTTCGGGCCGGTGGCCGAAAAAGAGAGGACCGCCGTTCCGGATCCGCCGCCCTGGACAGAGATATTGCCGAATGGAAAGCCGGCCGAAATCGGAGTACCGAGAACATTGGCCGCTACGGAACTGGCCTGAAGTTTAGATACGCCAAGTTCGTAGGCTTCCGAATGTTTGAGCCAGTAAAATCCGCCGCCAAATATCCCGCCATATAACGCTAACCCTCCAATCCAGATGACGGCGCCCCATATGGCCCACAAGCGCTGCACGCGCTTGAAATGCTCGACGCTATCCCATCGCCCGTTACGCCACGCCCATTTGCTTCCCTTGAAGCCAAGCACGAAAGGCATAACGAGGCCGAACACCGGAATGAGTGTCAGCAGTGCGATGTAAGTGTTGTTGCCGACACCCCAAATCCAGTTGAGCAGAAATGCGCCCCAGTTCCAGCGGTCGATTTCCGGAGGGATGGCTTTTGGTTCGACACGAAAACTTGCGTCACTCATGACCACGTCCTGCCACTGCGGCTATTGCGATACGCGGCTGCGATCGGCGCTGCCTCTCACCGCGCGTTGATCATCTGCCACACCCGCGGTGGCGTTGCCGGCATGTCGATATGCCGCGCGCCGTTCTTGTGATGCAGCGCGTCGACGATCGCGTTGATCACCGCTGGCGGCGCGCCGACCGCGCCCGCTTCGCCCGCGCCCTTGACGCCGAACGGGTTGGACGTCGACGGCACGTTGTGGGTCGAGAAGTCGAAGGCAGGAATGTCGCCGGCGCGCGGCATGGCGTAGTCCATGAACGAGCCGGACAACAGCTGGCCGGAGTCCGGATCGTAGACCGCGTGCTCAAGCAGCGCCTGGCCGATGCCTTGCACGATGCCGCCATGCACCTGCCCTTCGAGCAACAACGGATTGATGGTGCGGCCGAAATCGTCGACGATGGTGTAGCGCTCGATATTGACTGACCCGGTATTGGGATCGATCTCGACCTCGACGATGTGGCAGCCGTTGGGAAAGGTTTGCGCCGGCGGCATGCGCTGATGCGTCGTATCCAGCCTGGGCGCCATGCCGGGCGGCAGCTTTGCCGGATCGCGCGCCGCCTTCGCCACTTCGAACACATCGAGGCGCAGATCCGTGCCGGGCACGCCGAATGTGCCGTCCGCGAACGTCACATCCTGCGCCGAGACTTCCAGCATATGGGCGGCAAGCTCCTTGCCTTTGCCGATGATTTCGCACCCCGCCTCGTGGAGCGCGGCGCCGCCGACCGCGATGGCGCGCGAGCCGCCGGTGAGCCCCGCGGGCGTGCGGTCGGTGTCGCCCATGATGACCTCGATGCGGTCGGCATCGACGCCGAGCTGGTCGGAGACGATTTGTTTGTAAGCGGTGTGCAGGCCGGTGCCATATTCCTGGTTGCCCATGACCAGTTCGACGCGGTCGTTTTTGAACTCGATCGAGGCGGTTTCTGGGAATCCGCCGCCGCAGCGCTCCGTGTAGGTCGCCATGCCGATGCCGCGCAGCATGCCTTTCTTCTCGCTGTCGCGGCGACGTTTCTTGAACGACGACCACTCCGCAGCCGCCATGCAGCGGTCCATCACCTCCTCGAACTCGCCGGAATCAAGCACGAGCTTGGTCGCAGACGTGTACGGCATGGCCGACGGCGGCACGAAATTGATGCGGCGAATCTTGTCCGGGCTCATGCCGGTGTCACGCGCCGCGGCGTCGACCAGGCGCTCGAGGAGATAGGCGGCTTCCGGCCGGCCGGCGCCCCGATAGGCGCAAACCGGCACCGTGTTGGTGGCGACGCCTTTGACGTTGACGTGGATGGCGCCGAACGCATAGAGGCCGGAGACGAGATCTGTCGAGCGCGTCGGCACGAAGCAGCCGAACGGCGAGAGGTAAGCGCCGATATTGGCGAGGATCGAAACCCGCAAGCCGAGGAAGCGGCCTTTGGCGTCGAGCGCAAGCTCGGCGCGGGTGTGATGATCGCGGCCTTGATTGTCGGAGACAAAACCTTCCGAACGGTCCTCCTGCCACTTCACCGGCTGCTCGAGCTTGCGGCTCGCCCAGACCACGAGTGCATGTTCGGGATAGACGAAGGCCTTCATGCCGAAGCCGCCGCCGACATTGCGCGTGATCAGGCGCAGCTTGTCCTTGCCGATCTTGAGCACCATGTCGGCCAAAGGATCGCGCACGAAATGCGGACCCTGCGTTCCGGTATAGAGCGTCGAACGCCCGCTTGCCGCGTCATATTCGGCCAACGCATTGCGCGGCTCCATCGAATTGGCGACTACCCGGTTATTGACGAGATCGAGCGTGACGATACGTGCGGCTTTAGCAAAAGCCGCGTCAGTGGCCGCGGCGTCGCCCATATCGTTGTCCCAGTCGAAAACCACGTTGCCTGGAATGTGGTCGAAGAGTTTTGCCGCGCCGGGCGCAATCGCGTCCTTGGTGCCCGTGACCGCCGGCAATTGCTCGTAGTCGACCACGATGGCTTCCGCGGCATCGCGCGCCGCCGCAAGCGTCTCTGCCACCACCAGCGCCACGGGCTGGCCGACATGGCGCACCTTGCCGCGCGCGAGCACCGGCCGCGGCGTATCATGCCGCGAGGTGCCGTCGCGATTTTTCAGCGGCACCATGCACGGCAGGTCGCCGAGCTCGGCCAAATCCTCGCCGGTCGCGACCAGCAGCACGCCGGGCGCACCCCGCGCCGCTGCGGTATCGATGCGCTTGATAGTGGCGTGGGCCACCGGCGACCGTAGCACGAAGGCCTGCGCCGTCTGCGGCAGCACGATGTCGTCGGTATAGAGCCCCCGGCCGGTGATCAGCCGAAGGTCCTCCGTGCGCCGCACCGGCTGGCCGATGCCGAATTTCATGCGCTGTCCCCCCAATTCCGGTTGGCTCGAGTCAATCATCTATGCGTCAGCGCAGCCATTGCCAGTTTTGGCCGCCTTTGCCCAGCTTTGGCCTTGCGCAACGTCTCCGGCCTTGGCAGCCTTGCGCCTGCAAGAGCGCGTCAAGCGTCGCCGCAGCCTCGCCGAGGGACTGCGAACATGCATAGGGAGCTGGGACGATGTTCAATCGCCAATTCGCGATCGCTTTCGTTGTTTTATCTACTGTCGTAGCCATCGCCTGCGTTGCCGCGCCGGCGCGCGCCGATGACGATGTCGCAGCGAAGGCGCAAGTGTGCGGGACCTGCCACGGCCAGAACGGCACTCCGATTTCGGCAAACATTCCGATCATCTCGGGCCAGCAGGGAAATTATCTCTACAAGGAGCTGCACGACTTCCACAGCGGCGACCGCAAGAACCCGATCATGGCGCCCCTCGTTCAAGGCAGCTCGCTCGACGAGCTGCGCGCGCTCGCCAATCATTTTGCGGCAAAACCCTGGCCGGGCAAGCAGACGGCCAGCACCGCCACCCCTTCGCCTGCTCCACCGCCGGACGCCGTCGCTGCAAAAATCCAGATGTGCAAAGCCTGCCATCAGGCCAATTTCGAAGGCGGCGCGCCGGCGCCGCGGCTCGCGGGGCTGAGCGCCGAATATCTGGCAAGCGCCATGAACGCATTCGCCGACGGCACACGCACCAACAATCTCGATATGCCGGGATTTATGAAGGCGCTGACGCAAGGCGAGCGCGAGGCGATCGCGAAATATCTGGCGGGGCTGTGAACAACAATTCCGAATTGAAAAACAAAGCTGCTTGGCGTGTTGGCAGCACTCAAGCGGACGAGAGCGCCTGAGAACACTTGCACGAATTGCAACGCTACGTCGGCGCCACGCTTCAGCTTGTCGAACAATTCGGCGACTTCTGGGCGCCGACGATTTTGGCCAAACCTCTTGCCGTTCAACGCTCCGTCAGCTTGAACTCGATCCGCCGATTGCGCTGATAGGCGTCCTCGGTATTTCCCGGGTCGATCGGCTGGAATTCGCCGAAGCCCGCGGCCACCAGCCGCTGCGGCGGCACGCCTTTGCTGATGAGATATTGCACGACCGCGATCGCGCGCGCCGCTGAAAGATCCCAGTTCGATTTGAACACGCCGGCGACCGGCCGCACGTCGGTGTGCCCGTCGACACGCATAACCCAGGCGAGGTCGGGCGGGATGGTCTTTTCCAGATCCAGCAGGACGCCCGCGAGCTTGTCGAGCTCAACACGGCCTTCCGGCTTCAAGTCGGCCCGGCCGCTGTCGAAGAACACTTCGGACTGAAATACGAACCGGTCGCCGACCACGCGGATGTCCGGGCGGTCGCCGAGGATCTCGCGCAGCTTGCCGAAGAAGTTCGAGCGGTAACGGTTGAGCTCGTTGACCTTTTCGGCGAGCGCCAGATTAAGCTGCTGGCCCAGATCGTTGATGCGGGTCTGCGCGTCGGCGTTCTTCTTCTCGGCCGCGCCAAGCGTCTGCGCAATCGCCGCAAGCTGATTGCGCAGCGCGACAATCTGTTGGCTCAGCGCCTCGACCTGAGCGAGTGCGTCGGCTGAGATCTTCCTCTGGCCTTCGACCTGTCCGCTCAGCTCGGTAACTTTGTCCTGCGCGGCCGCGGAGTTCTTCTTCGCACTGTCGAGCTGCCCCGTAATATCGATGACTTGATTCTGGGCCGCTTTCGCGGCGGCTTGGGCGGAGTCGGCGGCGGCTTGCGCGCGGCCGCGCTCGCCTTCGGCAGTCGTCAGGTTGGTATGCAGCTGAGCAAGCTGATCCTTCAAATTGGAATTATCCGTCTTCTCCATCGACAACAGCTGACCGAGATAGGCGATCTCCGCGTTGAGATGCGACAGGGCGCTGTTCTTATTGGCGACGTCCTGCTGCAGATAGAATTGCATCACGACGAACACCGTGAGCAGAAAGATGATGCTCAGGATCAGCGTCGACAGCGCGTCGACGAACCCCGGCCAGTAGTTCATGCCGCTGCCGCGGCGGCGCATTTGGGCGAGAGCCATCACGCTTCCTCGCGGTTTACCTTGCCGTCCAGCACGGCTTGGAGGAGCTTTTTGATTTCACCTTGCTGCTCGGCCTGGCCGTCGACCCATTGCCGGATCGTGTGCTGCTCCGCGCGCATGTGCTGCACCAGCAGCTGAATCGATTCCGCCAGTTCCGCCATCGCGCCGGCAGCGACCTTGCCGGAGCCGACCTGATCGACGGCCCGGCGCAGGCGATCGAGCGCCGTGGTGACTTCGCCGGCGAGGCTGCCCCCCGCCGCGGGCTCGGCGACGTCGTCATAGACGGTTGTCGATAGCCAGTCCTCGAGCTCGGTATAGAACCTGTTCTGCGCCTGGCTTGATTGCAGATCGAGAAAGCCCAGCACCAGCGAGCCGGCAAGTCCGAACAGCGAGGACGAGAATGAAATGCCCATGCCGGACAGTGGCGCGGCAAGGCCGGAGCGCAGCGAGTCGAACATGCTGCTGGCGTCCGCGGTCGCCTTGAGCCCTTGAATGACGTTGCCGACGGAACTGACGGTCTCGATCAGTCCCCAAAAGGTGCCGAGCAGCCCAAGGAACACCAGCAGCCCGGTGATGTAGCGCGAAATGTCGCGGGCCTCGTCCAAGCGCATGGCGATGGAGTCGAGGATCCCCCGCATCAATTGCGCCGACAATGTCATCGGGCCGGTACGCGTGCCGAGTATCGCCGCCATGGGCGCGAGCAGGACCGGCGCCCGCTTGACCGTGGCGCCCGGCTGGCGAAGCCGGAAATTGTTGACCCAGGCGATCTCCGGGTAAAGGCGCAGCACCTGGCGCAACGACAGCGCGATCCCGATCACTTCGACCAGGATAATCAGCCCGTTCAAGCCGGGATTGGCCATGAAGGCCACCATGATCTGCTGACGCAGAAAAACGCCGACTATTCCGACCAGGATGATGAACACGAGCATCCGGATCAGGAAGATGTGAGGTAACGATAGCTTTAACGGGTCGATTTTCTTGGCCATGAGTTCCGCTTCATTGTCGCCTACTGGGTTCGCGACAGTGGCATTCTAACGGGCTGAAGGGTCACGCTGGAACATCAGAACAGTGCCAGCCAATTTCGGCTTGGATCAAGGGCGGTTGCAACGAGCGGGGGTTGCGGCACTTTCTCGCATCGACACAGTTCCTCCACGTTTCAGAGCGCAGGGCCACGTCACTGCACCACAATCCCCGCCTTCTTGATCACGTCGGTCCAGCGTGCGAGATCGGCGGCAAGCACTTGGCCGAATTGCGCAGGCTCGTCGGCAACTGGCTTCATGCCTTGCTTGTCGAATAATTCGGCGACGTCTTGCGCCGCGACGATGTTGGCGACTTCGTCGCGCAACTTCTTCGTTACGGCAGGCGGCGTATTGGGCGGCGCCAGGCTCGACGACACCATCGCCTCCCCGACTGAACGCACCCGCGACCTTGGCGGTACGCTCGGCACGACGGCGTTCACGGACGCTGTGATCGGCCGGCTTGGCAAGCGCTAGCTCGGAACCGCGACAGATTTTGTCCGAAACCGCAGCGCGCCTGTATCGCCCGTAGCCCAGGCATCGGCGCACACAGCTCGGTGCAACGCACCCAACGAATGGGCTATATTGCTCACATGAATTCCGCAGTCCGCGATAACAAGGCTTTGTCCCGCTTCGAGATCGACGCCAATGGCGTCACTTCATTCGCCAACTACAAGCTTGACGACGGTGTCGTCACGATCCTTCATACCGAAACCCCGGTAGCGGCGCGTGGACAAGGCATCGCCTCGAAGCTTGTCGCCGGCGCACTCGATATCGCCCGCACACGCGGCCTCAAAGTGATACCACGCTGTCCGTTCGTGCGCGCTTACGTCGCCAAACACCCGGAAGTGAGTGATATCCTGGCATGAGGCTCGCTGCGACGGGCGCGCGGGCGAGCGCGGCCTGGGTCACAGCTTGATCATCGGCCGCTTGCCCTTGGCTGCTTTTTCGCTCGGCACTTTGACCAGCGCTTCGCCGTCGAGCACCACTTCGCCGCCGACCGCGCAGACGCATGACAGCCGCGCCCGTGATTTTTCCGGCAGCAGTTCCTGCACCGTAACCGTAACGACGACAGTGTCGCCGATCTTCACCGGCGCGCGAAAGTTCAGCGTCTGCGAAATGTAGATCGCGCCCGGACCCGGCAAGCGGGTGCCGAGCACAGCTGAGATCAAGCTTGCCGTATAGAGGCCGTGCGCGATCCGCTTGCCGAACGAGGTGCGCGCGGCGAAATGTTCGGAGAGATGGATGGGATTGCGGTCGCCGGTCAGTTGCGCAAAGCCGACGACGTCGGAGGAGGACACGGTTTTTTCGAGAGTTTCGGTCATGCCGACCGAAAGATCCTCGAAGTACAGCGTGCGGAGCGGCGGCAGATTCATTGCAGATTCATGCCGCGGTCACAGCTTTATTGCTTCGGCGGCGGCGGTACTGCGGCGGCGGCGGGCGCACCGCCGCCCCGGCCGCGCGGATCGTTACGATTGGACATGCACTTCTTCATGAAGGTGTTGCGCGCCGCGCCGGCAAGCTTCTGGTTATCGGCCCCGAACTTGCATGTTGCCATTTTGTCTTTGACGCTCACTGCGAAGGACGACGCGCTCGGCAACATCGCGATCAGCATGGCGGAAATGAACGCATATCGACGCATAACCCGTTCCCCTGAACTCGGACACCTAACTTGCCCCGGCGGCAGTCTAGCATTGAACAGCGCCGGCACGGAACGTCCCGTCGGCGGACTGGGTTACCCTGCTAAGTCCCAGGAATGCCGGGTCGAAATCGCGGAAAACGGCGTTATAAGGCTGAATGACCAACCCTAAACCGGCGGCGCCCGCAAAAATCAGTGCCGTTCTGGCTCAGATCAAGCCAGGCCTCGTCGGCACCACCGCGATCGTGGTCGCGCACGAACATACCGCGCCCTTTGTCGGCTCGGGACGGATCGAGGTCCTGGCGACGCCAGTGATGATCAATCTGTTCGAGGCCGCGGCGCTGGCGGCGATCGAGCAGCTGTTGCCGTCCGGCCACCAAAGCCTCGGCACTCACCTCGACGTCAGCCACACCGCGGCGACACCGGTCGGATTGCGCGTCACCGCACGTGCCGAGGTGGTGCGGATCGAAGGCCGCACCGTGACATTCCGCGTCGAGGCGCGCGACGATTTCGAACAGATCGGCGGCGGCACGCATCAGCGCGTCGTGGTCAGCGTCGCGCGGTTTGACGAACGCGTGCAGCGCAAGGTGCGCGGCGAGCGGTAGTTCTCCAGCGCTCTTAGCTGCGGCCCGCAAACTTTCCGATCGCGAACAGCACGACGGCACCGACGGCTGCGGCAATGGCGTGCGTGGTGTGGATATGCGTCGAGCCGTCGGCGTAGCCCGGCATGAAGGTCGGCAATTGACCGGCCGGCATGACGAAATACATCACGGCGGCGATGGCGCAAATAATGGCCAGGAGATAGGCGATCATTTTCATTGCAGTTTTCCCTCGTCAATTTGGGCGCGAATAAACGTCGGGCGCTGGCCTAGCACGATCGCTTGACCTTTGGCGAGCCGGGACGATTTTCAAAGGCGCGCCGCATCCGAACGCGGCGTGCGCTAGGCGCGCGCCAGGTTCGGTTCGCTTCGGTTACGGCGAATTTACGCGGCATCGCCCTCATCTCGTCCCAATCCGGCAGCACGTCCTCGCCGGACTCGTTCACCTTGGCTTTACCAATTCAGCCAATCTTGGGCTGATGCAATGCGGAATCATCGGCGTGACAGTTTGGCGGCGCGGCGCGGTCCTGGCTGCGGGATTTGCAATTGTTGCGATCGCACTGTCGCTGCTGGCCCGAGGTTCGTTGGCGCGCCCCAGCATGAGCACGGAAGTGGGCAGCGTCATCGCCCGCGACATCGATCCGATGGCGGCGGCGAACGGCGCGGGCGGCGTCGCGGTCGCCGTCCGCATGAACGGCCGGACGCTGTTCTTCAATTATGGACTAGCCGATCAGGTCGAAAAGCGGCCGATCACTTCGGACGTGCTGTTCAATGTCGGCTCGGTGCGCAAAGTGTTCGAAGCGACACTGGTGGCGGAAGGCGTGCAACGCGGCGAGCTGAGCCTTGACGATCCGGTCAACAAATACGTCACCGAATTGCAGGGCGACTACATTCGCCGCGTCACTATCGGTCAGCTGGTGACCCATACGTCGGGATTGTCGCTGCCGACCGATCACGCGCCGTGGCCGACGCGGCACTATTCGCTTGCGGGCTTTTACGACGCGCTCAACACCTTTACGCCGCAGGATGGCGAAGCGCCCGGAAAGCAGCACATCTACAGCCACCGGCTACATCCTGCTGCAGCTCGCGCTCGAGCGCCGCTACGGCAGGCCGATCGCCGAATTGATCGAAAACGGCGTCACCAAGCCGCTCGGCATGACATCGACATTGGTGCCCGAACGCGGCGCCGACGGTCAGACAACGATGAGCCCGGAATTCCTGGCGCGCACGGTGCAGGGCTATTCGCAATCAGGTGAGCCGATCGGGCTACCCGGCAATCAGCAGGGCTATTTCGATTTTCCCGGCACCGGCCAGATGTTCTCGACCGCGCGCGATCTTTCCATCCTGCTCGCGGCCTGCCTTGATGACGGCGCCGTCAATCCGCGATTATGGGACGCGCTGCAAATGACGGAGCGTGAAGCGTTCCGCATCGGCCCGCAAACCGGCCAGGCGATGGCATGGGAAACCATAAACACGGATGGCCCGACAATCGTCGACAAACCTGGCGGTCTGAACAACGCCTCGGCCTATATCGGCCTCGTTCCGGAGCGCAAGATCGGCATCGTCATTCTCGCCAATCGGGGCGATGTTCATCCCTTCGAGGCCGCCCGCAGCACCATTTTGCCGGCGCTGTCGCGGATGTGGGTCAGCCGGCTCTAGACTGTTTTGAGTCCGCACCGACCGTGATCGGCGCAGCATGCGCGGCCTCGCCGCTCGCCAGCGCCGCTTGGATTCTCTCGATCAACGCACGCGCCGAATCGGCGCTGAGCTCGATGGCGACGCGGTCGCGGCCGCCCTCGCCTTCATTGGTGAAGTCGATGGCGAGCACATGATCAAGCGTCGAGTAATAGGGGTGGTCGAAATAGACATTGGCGGTATCGATCCGCATCCAACCTTTGCGACCCTTGGCGCTGCCGACAAGCGCTGCTTTTTCCACAATATAGGAGCACATCGATCTCTCCCTTATTCGGCGGCGACGTTTGCGGCGGACGCCGCGAGATAACGGCCGTAGAAGTCGAAGACTTTACGCCAGCCGTCGACCGCCTGTTCGGGCCGATAGGCGTCGCGCGTGGTGTTGAAGAAGGCGTGGCCGGCGCCGTCATAGCGATGGAATTCGTAATTCTTGCCGAGCTTCTTGAGCACCGCCTCGGTGCGATTCACCTGGTCGGCGGTTGGATTGGCGTCGTCATTGCCGAATACGCCGAGCAGCGGAGAGTTCAGCTTTTCCGTCAGATCAATCGGCGCGACCGGACGCTTGGCGTTGAGATCCTTGGGATTGTCGACGATGACATTGCCGCCCCAGCAATCGACCACGGCGTCGACGCCGGACAGACTACACGCGGCGAGATAAGCATGGCGGCCGCCGGAGCAGAAGCCAATGAGGCCGATCTTGCCGTTGGAATTGGGCTGCGCCCGCAGAAAGGCCATGCCGCCGGCAACGTCTCCCACGACCTGCGCGTCGGCAACGCCGCCGGCTGAGCGCACACGGGCGCCGATATCGTCGGGGCTATCGGTGCCTTCGCGGAAATAGAGATGCGGCGAAATCGCCGCATAGCCGTGGTGGGCGAATTTGCGCACCACTTCCATGATCCATTCGTCCCAGCCCGGCAGGTGGTGGACGACGACGACGCCCGGGAACTTTTCGGCCCGCGTCGGACGTGCGTAATAGGCCTCGCCCTGATCGCCATTGTGGCCGCGGATCGTCACTGTTTCGGCTTGCAGGCCCTGATAATAGCTCATGGCTTAACTCCTTGTTCCGAGGCGAACGCAGTCGCCAATTTTGCTCGAAATTTGTAACAAAGCGCCGCCAATGCCGGCAGCGCGGCGGTCATTTTGGGCAGCGGTAGAGCACCGCCTTGTAAGTCGAGTCGCGGTCGACGAATTCGATCGTCTTGTCTGGGCGCGGCGTGAACGTGATATCGCCCATCAGCGGCCCGCTCGGGAACTTGCATTCGACATGGGCGAAGATGCTGTCGCCGTTCCGCTTGGTATCCAGGATGGTGCAGACGCCGATATTGGAGACGATCTCCTGCGGCGAAATCTTCACTTTGGCGGTGTCGGCGTCAGTGCCGTCACCTTTGCAGGCGACGTTCTGCGTGTAGTCTCCGGCCAGTGGAAAATCGTCGTCCGCCAAGGCGGCTCGAGCAATTGCGGTGACGGAAACGACCAGCGCGGCAAGCACAAGTATTCGGCCTCCAGCGGCCGGACATATGATTTTAAGCACGCAATCTCTCAGCGTTTTGCCCGAACGCCCGCGAAGCGGCGCCGGAACCGATGCCCCGTCGGCGAAATGTAGCGAAAGTCTTGGCGTCGGCCAATATGCTCGTGGCGCGATCCGATGCGTCGATCCGAAGAGATTGCCGATCGGAAGAGATCGCCGGGGGGCTAGCGGAAGCCCTTGCTGATGACTTCGGTCCGCGCGACCGACCAATTCTTCGGGGCGTCTTTGGTCGATTCATAAACGGCGCGCGCGCAGTCGACCAAACCGTTGTCCGAAAACTGGCCGTCCCGGTTGTTGAAATACATCCGGTGACAGCGGTTCCCGGCTTCGGGAAAAACCAGGATAGTTCCAGTATAGACTTGGCCGTTGACAAGTGCAGCCGTTGAGGCGGTCGCGGCGCGGCGCGCCAGGAATTCGTCAGTGCCAGCCACACCAAGCGCCAGGCAAATCGCCAGCGCGAACGTGGCGATGATCGCCTGACGCAGCGCACTGCGCGGCCGGCGGCGGCGTCGTGCCCGGCGAGGAAATCTGGGCACAAAGTTTCTGTTTCCCGGCGCCACGCGGGTCACCAGGCCAGTCGCGCGGCCGGGATAAAGGTGTGCAATCGCAGCCTTGGAGGGGTTCGCCATGCTGATAGGGTACACCACGGCGAATTACGAAACGGAAACGCACGCGGGCATGGCTAAGGGATCGATAATGCCGCTTCCCCTCGCCCATAACTCAATAAAAAGGCGGCGCCCCATGGGCGCCGCCTGCAAATTGTAACGATCGCGTTTAGTGCGCAGTAAGTCCGGAGGAATCTTCCTCCACCGCCGCGTCCGGAACATCGACGGGTTTTGCCGTCGCCTCTTCCCACACGATCGGTTCGGGTTTGCGCACCAAAGCGCGCGCCAGCA
Organism: Xanthobacteraceae bacterium; assembly: GCA_035642635.1. Classification (GTDB taxonomy): domain Bacteria; phylum Pseudomonadota; class Alphaproteobacteria; order Rhizobiales; family Xanthobacteraceae; genus BOG-931. The sequence continues at coordinate 17,465 of DASQRX010000068.1, forward strand.
CCTCGTCCATGCGCGACACCGGGATGATATCGAGCCCGCTTTTGATGCTGTCGTTGATCTCGACAAGATCCTTGGCGTTCTCTTCCGGAATGAGCACGGTCTTGATGCCACCGCGATGCGCAGCGAGCAGCTTTTCCTTCAAGCCGCCGATCGGCAAGACGCGGCCGCGCAGCGTGATCTCGCCGGTCATCGCCACGTCGCGATGCACCGGAATACCGGTCATCACCGAAACGATGGCCGTGACCATGGCGACGCCCGCCGACGGACCGTCCTTCGGCGTCGCACCTTCCGGCACGTGCACGTGGATGTCGCGCTTGTCGAAGGCCGGCGGCTCGATGCCGAAGGACACCGCGCGCATGCGGACATAAGACGCCGCAGCCGAGATTGACTCCTTCATCACGTCGCGCAAATTGCCGGTGACGGTCATCTTGCCTTTGCCGGGCATCATGGCCGACTCGATGGTGAGCAGCTCGCCGCCCACATCGGTCCAGGCCAAGCCGGTGACGACACCGACCTGATCCTCGTCCTCGACCTCGCCATACCGGAACTTCGGCACGCCGAGAAAGTCGGGCAGCGTCTTCTCGGTGACTTCGACCGACTGCTTCTTCGAGATCGTGAGCTCCTTCACCGCCTTGCGGATCAGGGTCGAGAGCTCGCGCTCGAGATTGCGCACGCCCGCTTCGCGGGTGTAGCGGCGAATGAGCGTCAGCAGCGAATCGTCGTCGATCGACCATTCCTTGGGATCGAGGCCGTGCTTGACGATGGCGTGCGGGATGAGGTGCTTGCGCGCAATCTCAACCTTCTCGTCCTCGGTATAGCCGGCGATCCGGATGATCTCCATGCGGTCCATCAGGGGCGGCGGGATGTTGAGCGTATTCGCCGTGGTGATGAACATCACGTTGGAGAGATCGTAGTCGACCTCGAGATAGTGGTCGTTGAACGCGTGGTTCTGCTCGGGGTCGAGCACTTCGAGCAGTGCCGACGACGGATCGCCGCGGAAATCGGCGCCCATCTTGTCGACTTCGTCGAGCAGGAACAACGGGTTCGACGTCTTGGCCTTGCGCATCGACTGGATGACCTTGCCGGGCATCGAGCCGATATAGGTCCGGCGATGGCCGCGAATTTCGGCCTCGTCGCGCACACCGCCAAGCGACACCCGCACGAATTCGCGTCCGGTCGCTTTCGCGATCGACTTGCCGAGCGAGGTTTTGCCGACGCCCGGAGGTCCGACCAGGCACAGGATCGGACCGGTCAGCTTATTGGCGCGCTGCTGCACCGCTAGATATTCGACGATGCGCTCCTTGACCTTTTCGAGACCGAAATGATCGGCGTCAAGGATCTGCTCGGCGAGCGCGAGGTCCTTCTTGATCTTGGACTTCTTGCCCCACGGGATCGACAACAGCCAGTCGAGATAATTGCGCACGACGGTTGCTTCCGCCGACATCGGCGACATCTGACGCAGCTTCTTGAGCTCGTGCTGCGCCTTTTCGCGCGCTTCCTTGGAGAGCTTGGTGCGCTTGATCTTCTCTTCGAGTTCGGCGAGTTCGTCCTTTCCGTCCTCGTCGCCGAGCTCCTTCTGGATCGCCTTCATCTGCTCGTTGAGATAATACTCGCGCTGCGTCTTCTCCATCTGACGCTTCACGCGGGTGCGGATCCGCTTCTCCACCTGCAGCACCGAGATCTCGCTCTCCATCAGGCCGAGCACTTTTTCCAGGCGCTCGGTGACCGACGGCGTCTCCAAGATCATCTGCTTGTCGGGAATCTTCACGGCGATGTGCGAAGCGACGGTATCGGCAAGCTTGGCGTAATCCTCGATCTGCTGGACCACGCCGACGACTTCTGGCGACACTTTCTTGTTGAGCTTCACATAGCCTTCGAACTCGTTGATGACCGAGCGCGCCAGCGCTTCGGCCTCGACTTGATCGCCCGACGAGTCGGCGATCACCGCCGCTTCGGCCTCAAAATACTCTTCACGATCGGTGTACTGCTTGACCTCGGCACGCGCGGCGCCTTCGACCAGCACCTTCACGGTGCCGTCGGGCAGCTTGAGCAGTTGCAGCACGCTCGCCAGCGTGCCAATCGAGAAAATGGCGTCTGTCGCAGGCTCATCGTCCGACGCATTCTTCTGCGTCGCGAGCAGGATGAACGTGTCCGAGCGCATCACTTCTTCGAGCGCTTTGATGGACTTCTCACGCCCCACGAACAGCGGAACGATCATGTGCGGGAAAACAACGATGTCCCGCAGTGGCAGCACCGGATAGGCCCGGCTTTCGCCGGCCGTCAGAGCTGGCTTGGGTTTGGCGGCACTTGTCATGGCCCCACTTCCTTATTGTTCTGCACCTCCTTCATGACCCGCGGGATGCGCTGTCACCAAGGACTGCCGTTGGCCGGGAGTCACGTCTCCTCTCTGCGAGAGGGGACGCGCCCATTTGGAGAGTACCATGGGGCGGGTACGAGACCCTGACCGGTTTTGCTACGCGATTCCTCGTACGCTTTTCTCACTGATGCACTATAGGTGGCGCTGCACTGCCACCCTGTCAAGAAAGCCTGATTTTTCACGCAAAACCGCGCGTTGCGAAGGCGGAGAGAGTAGCCGCGCACCGAATCGAGGGTGCAGGATCGCGGCACCCGTCAGGCGCTCGCTCCGCCGGCATCGCCGGCGCGATCCGACCGGTCGGCGTAGATGTAAAGCGGCCGAGCGCTGCCTTCGACCACTTCACGCGAGATCACGACTTCTTCGACGCCTTCGAGGCTCGGCAGATCGAACATGGTGTCGAGCAGGATGCTCTCCATGATCGAGCGTAGCCCGCGCGCTCCGGTCTTGCGATCGATCGCCTTGCGCGCGATCGCCGACAGCGCCTCGTCGGCGAGCGTGAGGTCGACCGTCTCCATTTCGAACATGCGCTGGTATTGTTTCACCAGCGCGTTCTTCGGCTCTATGAGGATGCGCTTGAGCGACGGCTCGTCGAGGTCTTCGAGCGTCGCGACGACCGGAAGCCGGCCGACGAATTCCGGAATGAGGCCGTATTTCAGCAAATCCTCGGGCTCGACCTCGCGGAAGATTTCGCCTTGCTTGCGATCTTCCGGCGCCGCGACTCGCGCTCCGAAACCGATCGAGGTGGAGCGGCCGCGCGCCGAGATGATCTTTTCGAGGCCGGCGAAGGCGCCGCCGCAGACGAACAGAATGTTCGTCGTGTCGACCTGCAGGAACTCCTGCTGCGGATGCTTGCGGCCGCCTTGCGGCGGCACGCTCGCGATCGTGCCTTCCATGATCTTGAGCAGCGCCTGCTGGACGCCCTCGCCCGACACGTCGCGGGTGATCGAGGGATTGTCCGACTTGCGCGAGATCTTGTCGATTTCGTCGATATAGACGATGCCGCGCTGCGCGCGCTCGACATTGTAGTCGGCCGACTGCAACAGCTTGAGAATGATGTTCTCGACGTCTTCGCCGACATAGCCGGCTTCCGTCAGCGTGGTCGCGTCCGCCATCGTGAACGGCACATCGAGGATGCGCGCCAGCGTCTGTGCGAGCAGCGTCTTGCCCGAGCCGGTCGGACCGATCAGCAGGATATTCGACTTCGCCAGCTCAACGTCGTTGTGCTTCGATTGATGATTGAGCCGCTTGTAGTGATTGTGGACCGCGACCGAGAGCACCTTCTTGGCGTGATCCTGGCCGATGACATAATCGTCGAGAACTTTGCGGATTTCCCGCGGCGTCGGAATCCCGTCGCGCGACTTCACCAGCGAGGACTTGTTCTCCTCGCGGATGATGTCCATGCACAATTCGACGCATTCATCGCAAATGAAGACGGTCGGCCCGGCAATGAGCTTGCGCACTTCGTGCTGGCTCTTGCCGCAGAACGAGCAATAAAGCGTGTTCTTCGAGTCGCCGCCGCCAACTTTGCTCATTCCATTCTCCGTCTTCGCCAGCGCAACACTTCACCGCAACTGCACAGCCTAGGTTCCAGTGCGCTAGGATTTCGTAGCTATGCCCGCGTCCTATCCTCTAACCCGTCACCCATCTCGCCAGCCGATCAGGTGACAATAAGAAGCACTCCGATACAAGCTGGCATGCTAAGGGCGTGCCAATCAATAATCTATTAACGATACCGCGACATCGAACCACAACGTATTCTCGGCCTCGTGTTTTCCGGATCACACCGTTGAGGAACCCAAATCGAACCTGGAACCGGGCGCTAAGCCGGCCTTGGAGCCGCTTCTGGACCCGCTTTGCGCCGAGAAATCGGCCCATTTCATGGCGGGGACTTCGGGGTAGGGCTTTCCCGGACTAGGTTACCCCCTTGAGGACGGGCTCCGTCTTCAGGCCCGGTTCCTTCGTTCCCGGACTAGGTTACCCCCTTGAGGACGGGCTCCGTCTTCAGGCCCGGTTCCTCCGGCCGCTTCTCGATGACTTTATCGATCAGGCCGAAATCCTTGGCCATTTCCGAAGTCAAGAACGTATCGCGCTCCAGCGCATCCTCGATTTTCTTCAGCGGCTGGCCCGTATGCTTGACGTAGATTTCGTTCAATCGCCGCTTCAGGTTCAGGATTTCTTGAGCGTGCAGCATAATATCGGTGACCTGCCCCTGAAATCCGCCGGACGGCTGGTGCACCATGATGCGCGCGTTCGGCAGCGCAAAGCGCAGGTCTTTGGCGCCGGCGGCAAGGAGTAGCGAGCCCATCGAAGCCGCCTGGCCGGTGCAGAGCGTCGACACCGCCGGGCGGATGAACTGCATCGTGTCGTAAATCGCCAAGCCCGAAGTCACCACTCCGCCCGGCGAATTGATGTACATCGAGATTTCTTTCTTGGGATTGTCGGCCTCAAGGAAGAGCAGTTGCGCCACCACCAGCGAAGCCATGCCGTCTTCCACCGGACCGGTGATGAAGATGATCCGCTCCTTCAAGAGGCGGGAATAGATGTCATAGGCCCGTTCCCCGCGGTTGGTCTGTTCGACCACCATCGGGACGAGATAGTTCATGTAAGTCTGGTTCGGGTCGCGCATCGCTCACCTAATCTGGCTCAATGGCCTCAGTCGTCGGTTTCGGCACCAAGTGCAGTCAGCGGTCCAGGCACCGATACCACTCATATATGTAGTCACTTGGCGAAAGCTCACCCGGATATTGCTCCGGACACTGCCTATGACTTTGCCCGCTATGACTTGCCGGCCTGCACGTTCCAACCTGCACGTTCCAACCTGCACGCTCAATGTGACTTGAGTCGGCCGGCTTGTCGAAGGCACTATTCGCCGGAAGGCAGGTCGCGAATAGGCCGCCGCCACGCCTTCGTTTGCCCAACCATCGCGGACCAGCGTCGAGATTCGTGCGGCCATAGGTAGGGCGCGTTGGCGGCTACCGCAAGCTAGCCCGGCGCCGGCTCATCTATTCTTCGTCTTCCTTGAACAATTCCTCGCGCGAAACTTGCTTGTGCGTGACATCTGCAAGCTCGAGCAGGAAATCGACCACCTTGTCCTCGAAAATCGGGGCGCGCAGCGAGGCCAGCGCCTGGGGATTGTTACGATAATAATCCCATATCTTCTGCTCCTGGCCCGGCATCATGCGCGCCTGCGCGACCACGGCCTGGGTCAACTGATCTTCGCTGACCTTGATGTTGTTCTTCTCGCCGATCTCCGCAATCACCAGACCAAGCCGTACCCGGCGTTCGGCAATGCCGTGGTATTCCTCGCGCGCCTTCTCTTCGGTGGTGCCTTCATCGGCAAAAGTGCGGCCCTGTTGCTTGAGATCGTTCTCGACCGTCGACCACACGCTGTTGAATTCTTCCGCGACGAGCGTCGGCGGCGGATCGAATTTGTGCTTGGCATCGAGCTGATCAAGCAGCGCGCGCTTGACCTTTTGCCGCGACGCACCAGCGTGTTCGCGTTCGATGCGCTCGCGCACGGCCTCACGCAGCTTGGCGAGCGATTCCAGGCCAAGCGTCTTGGCGAAATCGTCGTCGAGCGCGACGGCGCCCGGCGCCTCGACGCTCTTGACCGTGACCGCGAAACTCGCGTCTTTGCCGGCGATGGCGGCTGCCTGGTAATTCTCGGGGAATTTGACGCCTACGGTTCGGCTCTCGCCTGATTTGATGCCCATCAATTGATCTTCAAAACCCGGAATGAACTGGCCCGACCCGAGAACGATCGGCACGTCTTCGCCGGAGCCGCCGTCGAACGGCTCACCGTCCATGGTGCCGACAAACGACATGCTGACGCGGTCGTCCTTCTCGGCGCCGCCGTCTTTGGCGGCGAACGGCCGGTTCTGATCGGCGATCGTCTGCACCGCCTGATCGACTTCGCTGTCTTCCACCGGCGCCGTCAGTCGTTCGATCTTGATGCTCTTGAAATCGGCGAGCGTAATCGGCGGTACGATTTCCATCTCGACCGTGTAGGCGAGATCGGTTTTGCCCTCTATAACGCCCTCGATCGCGCCCTCCTCGGTGGGCAGCACCACTTTGGGCTCGGTCGCGAGCTTTAAGTTATGATCGGTGACGATCTTGCTGTTGGCCTCGCGCACCGTGGCCTCAACGACTTCGGCCATGGCCGACTTGCCGTAGAGGCGCTTGAGATGGGCTGCCGGGACCTTGCCGGCCCGGAAACCGCGCAATTGCACGCGGCCCTTGATCTCGTCGAGCCGTTCGCTGACCCTCTCGGCGAGTTCGGTCAGCGGGACGACGACGCGGTATTCCCGCTTCAACCCGGCGGCGGCGGTCTCCGTCACTTGCATCGGCACTACTCTATCAAGGCTCAATTTCGAGCGTGTTCTGGCCACATCTAGCCGGCCAACTTTTGGAAAACCGCCCCGCTGGTGCGGGCGGAGGGATTTGAACCCCCACGTCTTACGACACTGGAACCTAAATCCAGCGCGTCTACCAATTCCGCCACGCCCGCGACACGCAGGGCGGTCCGGTGGCGCGGCTTATATCATGCGCGGCCCGCCCGCCACTATAAATTTGGGCGCTTTTCCGGACCTGGGACAAGGCCGGAAAAAAGCCCGGGTTTCAATGCCTTCTTGAATCAGGTAGCCCGCCACTGTCGGCCTTAACCTAGTCCCTGAGGCAGCCCGCTGAAAACCCCACCGGTAGCCCTATTGCCGCTTTCGCGCCGCGGCTTCGTGTCCGGCACGCTCGCGGCCGGCGCGGCGCTCGCTTCCCCCCGTATTCGGATCGCTACGCCGCAGTCCCCCGACATCCGCGTCCTCCGGGTGACGAAGTCGGGCTTTGACGGCAAGATGCCAGGACCGGAATTGCGGGTGAAGCGCGGCGAAGAGTTTGCCGTCCGCGTCGTGAACGAACTTGAGGAGCCGACGGCCGTACATTGGCACGGCGTGCGGCTCCCCAATGCGATGTGACGGCGCACCGCCGCTGACGCAGGCACCCATCGCGCCGGGCGCAAGCTTCGACTATCGCTTCGTCGCTCCGGATGCGGGGACCTTTTGGTATCACCCGCCGCTTCCGGCGGGTGCAGGCCTTTACGGCGCTCTGATTATCGAAGAGACGGAGCCGCCCGACGTCGACCAACAAGCGACGCTGATCTATGCCGAATCCCACTTGAACTCTGATCCGCGGCTGAAAGTCAGCGGCGTCGATGACTACGGAATTTTCGTCCCAGCCAACCAGCGTTTGCGGCTTCGACTCATCAACACGGCTGCGACCAAAATTCTGCGGCTGCGTATGGCGGAGCTTCGTCCCTTCGTCATGGCGATCGACGGCGAGCCCGCACAGCCGTTCGGGGCGCGCGGCGGAGAACTGACACTCGGTCCGGGCAATCGGATTGACGTCATCGTCGACTGCGTACTCGCGCCAAATCAGAACGCGCCGATGAGAATCGATGGCGCTGATCGCTTGAATAGTCCTGTTGTCAAAATTTGGGGTGATCCGAAAGCGCCGGCCCGCGCTTCGCGGCGCGATGAACCCAAGTCGTTGCCGCCCAATTCGTTACCCGAGCACATGGATTTTCGCGACGCCTTCAGATTTGAGGCCGTGATCGGACAAGCTCGCGCCGACAAACGGGATGCGCCGCTCTTCACGGTGAAACGCGGCCGCACGGTCACGCTCGGCCTCTCAAATCCGACATCAGCGAACGGTTTTATCCACCTGCATGGACACAGCTTTCGTCTGCTTGACGCGCTCGACGACGGCTGGAAGCCGTTCTGGCTCGACACGATGCCGATCGCGCCACAGGGCAAGGCGCGCGTTGCGTTTGTTGCCGACAATCCCGGCAAGTGGCTGCTCGAGGGACTTGATGGCGCAAATGCCTGGTTCGAGGTGACGTGACCTCAGCCGAGCAGCGCCCCGTACACACGAGGCAAAGTCTCCGGCAGGTCCTCCGCGATCAAACCCGGCCCGAACAACGCTGCCGCTTCCCCATGCAGCCAGACGGCGGCCGATGCCGCCTCGAAGGCCGGCATGCCCTGCGCCAACAGACCCGCCGCGATCCCCGTCAGCACATCGCCCGCCCCGGCAGTGGCGAGGAAGGCTGACGCGTTGCCCGCGATCGACGAGCTGCCGTCAGGCGCCGCAACCACCGTGTCGGCGCCCTTGATGAGCACGACGGCGCCCGTATCCGCAGCGGCGCGGCGGGCTCTTTCCAGCTTCGATCCGGCTTTAGCCTGACCGTCCAGAGCCCCGAAATAGCGCGAGAATTCCCCCTCATGCGGGGTCAGGACAGTCGCCCGTTGCATGCGCTTTTTCAGAGCCTGCGCGAGCCGCTCCGGCTCGCCCGCAAAGCTCGTCATGGCGTCGGCATCGAGCACGACCGCCCGCTCACCATCGAGTGCCGCGAGCACAATCTCGCAGGTCGCCGCATTGACGCCGAGGCCGGGACCGAGCGCGACGCTGTTGAGCCGGCGATCGGCGAGGAAGGAGCGAAGCTCGTCGGCGCCGTCGACGGGCCGCACCATCACCGCGAGATTGGTGCTCGCATTGACAGTGAGCGCCTCGCGTGGCGACGCGATGGTCACCAGTCCCGCTCCGGCGCGCAGCGCGCCGCGCGCCGCAAGCCGCGCTGCCCCCGTCGACCACGATGGACCCGAGACGACGATCGCATGGCCACGGTCGTATTTGTGGCCGTCGCGCCGCGGCACCGGGAAATATGCGCGCCACAGGCTTGGGACGTTCTCGAATGTGCGCGGCGCAATGCGCTCAAGCACGCTACCCGGAATGTCGATATCGGCGACCGAAATCTCGCCGCAATGAAACCGTCCGGGCAGCAAGAGATGCGCCGGCTTCTTGCGAAAGAACGTGACCGTCGCCTGAGCCTTCACCGCTGTGCCCATCACCGCGCCCGACGTGCCGTTGATGCCGCTTGGCAAGTCGACCGCGACCACCGACGCGGATTGCGCGTTCGACTGGGCGTCCGTGACCTCGTTCATGGCTTCAATCATGGCGCGCGCGGTCCCTTCGACCGGGCGGTCGAGGCCGGCGCCGAACAGCGCGTCGATGACAATGTCGGCGCCGGCTAGCTCCTCCGGCTGCGCTGGCGAAACCGGGCCGCGCCATGCCTTCGCCGCGAGCGCCGCATCGCCCTTGAGCCGGGCCGCTTCTCCGACGAGCAGAACCCGCACCCGATAGCCGCGAGCAGCCAGAAGCCGCGCGGCGACAAAGCCGTCGCCGCCGTTGTTGCCCGGCCCCGCCACAACGACGACTTGGCAGCCGGGGGGCTTTTGCCGTGCGGCGATTTCGGCGACGGCATTCCCGGCATTCTCCATCAGCTCAATGCCGGGAATGCCGCCCGCGATGGTGAGCCGGTCGGCCTCCGCCATTTCCGCGGTGCTGAGAATTTCGATCATGCCGCGCACAGAATAGCCAAAGCGGGTGCGCGCAGGTACCGCGATGCGATGCGATTGATTTTACCACCCTGTCTAGATTATAGGCAGGACGCCTACTTTAGCGGCGAAACGCTGCTGCGAGCCTCCGCACCAGCAAAGCGGGATCGACGGAACCCCTTGATGGAATGTTGCTTTTCGGGTGCGCACAGCCTTGGCACGGGACCTGCTAACCAACGCTCGGTTCCTGGAATGACTCTGTGCATCTGGGAGCCGGGAGATAAGACGCGATGAAAAAAATTGAGGCAGTCATCAAGCCGTTCAAACTTGATGAGGTGAAGGAGGCGCTCCAGGAAGTTGGTCTTCAGGGCATAACGGTCACCGAGGCGAAAGGATTCGGGCGCCAGAAAGGGCACACCGAACTCTACCGCGGCGCCGAGTACGTGGTCGATTTTCTGCCGAAGGTGAAGATCGAGATTGTGCTCGGCGATGACATGGTTGAAAAAGCCATTGAGGCGATCCGTCGCGCCGCTCAAACAGGGCGGATCGGCGATGGAAAAATCTTCGTCTCGAACATCGAAGAAGCCATCCGGATCAGGACTGGGGAATCAGGCATCGACGCCATCTGAATAGCCGGCCTGACGCGCTTACGCCCGCCAGCCGTAAGCCGAATTGGGTCGGCGCAAGAGGCATTAAACACGAAAGGGTACGCATTCCATGACGACGCCAAAAAATGTCATGAAGACGATTAAGGACAGCGACGTGAAATACGTCGATTTCCGTTTCACCGATCCCCGGGGCAAATGGCAGCACGTCACCTTCGACGTCACCATGATCGAGGAAGAGACGTTCGCCGAAGGCATGATGTTCGACGGCTCGTCGATCGCCGGTTGGAAGGCGATCAACGAATCCGACATGTGCTTGATGCCGGACCCCACCTCGGCGTGCATCGATCCATTCTTTGCTGAGACCACGATGTCGCTAATCTGCGACGTGCTCGAGCCGACCACCGGTGAGCCCTATAACCGCGATCCGCGCGGCATCGCGAAAAAAGCCGAAGGCATGGTCAAAGCGTCCGGCGTCGGCGACTCCGTATTTTTCGGCCCCGAGGCCGAATTCTTCGTGTTCGACGACGTCAAGTACAAGGTCGATCCCTACAATACCGGCTTCAAGCTCGACTCGACCGAATTCCCGACCAGTTCGGATGCCGACTACGAAGGCGGCAATCTCGGCCATCACGTCGGCACCAAGAAGGGCTATTTCCCGGTGCCGCCGCAGGATTCCGCGCAGGACATGCGCTCGGAAATGCTTGCCGCCATGGCCAAGATGGGCTGCGTGGTCGAGAAGCACCATCACGAAGTGGCGTCCGCCCAGCACGAGCTCGGCCTGAAATTCTCGCCGCTCGTCGTCATGGCCGACCGGCTGATCATCTATAAGTACTGCATCCAGCAGGTCGCTCAGGTCTACGGCAAGACGGCGACCTTCATGCCAAAGCCGGTCTACGGCGACAACGGCTCGGGCATGCACTGCCACCAGTCGATCTGGAAAGACGGCAAGCCGGTCTTCGCCGGCAACAAATATGCCGACCTTTCGGAGACCTGCCTGTCCTATATCGCCGGCGTCATCAAGCACGCCAAGGCGATCAACGCCTTCACCAACCCGACGACGAACTCGTACAAGCGGCTCGTCCCGGGCTTCGAGGCGCCGGTGCTGCTCGCCTATTCGGCGCGCAATCGCTCGGCGTCCTGCCGCATCCCATATACGACGAACCCGAAGGCCAAGCGCGTCGAAGTCCGCTTCCCTGATCCGCTCGCCAATCCGTATCTCGCCTTCTCGGCGATGCTGATGGCCGGCCTCGACGGCATCAAGAACAAGCTCGATCCGGGCGAAGCGATCGACAAGGATCTCTACGATCTGCCGCCGGCGGAACTGAAGAAGATCCCGACCGTGTGCGGCTCGCTGCGCCAGGCATTGGGAGAGCTCGACAAGGACCGCGGCTTCTTGAAAGCCGGCGGCGTGTTCGACGACGATTTCATCGACAGTTATGTCGACCTGAAGATGAGCGAGGTCATTCGCTTCGAGCACACCCCGCATCCGGTCGAATTCGACATGTATTACTCGGCGTAAGCGTAGGCGTAGGCGTATCATCCTCCCTGCAATGAAACTTAAGGGCGCCCAAATGGCGCCCTTTTTTTAATTCGCGGCAGTCCGAAAGCTGGATGATCACCGCACCATGATCGGAACCGAAAGCGTCGGCACCGTTCTGACGGTTGCGGGCGCAGCGGCTGCCGGCTGATGATCTGCGGGCTTGTTCACGGCGTTCGGGTCCGCGCCGGGAACAACCATCTCTTGGTCGGGCTCGACGCGATTTCGGCCGTTTTCCTTGGCCCGGTAAAGCACGGCATCGGCGCGTTCGATAATTTTGTCGATCGCGACATTGGGCAAGCCGCAGGCAACGCCGATGCTCACCGTGACGGGGATCTGCCGGCCGTCGGGCGCAAGTCACGCCGCTTCCAATGCCACGCGCACGCGTTCGGCCACGATGCAGGCATCGGCAAGCTTGCCCGAAATGACCGCGACGAATTCCTCGCCGCCGAGCCTGCCGACAATGTCGTCTGTATGCATCGTCTTTTGCACGGTCTTTGAGAACAATTCCAACACCGCGTCGCCGGCCTTGTGGCCGAAGCGGTCATTGATGGATTTGAACTTGTCGAGATCGAACGCCAGCACGCTCACCGGCGCGAGTTTTTTCTGGTTGGCGGCCATCAGCGCGCCGACGGCCGCGAAAAAGCCGCGGCGGTTGAGCAGTCCGGTCAACGCGTCGGTTTCGGCGGCTCGCTTGTAGCGATTGACCGTGCGGTCCTTGGCCAGCACCAGGACGATGAAGGCCGCGCCGACCACATAGAGCGTGACCTCGATGGCAAAGACGGCAATCCAGCCGCTCGCGAGGTTGCGCACGCCGAGGCTCGCCAGCGCCACCGGCAACAGGAAAGTTGCGCCGTGCAGCATCGGAACGAACAAAGCCGGCCAGCGCCGGATCAGCGATTTGCGCCGTTCCCGCCACAGTTCGGAGGCGATCAGGAATGTGTAGATGGCGACAATGACCGAACTCAGCATGATGCGGACGGCGGGCGAGTGCGGCAGCGCGGGCAATAGATCCGCAGCCATCCATACCGCCGCGCCCAGGCACATGGCGCTCCAGCGCACCGAGCGGCCATGAAAGACGCGCGCAGCCGTCCAGATCATGCCGAGTGCGATGAACGACAGAATGTCGGCGAGGCTCGTGGTGAGCGGCAGCGGCACGACGCCATCGAGGCGCCACAGCACGCCGAAGAAGCCGCCGATCAGATAGGCAATGCCCCACCAGGCCAGCGCTGCGATGCGGTCCTGCACCCATGCAAATAGGAGAAACAGGCCGAGCAGCGCCGTTACGCACGCAGCCGTCACAAACAACGTGCCGATATCGAGTGACGTCGACGCCTCGGCGAGCCGCCCAAACATACCTCAAGCTCCTCAGCACCAGGCCCAACCGCTATCACGGTTTTTACCTGCCCTGCCGCAAGTTACCGGATAAGGATTTGCCGAAGGTGTCGTAGATCCCGTGGGTTTTCGCGAAAAATTCGCGAAAATTGAATTTGAGAAAATTGTAAGCTTCGGACCATTTTGCTGATGGCACCCGATTTTACGCATTGGCCGCCGCGGAGCACGAACCACGCTCAGATCGGGGCCTCCTTCACGTTAAGGGCTAACACACCTAGATTGTACGGGAGGACAGGAGGTTCCGATGGCGCAAATCGCAGAACTCGACACGGTTTCCGATACTGTAGCCCCCGATACTATCGAGGCGACGCTCAACTACATCGTCGATGACGGAACGAAGGTGTTCACCATCGTGGCCGCTCCCGGCGGCAGCGACACGCGCTCAGGCGGCACGCCCGATCCGCGCCGGGTCCTTATCCACAACGGCCGCCCACACGCCGATGATTTCGTGTTGGACCGCAGCGGCTTCCGCTTCCTGCGGCACGACACCAAGATGGCTAACTTCTACGACGAAGACGAGATCAGGCGTGTCTACTATCCGGAAATGGAGGCCTTGATCAAAGCCGAGAGCGGCGCCAAGCGCGTCGTGGTCTTCGACTACACGTTGCGCACCGCCGACAGCGAAATGCGCCAGACCAAGCAGATCCGCGAAGTCGTCAGCCGCGTGCACAACGACTATACCGAGTGGTCGGCGCCGCAGCGCGTGCGCGACATTGTTCCCGATGAAGCCGAGGACTTGCTGAAGCGCCGCTTCGCCATCATCCAGGTATGGCGGCCGATCCGGCATCCGGTCGAGACGTTTCCGCTCGCCATGGCGGACGCCCAAACGCTGGCGCCGAGCGACATGATCGTCTCGGAGCGGCGCGCTCCCGGCCGTATCGGCCAGACCTACGCCATCAAGTACAATCCGCAGCACAAATGGTATTGGTTCCCGCGCATGCGGCGCGAGGAGGCCTACGTCTTCAAGGTGTTCGATTCGGAGAAAGATGGCCGGGCGCGCTGGACCGCGCATACCGCTTTCGCCGATCCGACCTCGCCGCCGAACGGCCGGCCGCGCGAAAGCATCGAGATCCGGACGCTGGCGTTTTTCTAAGATAGCCGTGCCCGGATCGAGCGCAGCGTAATCCGGGCTACGGAATTTTACCGCTTCGAGAACTGGAAGCTGCGGCGAGCCTTGGCACGGCCGTACTTCTTGCGCTCGACGACGCGGCTGTCGCGGGTGAGAAAGCCGCCGCGCTTGAGCACGCCGCGCAGTTCCGGCTCGTGCCGCATCAGCGCTTTCGACAGGCCGTGACGCACCGCGCCGGCCTGGCCCGACAGGCCGCCGCCCGACACCGTGCAGACGACGTCGTATTGGCCCTGGCGGTTCGACACTGTGAGCGGCTGCTGGATCAGCATGCGCAGCACCGGCCGCGCGAAATAGGTCTCGACCGGCCGGTCATTGATGGTGATCTTGCCGCCGCCGAGCTTGACCCAAACCCGCGCCACCGCGTCCTTGCGCTTGCCGGTCGCATAGGCGCGGCCCTGCTTGTCGAGCTTTTGCACGTATCTGGGCGCTTCAACCGGCGCCGCGGATTTCAGCGAGGACAGGTCCTCGAGCGTCTGCATCGTCTCGGCCATTAGGCGACCCTCTTATTCTTGCGGTTCATGGCGCCGATATCGATCTTTTCCGGCTGCTGCGCCTCGTGCGGATGCGCGGCATGCGGATAGACCCGCAGGTTGGCGAGCTGCTGGCGTCCGAGCGGGCCGCGCGGCAGCATCCGCTCGATCGCCTTCTCGACGATCCGTTCGGGAAAACGGCCGGCCAGGATCGCCTTGGCGGTGCGTTCCTTGATGCCGCCGATATAGCCGGTGTGTTTGTAGTATACCTTCTGCTGAACCTTGCGTCCGGTCAGCACCGCTTTGGCCGCATTGACGACGATGACATTGTCGCCGCAATCGACGTGCGGCGTGAATGTCGGCTTGTGCTTGCCGCGCAGCCGTAAGGCGACGAGCGAGGCGAGCCGGCCGACGACGAGACCTTCGGCGTCGATCATGACCCACTTCTTCTCGACCTCGGCGGGTTTGGCAGAAAAGGTTTTCATATCCGCATCCGTGCAAAAACATCCGTCTAAGATTGTGCGCCGGATACCGGCGCCGTGCGGCAGGCTTGTAGCGGGCGCGCAGCCGCTGGTCAATCGCAAGGACGCTTATTCCGGATATTTCTCAAACGGTTGAGTTAGAGGTATAAAATTACCTCTAACTTCGCTCGACCGGGATGGAGTAAGTCGAGGTGACATGGGCGACGAGATCGTCGTCGCCGTCCGAGCGCAGACCGACCTCGCCGACCGCAAGCCGTTTGCCGAGCTTGAATAATCTGGCTTCGGCGAGGAGATCGCGCGCGCCGGGCTTTTTGAGGAAATTAATGCTGAGATTGGTGGTGACCGCGAGCGGAACCCAGCCGATCGCGGACAGGACGGCCAGATACATCGTGAAGTCGGCCAGCGCCATCATGATCGGTCCGGATACGGTTCCGCCCGGCCGTAACGATTGCTCATGATGGCGGCGGCGGACCCGGCAGCCGCCAAACCAGACCTCTTCGATTTCGTAGTCACCTACGGCGTGAGTGGCCTCCGGGAATTCGGCCGCCAGAAGCTCGACCAGCCGCTTACGCGTGAGTTTGGGCGCGGTGCTACCATCTGCCATCGCATTTCCCCCCGGGTCCGATAGTCGGATACAATGGATATGATCGGGTCGCAAAGTCAGCGGGACGTGCTGATCGGCCCAAAAATCCGGGAACGCAGATGAACGCTCAAGCCGCCGCCGCCAAGCTCGCCGCCGACATTCCGTCACAGATCCTGCTGCGTGAGGATACGGATGGCATCGCGATCCTTACGCTGAACCGGCAGGCGGCTCGCAACAGCCTCTCGGAGGCGATGCTCGAAGCGCTCGGCAATGCGCTCGTCGCGATCGCGCATGAGCGCGAGGTGCGCGCGGTCATTTTGGCCGCCAATGGCCCCGCCTTCTGCGCCGGTCACGATCTCAAAGAGATGAACGCGCGTCGTTCCGATGCCGATCGCGGCCGGGCTTATTTCCAGCGCATCATGGGACTGTGCAGCACGGTGATGCAGCAGATCGTGACGCTGCCGCAGCCCGTCATCGCCGCCGTTCATGCGACCGCGACGGCGGCGGGCTGTCAGCTGGTCGCGAGCTGCGATCTGGCTGTCGCGTCGCAGACCGCGAAATTCGCCACGCCAGGCGTCAATATCGGCCTGTTCTGCTCAACGCCGATGGTGGCGCTCACGCGCAACGTGTCGCGCAAGCACGCAATGGAAATGCTGCTCACGGGTGAACTGATCTCAGCGGAAGACGCAGCGCGGATCGGCCTCGTCAACCGCGTCGTAGCGCCGGGCAGCGAGCACCAGGAAGCACTGGCGCTCGCCCAGAAGATTGCGGGAAAATCGACGCTGACGGTGAAAATCGGCAAGGAGGCCTTCTACCGCCAGGCCGAAATGCCGCTCGCCGAGGCCTACAAATACGCCTCCGAAGTCATGGTCGAGAACATGCTGGCGCGCGACGCCGAGGAAGGCATCGGCGCCTTCATCGAGAAACGGCCCCCGAAGTGGCAGGACAAATAACAAGCGGGCACATCACGGATCCGAAGTTCGCGATCCGTAGCTGAAACGCGTCCTCAAACGCTGACATAGGGTCCCAGCATCGGCGGATGACCGGCTCTCATCATGCCGAAAAAATATCGCGGCGGCTCGGAGAGCTCCTCGGCGGTGGCCGGATCGAAGAAGTGGTGTCCGGCGATATCATCACGAACAAAGAACGCATTGACGCCCGAAACACGGCAGCCAACCAGGCGATAACCCTTGCTGCGCCCGAGCCGGACAAATGCCTCGAGGCTTGCGCCGAAATAATTCGTACCATCCCAGGCCCGCTCGGGTTGATAGGGGACGACCAGCGACATCGGCGGCCGCAGCGTCGCATTATATTCGACCACGACTACACGCGGATTAATCCGAGTGATGGCTTTCCAAACCCAGTAGTCGTTATTGTCGATATCGATGCTGAGCAGATCGATTTCGCCCGAGGCGCCGCCTCTCTCGAGCAGCGCATTGATGTTTTCGGCGAAGACAAATGCCTCGACCAGGTTGAGCTTGCTGTCGCCGAGCAGGGCCGCAAAGTTGCTCCGGATGCGCGCGGCGTGTTGCGGACTAGCTTCGATCCAGAGTCCGTGCCAGCCCTCGACGAGAAGTTTGACAGTATTGCATTCAACGCCAATTTCAACGCCGAACTCGACGAAGCTGCGATCGGTCACCCCGACCCGCCGGAATATCTCCTGGATGATTCCGTCCTCGTCGCACTGCGAGTAAACCTTGAAGCCATAACGCAACAGGCGCTTCGGGTCGGCGTTGCGCGTCTTCTCGAGTTCATTATCCCAGTACCGTTGCAGCTCGAGCTGCCGAAAGTGGTCCCACCGCACCGTATTGAATTTGGCGTGCTCGAGAAGCTGCGTGAAGGTGTCGGAATCGGACATGGCCGTATCTGGGCCGTATCTGGGCCGTATGAGCTCGCGGCCGGAACGGTCGGCCTTAATCCTGCGAAGGCGCGGCCAAGCTAGTGGATGGAATCTAACACTTGGTGCCCCCGTCTGACCGCGGCGATGATTTTGTCTGGGTTTGCGGTCCAGGTGAAGGGTTTTGGATCATTATTGGTCTCTGCGACGAAGCGGTTAATGGTTGCCTGGAGATCGACA
>DASQRX010000069.1:0-3688 GCA_035642635.1 Xanthobacteraceae bacterium
CATTTTTGCGGCCACAAGCCGCATCACATTGAATGTGCCGATCAAGTTGATCGTGATCACGCGGGTAAATTCCTCGAGCGGCATCACCCCGTCGCGGCCGACGATGCGCTTGGCCGGGCCAACGCCGGCGCAATTGACCACAATGCGGGCGAGGCCGTGGTCGGCGGCAGCCGAGGCGATAGCTCTTTCTGTTGCGCCACCATCCGTGACGTCGCAGTCGATGGCGATGCCGTCGATGTCGATCGCCACTTCGGCGGCGGCCTTCTTGTTCACATCGAAGATCGCGACCTTGGCGCCAGCTTCCGCCAGCATGCGCGCGGTGGCGGCGCCGAGGCCGGAGGCGCCGCCGGTGACGATTGCGGCGTGTCCTTTGATGTCCATCTTCAATTTACCCGTTCGGTTACGGCGGCCACGATCACGTGCGGCGGCGGCGTGTCGGCATAGAGGTCTTCGACCAAAGCTTTGCGATGAGCAAGCACCGCGCGCTGGTTGATCGAGCCTTTGTCGGTCATTTCCCCAATGTCGAGTGACGGTGGCTCGGCCAAAAGGATAATGCGCATGACGCGGCCCGACGTGCCGGTACTCGAGGCGACGAAACTATCGAGCAAACGCGAAAACGCCGCCGTCACATTTTGATCGGCCAGGAATGCCTGCGCCGCCGCATCCGGAGGAAGGCCCGGCGCGAGTTTCCGGCAGGCGTCGAAATCAGGAAACACCAGCGCCGTGACTTCGTCGCGATCCGCGCTGGCGAACACGACGTCGCGAACAAGCGGCGCAAAATGCGCGATGAACGTCGCGCGCAGCGGGCCGACGCTGACCCAGGTGCCGGTGGCGAGCTTGAAATCCTCAGAGAGGCGGCCGTCAAACAACAGGCCCTTCGCCGGATCCGCCGGATCGGCGAATTTCAGCGCGTCGCCGATCTTGTAATAGCCCTCGACATCGAACGCCTCGGCGTTGAGCGCAGGCGCCCGCCAATAGCCGGGCGTGATATTGGCGCCCTTGAGCCGGGCTTCAAGCTTGCCGTCGCGCGGCACCAGTTTGAGGTCGACACCCGGCAGCGGCAGACCAATGTTGGCGGCGCGCTCCGTCTCCCAGCTACAGGCGAGCGCGGCCGGCGCGGTTTCGGTCGAGCCGAGGCTCGACATGAACAGAATGCGCTCGCCTGCGGTTTCGGCGGCGAGCCGATGATAGGCGTCGAGCACGTGCTGCGGCAGCGCCGCGCCGGCATAGAACAGAACTTTCAGCTTGCTAAAAAACCGCGCGCGCAAGGCCGGCTCGGCCATGAGATAAGGCAGCAACATCTCAAAGCCCTTGGGCACATTGAAATAGATGGTCGGCGCGACGTCGCGCAGGTTCCGCGCTGTCGCCGCGATGACGCCGGGCAGCGGCTTGCCCTCGTCGATATAGAGCGAGCCGCCATTGTCGAGCACGATGCCGAAATTGTGGTTGCTGCCGAACGTGTGGTTCCACGGCAGCCAGTCGACCAGGACCGGCGGCTCATCGGCGAGGAAGGCAAGCCCGGCGCGGATCATCGCCTGGTTGGCGCACAGCATGAGCTGGGTGTTGATGACGCCTTTCGGCTGTCCGGTTGAGCCGGACGTGAACAGCACCTTCGCAATCGTTTCCGCACAGACTTTGGCATGCGCCGCTTCGACATCCGGTGTCGGCTGCGTGCTCAGCAACGCATCGAATAAAGTCGTCGGCCGATCAGGCAGCGGATTGGCGGTGACGGCGATCTCGATACCGGGCGGCACCGCGGCCGTGATGGCGCGGGCGAAGGCCGTGCCGTTTGAAGCAAAAACCAAGCCCGGCGTGAGAATGGCGATGATGGCTTTGAGCTTGCCGAAATCCTGCGACATCAGCGAGTAGGGCACCGAGATCGGCGCATAGGGAATGCCGACATGCATTGCGGCCAGCGCCAGCAGCGCATGCTCGATGGCATTGCCGGACAGGATCGCGATCGGCCGTTCCGGCGAAAGGTCGCGCTGCAGCAGCGCCGCCGCAACCGCGCGCACGGCCGCAAATGTCTGCGCGTAAGTGAGCGTGCGCCAGCCGCAGCTCGCGTCACCTTGGGCATCACGCTGCGCGATGAAGACGCGGTCCGGCGCGATCTTGGCCCAATGCACCAGGCGCTCGGTCAGCTTTTGCGGATGCGCTGGCAATCGACGCGGCGAGCGCAGCAGGATCGCCCCGTCGCCGCGATGCTCGATAACGACGTCCGGTCGCCCGAGTCTTACGGGCCGGAGCGGCGCAAGCCTCGTCGCGGCCGCCATATCAGCTGCGCGCCACTTTGGGCGCGCGCTTTTCCAGGAACGCCTTGAGCCGCGCTTTGGCTTCCTCGTCGCCTTGCGCGATGGCGGCAGCTAGAGCTTCGGTGACAAAGCCCGCCGACGGATCGCTCCTCGCGATGCGCGGCAACAAATGCATCACCGCGAAATTGGTGAACGGCGCATTGCCGGCCATACGGTGCGCAAGCTCCAGGCCTTTGGCGAGGCCTTGGCCTTCGTCGACCAGATATTGCGCGAGCCCGATGATCTGGCCCTCTTCGGCGGAGAGCGTGCGCCCGGTCAGCATCATGTCCATCACCCGCGCGGTGCCGATCAGCGGCGGCAGCCGCACCGAACCGCCGCCGCCGACATAAATGCCGCGGCTCGCCTCGGGCAGCGCGTAGAACGCCGAGCGCTCCGCGACGCGCACATGCGCAGCGGCCGCGAGTTCGAGCCCGCCGCCGACGACGGCGCCGTGCAGCACCGCGACCACCGGCACGCTGCCGAATTCGATGCGCTCGAAGGCGCGGTGCCAGGAGCGCGAATGGGCGACGCCCTCGAACGTATTGCGCTCGGCAAGCTCGGACAGATCGAGGCCCGCGGAAAAATGTTCGCCTTCGCCGGTAATGACGACCGCGCGGATATCGTCCGGCAGCGACGAGAAGAAGGTCTCGATGCCAAGCACCATGGCGTCGTCGAGCGCATTGCGCTTCTGCGCGCGCGCGAGCTTGAGCACCGCGACCGCGCCGTGCCGCTCGGCCTTCAAGGTCGGCGGCAGACTTGAGAGTTCGCCTTGGGGCACTGCGCTCATTGTTATTGACCGTGGCAGCAATCGAGGCCATTTGACCCTGTCCGCTGCGGCCCGTAAATAGCCTGCACGCGTTGAAAAGGGTCACAAAACGGAGCGGCCGATGCGAGAAGTCTTTATTTGCGATGCCGCGCGCACCCCGATCGGCCGCTACGGCGGGGCGCTGGCCAAGGTGCGCACCGACGACTTGGCCGCGGTTCCGATCAAGGCACTGGTCGCCCGCAATACCAAGGCCGACTGGTCGCGGCTCGACGAGGTCTTCTTCGGCTGCGCCAACCAATCCGGCGAGGACAACCGCAACGTCGCGCGCATGGCGCTGTTGCTCGCAGGCCTGCCGGATTCGGTTCCGGGCGTCACCCTCAACCGGCTGTGCGCGTCGGGTCTCGATGCGGTGGGTGACGCAGCGCGCGCGATTCGTACCGGCGAAATCGATTTCGCTATCGCCGGCGGCGTCGAATCGATGACGCGGGCACCATTCGTGATGGGCAAGGCCGATCAGGCGTTTTCGCGTTCGGCGGAGATCTTTGACACCACGCTCGGCTGGCGCTTCATCAATCCGCTGCTCAAGGCGCAATACGGCGTCTACTCGATGGCCGAGACCGCCGAGAACGTC
>DASQRX010000070.1:0-17007 GCA_035642635.1 Xanthobacteraceae bacterium
GTCGTGCATCTCCTCGACCAGGGACGCGACAAGCTTTTGGCGCGCTGCGGCCGCGGAATCGAGATCGTCGCGCTGAATGCGCGATCGCGCAGCAAGAAGCGCGATTTCGATCTGAAAAGGTTTCGCTGGCTCTCCGATCCCACAGTTCTGGCGCGCGATCCGTCGATCGATGTGTTCGTTGAAGTCATGGGGGGCGCGGGTGATCCGGCGAAAAACGCGGTCGAAACCGCGCTCGCCGCCGGCAAACCGGTGGTCACCGCCAACAAGGCCTTGCTTGCCGCGCACGGCCAAAAGCTTGCCGCGCTCGCCGAACGCAAAGGCGTGGCGCTGAATTTCGAGGCGTCCGTCGCCGGCGGCATTCCGATCGTCAAGACGCTGCGCGAGGGTCTCAACGGTGCATCATTTAGGCGCATCTACGGCATCCTCAACGGCACCTGCAATTATATCCTCTCGCGCATGGAGCAGGACCGGCTTCCCTTCGAAGAGATTCTGCGCGACGCGCAGCGCCTCGGCTATGCCGAAGCCGATCCGACATTCGATATCGAGGGCCACGACACCGCGCAAAAGCTTGCGATCCTGGCGAGCCTCGCGTTCGGCACCAAGCTCGATCCCAAAGCGATCTATGTCGAAGGCATTTCCTCCATCGCGCTGGCGGACCTCGACGCCGCGGGCGAGCTCGGCTACCGGATCAAGCTTCTCGGCGTCGCGGTGAAGACTGAGGCGGGTATCGAACAACGCGTGCACCCGACCATGGTGCCGAAGGAGTCCGCCATCGCGCAGGTGATGGGCGTCACCAACGCGGTCACCGTGGACGCGCACGGGCTTGCCCCGATCACGCTGGTTGGGCCCGGCGCCGGCGGCATGGCGACGGCCTCGGCTATTGTCGCCGACCTCGCCGATATCGCGCGCGGCGTGTGCAGTGCACCGTTCGGCCGTCCGGTGGCGCGGATGACGCCGATCCGTAAGGCGCCGATGCAGCATCACGAAGGCGGCTATTACATCCGCCTTCTGGCGCGCGACCGGCCCGGCACCGCGGCGACCATCGCGCACCGGCTGGCGCAACAAAAAATCTCGCTGGAATCCATCGTGCAGCGCCACCCGGCCGGATCGTCCGGCGTGGCGCAAGCCGGACGCTCCAACGAAGCCGTGCCCGTTATCATGACGACCTATGCCACCAGTGAGGATGCCGTGCACAAGGCGCTCGCCGCGGTGCGCCGCGACCGGGTGGTTTACGGCAAGCCGCAGGTTATCCGCATCGAGAAGAACTAGAGCATGATCCGGAAAAGTGGAAACCGGTTTTCCGAAAAGATCATGCGCAATCAATATGCAGTTTCGGTCGCTGCGTCAGGTCGCACCATCGAACGTCAATTGGAGATTTAAGTCATGCCTTCGAAGCCCGCTCGTTCGCATCACGCTATTGAGCGCATCATGACGATCGAGATTGCGCGCGTGACCGAATTGGCGGCCGTGGCCGCGGCGCGGTTGCGCGGACGCGGGCTCGAGAAGAAATCCGACGGCGCCGCCGTCGATGCCATGCGCCGCGAACTGGGCCGTCTATCCATCGACGGCACTGTCGTCATCGGCGAAGGCGAAATGGACGAGGCGCCGATGCTGTTCATCGGCGAGAAGGTCGGCAACAAATCAGGTCCCAAAGTCGACATCGCGGTCGATCCGCTCGAGGGCACGACGCTGTGCGCCAAGAACATGCCCGGCGCCATCGCGACGCTTGCCGTGGCCGAGGGGGGGACAATGCTGCACGCTCCCGACATCTACATGGACAAGATCGGGATCGGTCCCGGCTATCCCAAGGGCGTCGTCGATCTCGACGCGCCGGCCGACGAGAACATCCTCAAGCTCGCCAAAGCCAAGGGCGTGAAGCCAGAAGAGATCACCGCGATGGTCCTCGACCGCCCGCGTCACGCCGACATTATCGCGGCGGTGCGAAAAGTCGGCGCCGCGGTGAGCCTGATCAGCGACGGCGACGTCGCCGGCGTTATCCACACCGCCGATCCGGACAAGACTGGCATCGACATTTATCTCGGCATCGGCGGCGCGCCGGAGGGCGTGTTGGCCGCAGCCGCGCTCAAATGCATCGGCGGGCAGATGCAGACCCGGCTCATCGTCGACACTGACGAGAAGCGCGAGCGCGTCGCCAAAATGGGCATCAAGGACCCGCGCAAGAGATACGAGATTGTGGACATGGTGAGCGGCGATTGCCTGTTCGCGGCAACGGGCGTCACCGACGGCCGCATGCTCAACGGCGTGCGCTTCGGCAAGGGCGTGATCGAAACCGAAACCGTGGTCATGCGCTCGGCGACCGGCACCGTCCGCTGGATCTGGGCCGAGCACCGCAAGCTTGATAAGTTCGATTAGCTTCTTATTTGTCCGGTTTCTTGCCGCTCGACACCGGTGTTGCGGCGCAATTCGCACTACAATCGCGTATGGCTGAGTCTCGCCTTTTCCTTGGCGTCGAAAATTCGGCGACCGGACGCGCATGGCGTGATCGGCTCGACGAACGCGGCGCAGCGCGCGCGCTCGCCATCGCGCAGCGCCACGACCTTCCCGAACTCTTGGCGCGCATCATCGCCGGGCGCAACATCGAGGCCGACGCGGTCGAGGCGTTTCTCGACCCGACGATCAAACAAGCGATGCCCGATCCGCATGTGCTGACCGCCATGAAGGAGGCCGCGGCGCGCATCGCTGATGCCGTGGAGCGCGGGGAGTGCACCGCCATATTCGGCGACTACGACGTCGATGGCGCGACGTCGGCGGCAGTCTTGGCGCGCTTCCTGCGCCAAGGCGGCGTCGATCCGCTCATTCACATTCCTGACCGGCTGTTCGAGGGCTATGGCCCCAATGTCGAGGCCGTGCGGGCGCTCGCCGAGCGCGGCGCGACGCTTCTGGTTTGCGTCGATTGCGGCACCACCAGCATCGAACCGCTGGCAGAGGCAAAAAAGCTCGGCGTCGATGCCGTCGTTATCGATCACCATCAGGCCGACGAGGTCTTGCCGCCGGCCGTCGCCATCGTCAATCCGAACCGGCGCGACGATCTCTCCGGTCTCGGCCATCTCGCGGCGGTCGGGCTCACCTTCATGACCGTCGTCGCCATCAACCGCGTGCTGCGCGAGCGCGGATTTTGGCGCGCGGACCGGCCGGAGCCCGATCTCCTTGCACTGCTCGACGATGTCGCGCTCGGCACCGTCGCCGACGTGGTGCCGCTGATCGGTCTCAACCGCGCCTTTGTCGCCAAGGGCCTGATCGCGCTGCGGCGCCGCGAACGGCCGGGGCCTGTCGCCCTGATGGACGTGGCGCGGCTCGCGTCACCGCCCGAGGCCTGGCATCTCGGTTTTCTGCTCGGCCCGCGCATCAATGCCGGCGGCCGCATCGGCCGCGCCGATCTCGGCGTGAAACTTTTGCTCGAGGCCGATTCGATCGAGGCGGCAAAGATCGCCTCCGAGCTCGACCGGCTCAACCGCGAACGCCAGGCCATCGAGCAGGACACGCTGGCGCAGGCGGAAGCCGAGGCGATCGCGGCGCTCGGCATCGAAGAGAAGGGCGCCGTGGTGGTGACCGCCGCGGAAGGCTGGCATCCCGGCGTCGTCGGGCTTGTCGCCGCGCGGCTCAAGGAGAAATTCAACCGGCCGGCCTTCGCGATTGCGCTCGAGCCGGGCGGCATGGGGACAGGCTCCGGCCGCTCGATTGCGGGCGTCGATATCGGGCGCGCCGTGCGGCGCGCGGTCACCGAGGGGATTCTGGTCAAAGGCGGCGGCCACGCCATGGCCGCCGGCGTGACACTGCGCAAAGGCGCGCTCGCGGAGTGGCGGGCTTACCTCGAAGCAACGCTGGGCGCCGATGTCGAAATCGCGCGACGCGCGAGCGGGCTTATGATCGACGGCGCCGTCACCGCGGCGGCAGCGGACGCAGACCTCGTCACCATGATCAGCCGCGCCGGGCCGTTCGGCTCGGGCAATCCGGAGCCGGTGATCGCGCTGCCCGCGCATACCGTCACTTATGCGGAGGAGGTCGGTCAGGCGCATGTTCGCGCCCGGCTCAAGTCCGCCGACGGCACGAGCGTCAACGCCATCGCCTTCCGCGCCTCAGGCGGCAAGCTCGGCGCGGCGCTGCGCAATAGCCGCGGCCGGCAGGTGCACGCCGCGGGATCCTTCGCGATCGATCGCTGGCACGGCGAGGAACGCGTGCAGTTCAAGCTCACCGACATTGCGCCGGCCGAGCCTTTTGCAGGGCGACCCTGAACCGTCATCCCGAGGTGGCCGCGAAGCGAGTGCGCCCGTCGCCACAAGGGCATCTTGGCACAGACCATCTGAAGCGGCTATCTGGGTGCGCAAATCCGGGCAATTTAGGGAAGCGAAATGGCCAAGCTCAATCTCTCCGTCGCCGTCGGCGATTACGACCGCACCCGCGCACTGATCGACGGCAACGTCCAGATCGATGGCGTCGATCCGGTCTATATGACGCTGGTGCCGGAGGAGATTTTCTTTCGCGCCTTTCGCGCGGCGGAGTTCGACATCTGCGAATTGTCGCTGTCGAGCTATACGGTCAAGACCGCCCAGGGCAATTGCCCCTATATCGCGGTGCCGGCTTTCGTCTCGCGCGCCTTTCGCCACACCTCTATCTATGTCCGTACCGACCGCATCAAGAAGCCGCAAGATCTCAAGGGCCGCAAAGTCGGCGTGCCGGAATATCAGCTCACCGCGAATGTGTGGGCGCGTTCGTTTCTCGAGGACGATTACGGCGTCAAGCGCTCGGACATCCACTGGATTCGCGGCGGCATCGAGGAAGCCGGACGCCCGGAAAAGATCACGGTCAATCTGCCGGCCGGCGTGTGGCTGGACAATGCGCCCGAAGGCAAGACGATTTCAAAGCTGCTCGAGGAAGGCGAGATCGACGGCTTCATCGCGCCGCGGCCGCCGACTCTGGTCGAGCAGGGCCATCCGCATATCGGCTGGCTGTTCCCCGATCCGGTCGCGGTGGCGAAGGATTATTTCAAGCGCACCGGCTTCTTTCCGATCATGCATGTGCTGGGCATCCGCCGCGAACTCGCCGAACAGCATCCGTGGCTGCCCGGCGCGGTGTACAAGGCGTTCGAAGCCGCCAAGGAAGCCGGGCTCAAAAAACTTTCCGACACCTCCGCAACCAAGGTCACATTGCCTTTCGTCGAGGAACGATTGAAGGAAGCGCGCGACCTGATGGGCCACGATTTCTGGTCCTACGGCGTCGCGCCGAACCGCAAGGTTTTGGACTATTTCCTCGGGCAGCATCACGCCGAAGGACTCTCGTCGCGCCGGGTGACGGTCGACGAATTATTCCATCCGGCGACCTACGAGACGTTCAAGCTGTAGAAGCCCGGGCCTGCTAAATCCGGTCCGGAAAGCGGATGATGAAGTTGTCGTGGTTCGGCATCTTCACCTTCGACAAGGTCTGCGCGTTCATCACCTCGTCCTGCGGGATGAGATTATTGGCCGCGAACAGATAGGCGCAAAGCGCGTAAACCTCGTCGTCGCTCAGCGTGTGCGGCGTCGGCCACGGCATGGCGCGGCGGATATAGTCGAACAGCGTGGTCGGCCAGGCCCAGAAATTGGCGATGGTCTTGAGCGAGGCGATGCCGTCGGCGGTCAGCGGCGGATTGCCGACTAGGACATTGCTTGGTCCGCCCTTGCCGTTGTCGCCGTGGCATTGATTGCAACCTTTGTCGACATAGAGCTTGGCGCCTTGTACTGCCGTGCCACTGCCCGGCGGCAGATTAGTGCCGTCGGGCATGACGCTGATGTCCCAAGGCTTGATGTCGGCTTCCGAAATCGGCTTGCCCAGACCCGGCCTGTCGCCGGCAAGCGCGGGTGCGGAGATCGCAAGCGCTATGAGCGCCGCGCCGGCGAGGACATTAGACATAGACATGTTTGATCTCCCCGGTGGCGTCGATCGCCCATGCGGTCAGGCTGTTATAGTGCTGGTTGGGGAAGCCGAGCACGTTGGGCACTTTCTTAGCCTCGCCGCGCACGGCAATGAAATCGGCGCGCAGCGGCTGCACCGCGCCGGAATCGTCCCAAGCTCTGCTGGTCAGCGTCGCCGGTTGACCATCCCAGCGCCACGGCATGCGAAAGCGTGTGAAAGCCTGGGGACTGACGGGGCCTTCGACCGCGGCGTCGCCCCAGCTTTTGCCGCCGTCGGCCGAGACTTGAACTTTCTCGATACGCCCGAGGCCCGAATAAGCGATGCCGGAAATCTCGTAGAAGCCTGGACCTTTGAGGCTGTAGCCGAATGACGGACGGGTGAGAAACGACTTCACTTCGTTGACGAAATAAAATTTGTAGGCTTTGCCGTCCGGCAACAGCGGCGAATAGTTGCGCGACTCATAATAGGTCATGGCCGGCTGATCGACGACTTTCAGCCGGCGCAGGAATTTGACGTTCATATTGCCTTCGTAGCCCGGCAACAACAACCGCATCGGATAGCCGTTGCCCGGCATCAGGCGCTCGCCGTTCTGATAGAGCGCGACCATGGCGTCGTCAGTGGCCTTCTTCATTGGCACGCTGCGCGACACCGCAAGCGAGTCCGCGCCTTCGGCGATCAGCCATTTCGCGGCGGGATCGGCGCCGGCTTCGTCGAGCAGGATCGAGAGCGGCACGCCGGTCCACTCGGCGCAGGAGACGAGTCCGTGAAGCGCCTGCAATGTGCCCTGGATCGGCTCGGGCGAAAACATCGGCGCGCTATTGCCGCCGCATTCGACGAAGCATTTGCGCGTCACCATCGGGTAGCGCAGCAGCGCGTCGACGGTGAATTCCAAGGGCTGCTTCACTAGGCCGTGGATGACGAGCATGTGCTTGTCGGGGTCGATATCGGGAATGCCCGAATGCAGGATGGTGAAGTGCACCGGGTTCGGCGTGATCGTGCCCTCGAGCATGTGCAGCGGCGCACGCGCATGCTGGGTGCGGGCGTCGCCTTTTGGATTGCTGAGTGTGCGCACGACCTTGGCCTCAAAGCGCGACGGCTTTTGCAGCACCGGCGTCACGTCGCCGGGCGCGAGGCTCCATTCCGGCTCTTCGAGCGCATCGGCAGCGGCGCTGGTCAGTGCCGGTCCGGCGGTGAGCGCGCCGGCAAAGGCCACGCCGCCGCCGAGAAGCGCCCGGCGATGCAGGAGACCGTTGCCTGCGACTTGCTCGAGCGTGGACGCGTGAAAGCCGCGCTTTCTATTGCGCATGACGTCCCTCCCATGGTGGAGCGCCGGTTTTTGTCGGCGCTCTTATAACCCGCAGTCAGCTCTTGCCGCCCTATCTCTGCTTGATGTCGTCGAGCCGGGCGAGCCGCGCAACCAGCGCATTGACGCCGATTGCGAGCACGAACAGCACGACCAGAATGGCGTAAAGCTGCGGCATATTGAAACTGTTGTAGGCCTGGATGACGAGAAAGCCGAGGCCCTGATTGGAGAGTTTTGTTTCCGCGAGCAGCGTGCCGATCAGCGCCACGCCAAGGCCGAGCCGCAAGCCGTTGATGATCGGGTGGCGCATGGCCGGAAGGTAGATTTTCGTCGCCATTTGCCAGGGATTGGCACGAAAACTGTCGCCGACCCGGATCAACACCGGATCGATCTGGCGCATGCCGGCGGCGACATTAAGGGCGATAGGGAAGAAACAGGACACGGCACCCATGGCGATCTTGGAGCCGGCGCCGACGCCGAACCACATGATCATGACCGGAAAGAACACGATCTTCGGCGTCGGGCCGAGATAATAGAGATAGGGCTCGAACGCCTGCGCAATGAACCGGTTGGCGCCGATCACAAGTCCCGCCACCACGCCGCACAGGCCGCCGATCATAAGCCCAGTGGCAATCTCCCGCGCCGTGACCCACAGGTTCCAATAAAAATCACTGGTCGAGAGCAGCTTGATCAGCGCCAAGCCGATCTCCGGCAAAGACGGCACCACGCCGCGATAGAACAGGCCCGAAACCGCCATGATCTGCCAGACCACCAGCACAAACAGCACAATCGCGACGCGCAACAGCAGGACCGCGCTGAACCAGGGTTTGGCCGCCGGTATTCGGGTTACGATCTCAGCCATCGCTCGGCTCTTTCCGTCACGATGAAGAATACGATACTGACCAGAATGACAAACGAGATTGCCGCATAAGTGCCCGGCAGATCATAGCGCTCGGCGAGCTCATTGATGACCTGCCCGAGCCCGCCGAAATTGATCAGGAACTCGACGCCAACGACATTGATCAGCGCGAAGATCATGCCGAGCCGAATGCCGACGAAGATAGTCGGCAGCGCCGACGGAAACAGGATCTTCCAGAACTGCTGCGCCGGCGTGAGCTTGAAACTCCTGCCGACATTGATGAGCACGCGGCGCGTGGCGGCAAGGCCCTCGACGGTTTTGAGGATGACCGGCGGCAGGCCGGAGAGGAATGCCAGCACGATGATCGTGGTCGTGCTGCGCCCGAACAAAACGAGGAAGAGGGGATAGGCCAGGACGAGCGGCGCTGAGGCAAAAGCGGCGACCCAGGTTTCGCAGGCACGACGGAACAGTTGGACACGGTGCATCAGTGCGCCGATGGCGACGCCGAACACGGTAAGCAACAGGCTTGCGGCAAGGCACTCCCAGGCCGTCTGCAGGAAGCGGTGTAGAATGTCCTCTTCCGTGATGACGCGCGCAAAGCTCGCGGCGACCTCGGACGGCAGCGGCACGATGAAACGGTTGATGGCGCCGGCGCGGACCAGAAGTTCGATGGCCACAAGGAACAACACGCCGGAGCCTAAACCCACCGCGGGCGGCAGCCATCGGGGCGCAATGAGCCGTGCCGCACTCATGACCGCCGCTCCTGCGGATCGTGCGCGTGCAGCGTGCGCGTCTCGTCGTCGATCATGCCGCGATTGGCCTCCTCGCGCAAATCGCTCCAGATTTGCGCGACGTAACGGCCAAAGGCCTCGCTCGACACGATCTCGGAGGTGCGCGGGCGCGGCAGGTTGATGTCGACGATGCGTTTGACGCGGCCGGGGCGGTAGGTCATCACCAGGATGCGGTCGGCGAGTTGCACGGCTTCCGTAATGTTGTGGGTGATGAGCAGCGTCGTCTGCTTAAGCTGCTGCTGAATTTGCAAGACCTTGTCGCCGAGCAACAGCCGCGTCTGCTCGTCGAGCGCCGCGAACGGCTCGTCCATCAGCAAAATCTTCGGCTCCGAAGCGAGCGTGCGCGCCATCGACACGCGCTGGCGCATGCCGCCGGACAGTTCCGATGGATAGCGCTTCTCGAAACCGTCAAGCCCGACCAGGGAAATGAAATGCCGCGCCTGGTCGATGCGTTCGGCTTTCGGCACGCCGGCGATCTCGAGCGGAAAGCAGACATTGTCGACGACATTGCGCCAGGGGAAGGTCGATTCCTCCTGGAACACCATGCCGATCGAGGCATGCGGCCCGGAGATCCGTTCGCCGCCGACCGCGACCGAGCCCTGATAGCCGTTCAACAGACCGCCGACGATGTTGAACAGGGTCGACTTGCCGCAGCCGGACGGTCCGATCACCGCCAAGAATTCGCCCGGCCGGACGGTAAACGACACGTGGTCGAGCGCGGTGAGGCCGTCGTCGCCGGTGACGAAACGCATGACCAAATCCTCTACGACGAGGATCGCGGGCTCCGCTTGCGGAGCCAAAACCACGCGATCGCTCGTTGAGAGAGTGGCCATATTTGCAGGCCGTGGTTTGCGCCGCCGCGCTTTAGTTGCCGGCGCGTGTCATCGCCGCGGTCATGACGGCAGTGTAGCCGGGTTCGACCCGCACATCGACGACGGCGACGCCGCCGGCCTCGACTTCGGCGATGGCCTTTTGCAGCACGCCCGGCAGATCGCCCGGCTTGGTGACGGGGCCGAAGCCTGTGGCGCCCTGGGCGCGGCCCATGGCCGCGATATCGACATCGGGATCCGACATGCGCTGGCCGATCCATTTGTTTTCGACCGGCCGGTTGCGGGCGCGCGCCATCCGTTCCTGGTGCAGTTCGTCGTTGTAGAACGAGCGGTTGTTGGCGATGACAAAGAGCAGCGGGATCTTGTAGTGCACGGCCGTCCACACCGCGGTGACGCCCATCAGGAAATCGCCGTCGCCGCAGATCGCGATCGGCAGCCGGCCCGAGCCTTTCAAGGCCAAAGCGGCGCCGACCGAAATGCCCGGTCCGCCGCCGACGCCGCCGCCGCCGTCGGAGCCGACAAAGTCGAGCGGATGGCGGAACGGCATCCAGGTGTCGTCCCATGACAGCGGCAGATGCGTATAGGTCACCGGCCGGTCGCCGAGCACTTGTCGCAGACTGCGCGCGATGTTCTCGTTGGTGAAGCCCGCCGGCTCCTTGTCGGCGATCTTGCGCGGGCTCGGCACCGCGTGCGGTTTCGTGCTGGTGCCGATTTCCTTGACCAGTTCCGGTACGACGAGATCGGGATCAGCGGAGAGCAGAAGATCGACCGGCGGAAGCCCCTGGTGATCCATACTCCAGCCATTGTGGATGCGATGGTCGAGCGACACCTGGATGACTGTGGCGCTCGGCTGCGGCCCGAACCAGCGCAGCGCGCCAGCAAGGTCGACCCAATCGAGGCTCAGAACGACATCGACGTCTTTCAACCCCTCGACACTCTCCGGCGCGATCGCCCGCGGCGAGCCGAAATAAAGCGGGTGGTCGGTCGGGAAGCTGGCGCCGATTTTCAGATCGCTGACGACACGCGCATTGAGCGCTTCGGCGAGCGCGACACGCGCCTTCCAGACTTCCGGATCGCGCGAGGTTCGTCCGGAGAGGATCAGAACCTGCTTGGCGCCCTTGAGCATGGTCGCCGCCTGCTTCACCTGCTCGGCAGGCGCCGCGGTCGAAATCTGCGGCATGTAGCGGGCGACGTCGATCGGCGGCAACTGGTCGGTGACCTTCGCTTCCTGCACTTCGGCGTCGAAGTTGATGTAGACCGGACCTTGGGGAACGGTGTTGGCGATCCAGGTGCCGCGGAGAATGGCCTCGCGCGCGGCGCCGGGCGAGGCCGGCTGATCGTCCCATTTGGTATATTCGCGCACCAGCGCACCCTGATCGCGCGCGGTGTGGATCCAGTCGATCCACGGCCGGCGCTTGACGGCATCGACCGGCCCGGTGGCGCCGAGCACCACCAACGGCATGCGGTCGCACCAGGCGTTGAACATTGCCATGGTCGCATGCATCAGCCCGACATTGGAATGCACGGCGCTGACCATGGCCTTGCCGGTGACCTTGGCGTAGCCGTGCGCGATGGCCACGGCGGCTTCCTCGTGCAGGCAGAGCAGCATCTGCGGTTTCGCATTGCCGAGATAGTTGACGATGCTGTCGTGCAGTCCGCGATAGCTGGCGCCGGGCGTCAGCGCGATATAGGGGATGTCGAGCGAGCTCAATGCATCGGCGATCACGTCTGAGCCGAAGCCGGGCGCGTTGGCGCCAGCCGGCGTCGGGCGTTCGACCGCGGCGACCGCCGGGTCGGCGGCTTTATGGGTGCGTGCGGTCGCGGATTTGGACGGCGTCATGGACGTTCCTCGATGTACAGGTTTGGAGACGGTTTGGTGGGCGGCATCCAACCGTTTTATGAGCCGTGACGCAACCTTGAGAGAAGCCCCGCGCCTGCATAGCCGTTGGCCGGGTCCAGACCGGGTCCAGGCTGGGTCAATGCCGACTTTGCGCTCCGGCCGGTTGTCGATGTCGCTTAAGCCCTGCCGTGCCGGGACGAACCTCGCGCATGATGCGAGTGGGCGTCGCCGCTGTGATGCCGGGCGCCATCGCCTTTGCTAGAAACTTCGCGATCCACTGATCGAACGGTGTGGTCGTGCTTGTCGGCACGATCGGGTTCGCAAGTCTGCCTGTGATGGCCTTTAACGCGGTGCGTCGCGCAGTGGTCGGACTCGACGGTTTTTGCTGGCTCACGGGCCGATTTGCTCTCGGCCTTTGCGATAACGGCATTTGGCGCTTTCGCCGGCGCTTGAGGCTTCGGCGCAGCGGGTACGGCGGCAGCAACAGGGGCGGAAGCGGACGCCGTTGGCGCGGCATCGGCGTCCGCCGGCTTTGCCGCGGCACTATCGGCCGGAGCCGGGCTATTTGGCTTCGCCGGATTGTCTCCGGTCGCGCCGGCCGTTGTCAGCTTTCGCGGGGTTTCCCACTGCGCATCGATCCAAAACCCGCCGTCGGTCGGCGGCGCGGCATCGGCTTGCGCATCGGTCGCCGTCGTTGCGTTGGAAGCCTGGAATTGTCCCGTCCCCTGCAATTTCTCCATCAGACGATCCAGGCTGTCGGCAAAACTGTCGACCTTGAAATTCAGCGGATCGTCGTGACCGTTGCGAATATCGGCATCCAGCGCCGCATGAAATGCCGGAACGAGCCAGTGCTCCGCGCGCACACTGACAATGGTGTAGAGGAGCGCAAGACGATCATATTGCGCGGGCGTGAAGGCCGGGTCGGGTGAGTGGCCGTCGCCGCCGCCGGCACCCGCGCGCCGCGGCTGAATCATCTCGATGTGAACGAAGAGTCCTTTCAGCGCGCCGCCAAATTCGACGGCTTGCTCGAACTTCGTCTCGCGCCATGGAATTGAAAAGTCGTGGTTCAACAACATGTCGCCCCTGCGGTTGACGACCACATGCGCCTTTCCCCATTCGTCGGAGCAGGCGAAGCTCTGCAGATTGTTGACTTTCGGATTGACGTTGATGTCGTCCGGGAAGTCGCGGTGTCCGTAGTACGGTCCGCTGGTATCGTGGATCACGAAATATTTTGCCATCGGCGCATCGGGATCGTTATCGTGCGCGCGTGAGACCGGCTGCCACAGATAAGTGGCGAAGTCCCATTCCAGATCGAGCTTCGACAAATAGGCGCTCAGCGCATCTCGTGCTGGAAGGCCACTGGTCTCGCCGACGCGCCGGGCGAGCGCGGGCGGCAAGCCTTCGAGCATCGGACCCAGATTCCTGGTCGTATCCATTCCGCGCATCAGGCACATCGCCTGTTGTGCGGACGTGCCGCGGAAGCTCAGGGTTTCGGAATCGAATCCGCAAGGGCCCATGGTCTTGATAAAATAGGGCGGCCTGAAATGGCCCGGCTTACACTCCGCGAGCGCCGCGGTGACGGAGCCGACAAGTGCGGCGCAGACAGACGCGACCGCAAGCCCGCTGGTGAGCCCAGGGGCGAGGCGGCAAGTGCAAAACTCAAGCGTTGGGCGCACAGCACAAATCCCAAATTCAGGATTGTGTACTATCGCTACCAACGCCCATCCTGCCAAGCGGCGCCACACCGTTTCGTGTGCGGGAATCGCTGAGCAATGAACGGATGTTCAGAATTCGGGGCGGAAAAAAGCGGGCCGGCGCGGTATCGGTGCGCGATCAGTCCTTGGCGCGCTCGACATAGCTGCCGTCCTCGGTCATCACCACGATCTTGGTGCCGGCCGTCACGAACGGCGGCACCATGGTGCGCACACCGTTGGAAAGCACCGCGGGCTTGTAGGACGAAGAGGCAGTCTGACCTTTCACGGTCGGTTCGGTTTCGACCACTTCGAGGATCGCCTTGGGCGGCAGCTGGATCGCGACCGGGGTGCTCTCGTGCATGCTGAGAGTCACTTCCATCTCGGGCTCCAAATAGGCCTTGAGGTCCCCGACGATATCGTCCTGCAACGCGACCTGGTCATAGGACTCCATATTCATAAAGTGGAAGCCGTCGCCGTCCTGGTACATGTATTGGAACTTGCGGTCTTCGACGAAGGCGCGCTCGACCTGATCGGTGGTCTTGTAACGCAGCGAGACCTTCACATCGTCGGCGATCCGGCGCACGTCCATCTGGGTGACTGGAGTGCCCTTGCCGGGATGAATGTTCTCGACGGCCATGATGACCCCGAGCTTGCCGTCGATCTCGACGATATTGCCTTTTCGCAACGAGCTGGCGATGACTTTCACGGGATGAAATCCTCAACTGCGTAGATGATTGGGCTTTGCGGCCATGATGGCAGCCCTTGTATCAGCCTTGGTGTTGGCCTTGGTATTAAGCCTTGGGGCCGGGGTTCGCGACGCAACATACTGATTTCGAGACGCAAATCCACCGCACCCGGTAGTTATTTTCCAAAACCCACATAGACAAGGATTATGCCGGATAAATCGCCTGGTTCCTCGCCCTTTTGGGCACCTAATGTTTACGCCGACCGCCGGCCGATCCTGTTGGCGCGAAGCCGGATCGTGGCCGGGCTGCGCTCGTGGTTTGCCGGCCAGGACTTTGTCGAGGTCGAAACCGGGGCGCTGCAAATCTCTCCCGGCAACGAGACCCATCTGCACGCCTTCGCGACCGCCCTCAACGCGCCGGATGGCACGTCTTCGCCGCTTTATCTGCGCACCTCGCCGGAATTCGCCTGCAAGAAATTGTTGGTCGCGGGCGAGCCGCGCGTCGTCGAATTCGCCAAAGTGTTTCGCAATCGCGAGCGCGGTGCGCTGCACCATCCCGAATTCACGATGGTCGAATGGTATCGCGCGGGCGAGCCGTATTCTCAGCTGATGACGGACTGCACCGCTCTCGTGCAAAGCGCGGCGGAGATCGCGGGCGTCCGGCGATTCACCTTTCGCGGTCGCGTCGCCGATCCATTCGCCAAGCCTGAACGATTGACAGTCGCGGAGGCGTTCACGCGCTTTGCCGGCGTGGATTTGCTGGCAACGCTGCCCGATGGGCAGCCGGATCGCAACAGTTTTGCCGATGCTGCACAGGCGGCCGGCATAGAAATCGCGCAGAACGACCGTTGGGGTGACATTTTCAGCAAAGCTCTGGTGCAACGCATCGAGCGCAATCTCGGCATTGGCTGTGCCACTATTCTCGACGAGTATCCGGCAGTGCTGTCGGCGCTGGCGCGTCCGGCGCACGATCCGAGGGTCGCCGAGCGTTTCGAGATTTATGTCTGCGGTGTCGAACTCGCCAATGGATTCGGCGAGCTCACCGATCCGGCGGCGCAGCGCCTTCGGCTTGAGCATGAGATGGCGGAAAAGTCGCGCATCTATGGCGAGCGCTATCCGCTCGATGAGGATTTTATTGCGGCGCTCGCCTATATGCCGCAGGCAAGTGGTGTTGCGCTCGGCCTCGACCGGCTGGTGATGCTGGCAACGGGAGCCGCGCGCATCGACCAGGTACTATGGGCGCCGATGAAGGAGACGCCGCAATGAGCGCTGCCAAAGCGATGCGCCTAAAAGCTCCGCGCGGCTCAAGCGAGTTCGCAAACCAGAAAAGCTTCGAGGCGCTGCAACAAGTCGCCGCGCGTTACGCTGTGGCGATCACGCCCGCGGTCGCAGCAATGATCGACGCCGCGGATCCGCACGATCCGATCGCACGGCAATTCGTTCCCGACGTCCGGGAGCTCGAGCATTTGCCGGAAGAAAATGCCGATCCGATCGGGGACGATGCACATAGCCCGGTCGAAGGCGTGGTGCACCGTTATCCCGACCGCGTGCTCCTCAAACTGGTCAATGTTTGCGCGGTCTATTGCCGTTTTTGTTTCCGGCGCGAGATGGTGGGACCGGGGCGGGGAGGGCTGTCGCGCGACGCGCTCGCGGCCGCGCTCGACTACATCGCGCGCACGCCAGGCATCTGGGAAGTGATTCTGACCGGCGGCGATCCTTTGGTGCTGTCGCCGCGCCGTCTCAAAGACGTGATGACGCGGCTCGCGGCGATCGACCATGTGAAAGTCATCCGCGTGCACACGCGCGTGCCGGCCGTGGCGCCCGAGCGGATTTCGCCGGCTCTGGTCAAAGCGCTCCGCACCAAGAAGGCGACGTTCGTTGTGCTGCACGCCAATCACGCGCGCGAATTGACCGAACCGGCCCGCGCCGCCTGCGCGCGTTTCATCGATGCCGGCATCCCGATGCTGGCACAGTCGGTGCTGCTCCGCGGCGTCAACGATGATGCCGAAACGCTTGGGGCGCTGATGCGAGCGCTCGTCGAGTGCCGGATCAAGCCCTATTACCTGCACCATGCCGATCTCGCGCCGGGCACGGCGCATTTCCGTACGACGATCGCCGAGGGGCAGGAGCTGATGCGGCAATTGCGCGGCCGCAACTCGGGCCTGTGCCAGCCGTCCTATGTGCTTGATATTCCGGGCGGCTACGGCAAGTCGCCGGTCGGGCCGAATTATCTGAGCGACGATTGTTCGGTGGTCGAAGATTTCCGCGGGCGGCGACACGCCTACCCGCCGCGGCAAAAGGGCAGCCGCTAAGCATGTCAATTCAAATAGATCAATCTATTCCCCGACTACGCGGCTTCGGCAAAGTAAACCGCGGTCTCGAACTGATAGTCGCAAGCTTCACAGGACCAGCTGTGCCGCACGCATCGGGTATTGACGTATTCGGACCAATCAGGGGCCAGGAGCCATTGCCCGCATTGGGGGCAGTTGTTCTTGTTGTAGGTGACCAAGCTCGCCCGTGTTGCCGTCTGGGTGTGCAGAGACATAAACCTTAACTCCCTGTACTACCCCCTCCACCACGGAAAACGCTAGACTGACTCTGTGGCAACGGCGTGACGGATTGCCCGCATAAGCGGCAAACGAGCAGAAAAAGTTGTGCTGCACTGCGGCGCATAGCACTGCACTGCACGCGCTTTTTCAGTCGATGGAACCAAAGCGTCTGTCGTTGCGTCACAGGGAGCGGCAGCGCGCAGGACGCGGCGATTGCCAAAAAAACGCGGCGGGACGGCGATTTCAGGAGCAGAACATGGTCAGGCGGCCAAGGCGCATTGAGCAAATGGCGCTGACGGTTTTTCTCATCGCCGCATGCGTGACGCTCGCCTTTGCCGCTTTCGCCGCACACGCGCAGAACCGGATACCGGCGCAGCCACCAGTGCCGGTGTCTTCGGTCCAGCCCAATTCGCTAAATTGAGAGCTAATTGGCAACCGCGGTGAACGTTTATTGTTCGACGTGAATATCGTTGTCGCGGATCACTTGGCCCCAGCGGGCGATCTCGCTGTTGAGGAACGCGACAGCCGCTTGCGGCGAGCGCTGTT
>DASQRX010000071.1:0-11402 GCA_035642635.1 Xanthobacteraceae bacterium
AACGCCGCAAAGCCGCCCGACCGGTGGTTCCATTCACTTATTCTTTTCCGCCCGCGCGTTAAGCCGACAGTCAGCGTGTTTTCAGCACGCCGTGTCCCCGGCCGCATCGCGCGATCGCGCGATTACCGTCGCCGACGAGATTCGCCGCTCTTTCGCCGATGCGACCCGCGAAGTCGACGGCCGTCCGGTGGTCGCCTCCGTCAGCATCGGCGTCGTCATCAGCTACGACGCCGTCCTCGATGTCTCCGCGCTGTTGGCGCAAGCCGATCATGCGCGCTCTATCGCGCCAAGGACAACGGTCGCAATCGCGTGGAATTGGCCTCCATCGAATTGATCCTCGATCGCGCCAAGCGCGCCGCGGATGCCGCGGCCGGTATCCGGCGGGGCGCTCGCTCCGCCGCGTAGTCGCGAGGTCCGCGCCAGTCACCGAAGGTCGTCTCCGGTGTGGGCTTGCGCCCATGGGGCGCCGCAACGCGCGTGGGCCATTCATCGGCTTGCCTAACCGCGTCAAATGATCTTGATACGCCCCCTAGCTTGGCGGGAGATCAAGATGAAGCGCAGCACCGATCGCATTCTGACGACCCATGTCGGCAGCCTGATCCGGCCGCCCGAGCTGCAGGAATTCTTGCGCTTAGCGCACAAACCGTACGACGAGGCGGCCTACGATGCTTGCCTTAAGAGCACGGTCGCGCAAGTGGTGCGTGAACAGGCCGATATCGGCATCGACGTCGTCAGCGACGGGGAATTCGGCAAATCGATCAGCTGGTCGCAATATGTGCTGGAGCGATTGAGCGGCTTCGAGCGGCGGCCGATCAAGGCCGGCGGCAGCAATCCGTTCATGCGCGGCGTCGACCGCGAGAAGTTCGCCGAGTTCTATGCCGAGCTCGATGAGCGCGAGCATGTCGCGACCACGACCGAAGCGGTATGCACAGGCTCGATCGCTTATACGGGTCAGGCCGAGCTGCAACGCGACATCGACAATTTCAAAGCAGCGCTCAAGAGCGTCAAGGTCGAGGAGGCGTTCCTTCCGGTCGCGGCGCCGGCGAGCGTCATCCCGGATCGCAAGAACGAATATTACAAGAACGACGAAGATCTCATTCGGGCGATCGGCGCGGCAATGCGCACCGAATATAAGATGATCATCGACGCAGGTTTCGTGCTGCAGCTCGACGATGCCCGCGCCGCTGTCACCTATGACCGCATGGTGCCGCCGGGCAGTTTCGCCGATTACAGGAAGTGGCTCGCCTTGCAGGTCGATGTGCTCAACGAGGCGATCGCGGGGCTGCCGGCCGACCGCATCCGCTATCACGTCTGTTGGGGCAGTTGGCCCGGCCCGCATACGTCCGACGTGCCGCTGAAAGATGTCGTCGATCTGATCCTCGGCATAAAGGTCGGCGCTCTGGTCATCGAAAACGCCAATCCGCGTCACGAGCACGAATGGCGCGTCTGGGAGAGTGCCAAGCTCGGCAAGGACCAGGTGCTCATTCCCGGCGTCATTAGTCACGCCACCAATGTGGTCGAACATCCGGAGCTGGTCGCCGAACGCATTCTGCGGCTTGCCAAGCTCATCGGGCGCGAAAACCTGTTGGCCGGCACCGATTGCGGCTTCGCCCAGGGCCCGTTCTATCGTCGCGTCCACCCGAGCATCGTGTGGGCGAAGCTCGATGCGCTGGTGAAGGGCGCGCGGCTCGCCAGCAAGGAACTGTGGGCGTAGGCCTTGAACTAAGACATCGCGGCCAGCCAAGATCGCGTAGATTAGCTCTCTTGGGGCGTGCCT
Organism: Xanthobacteraceae bacterium; assembly: GCA_035642635.1. Classification (GTDB taxonomy): domain Bacteria; phylum Pseudomonadota; class Alphaproteobacteria; order Rhizobiales; family Xanthobacteraceae; genus BOG-931. The sequence continues at coordinate 1,778 of DASQRX010000071.1, forward strand.
GCCGTCACGGCGCCGCCTTACCTGATCTGATATGTTTTCTACGTTTGCAGGTACCTTCGCTTCCATTCAGGGAGGAAACAGCCATGCGTGAGCCAAATCATGACAAGTTGAATGAACTTGTGGGTAAGCTCGTCGGCGACCTCGGCGCCTCGCTTGCGGGCGCGAGCATTTTGCTCGGCGACCGCCTCGGTCTTTACAAAGCGATGGCCGACGGCGCTGCGGTGACCTCCGCTGAACTTGCCAAGAAGACCGGACTGCATGAGCGCTATGTGCGCGAATGGCTGTCCGGTCAGGCGGCTTCCGGATACGTCGACTACCACGCGGACAAGAACACTTTCTCGCTTTCGCCGGAGCAAGCGATGACGTTTGCCGAGGAGGGTTCGCCGGCCTTCTTTGCCGGCGCGTTCGATGTCGTGCAGGCGACCTATTTGGACGAGCCGAAGGTCGCCGAAGCGTTTCGCACCGGCAAGGGCGTCGGCTGGCACGAGCATTCGAAATGCCTGTTCTCCGGTACCGAGCGCTTCTTCAGGCCTGGCTATAACGCCAATCTTGTTGCCAACTGGATACCCACGCTCGACGGCGTCGAAGCCAAACTCAAAGCAGGCGCCAAGGTGGCCGATGTCGGATGCGGCCACGGCGCTTCGACGATTGTAATGGCGCTTGCCTATGCGAATTCCGAGTTTTTCGGTTTCGATTACCACGCCCCCTCGCTCGAACGCGCCAAGGTTTTGGCGGCGGAATCAGGCGTCGGTAAGCGCATTACCTTTGCGCAGGCGAGCGCCAAAGACTTCCCGGCAAAAGGCTACGACCTCGTGGCGTTTTTCGATTGTCTGCACGATATGGGCGATCCGGTCGGCGCCGGCAAACACGTCAAAGAAACCTTGGCCAAGGACGGCGTCTGGATGATCGTCGAGCCGTTCGCGCACGACAATCTGAAAGACAATCTCAATCCGGTTGGGCGCGTGTTCTACGGCGCTTCCACCTTTATTTGCACGCCCGCGTCGCTCTCGCAGGAGGTCGCGCTCGGGCTCGGCGCTCAGGCGGGCGAACGCCGGTTACGTCAGGTTGCGACCGAGGCAGGCTTTACCCGGTTCCGCCGCGCCACCGAAACGCCGTTCAACATGATCTTCGATGCGCGCGCTTAGAGCATGATCCGGAAAAGTGGAAGTCGGTTTTCCGAAAAGATCATGCTCCATCAAAAGGGCCGCTACTCGGCGGCCACGGCGCGGACCGGTTCCTCGGTTTCGGCATCCTCGATCGGGCCGCGCCGCGGGCCGAACAGACGCGTCTGCAGCCGATCGAGATAGAGGTAGACGACCGGCGTGGTGTAGAGGGTCAGCACTTGGCTCAGCGCCAAGCCGCCGACCATGGCGTAACCGAGTGGCTGGCGCATTTCCGAGCCGGCGCCGTTGCCGATGGCGAGCGGAATGCCGGCCAGCATGGCCGCGGCCGTGGTCATCAGGATCGGCCGGAAGCGCAGCAGGCAGGCTTCGCGGATCGCGTCGAGCGGCTCGGCATGCCGTTCGCGCTCGGCCGCAATGGCGAAATCCACCAGCATGATGCCGTTCTTCTTGACGATGCCGATCAAAAGAATGATGCCGATGATGCCGATCACCGAAAGGTCCATGTGGCCGAGGCTGAGCGCCAACAGCGCGCCGACGCCGGCCGACGGCAGCGTCGAGAGGATCGTCAGCGGGTGTATGAAGCTCTCGTAGAGTATGCCGAGAATGATGTAGACGACGATCAGCGCCGCGCCGATCAACGCCGGCTCGCTGTGCAGCGACGTCTGGAACGCCTGCGCATTGCCCTGGAAGGTCGGGATGATGGCCGCCGGCATGCCGATCTCGCTTGAAGCATTGTTGACCGCGTCGACGGCCTGGCCGAGCGCCACGCCGTGCACCAGATTGAACGTGATGGTGACGGCGGGAAATTGCCCTTGATGCGAAATCAACAGCGGCCCAATACCGTCGCTATCGATCGTGACAAGCGACGTCAGCGGCACCGCGCCGCCGGTCAGCGGCGACTTGACATAGATGCGGTCGAGCGTGGACAGGTCCTTCTGCAAGTCGGGCAGGATTTCCAAGACCAAAAAGTAGGTTTTGAGCTGGGTGAAATATTGCGTGATCTGGCGCTGGCCGAACGCGTCGTTGAGCGTATCGTCGATCGTCTGCGGCGAAATGCCAAAGCGCGAGGCCTGATCGCGATTGATGGTGATCTGGAGCTTCGGCGCGCTGGCCGCGAGATCGGAGGTAACGTCGGCGAGCTGCGGCAGCGTGCGCAGCTTCTCCAGAAGTTTCTGCGACCATTCATTCAGCTCGTCGATATTCGTATCCTGCAGCGTATACTGAAAGCTGCCGCGGGCGATACGGGCGCCGACATTGATGTCCTGCGTCGGCTGCAAAAACAGATTGACACCTTCGAGCTTGGCGAGCTGCGGCCGTAGCCGGTCAATGATCTGCGAGGCGCTGAGCTTGCGGTCGTCGCGCGGCTTGAGCACGATGAAGTAGCGGCCGGTATTGGCCGAATTGGCGGCGCCGGTCGAGCCGGTGAACGAGCCGAAGCCCTGGACGTCCGGGTCGCGCAGCAGGATTTCGCCGACATTGTGCATCAGGCGCATCATCTCGTTCGGCGAGGTTTCCTGCGCGGCCTCGGCGAAGCCCTGGATCGTCCCGGTGTCCTGGATCGGGAAGAAGCCTTTCGGAATCTCGTATGCCATGACCACGGTGAGCGCCATGGTGGCGAAAAACACGCCGAGCGTGATCGCCTGGTGGCGCAGCACGATATCGAGGGTGCGGCGGTAGAACGAAATCATGGCGTCGAAGCCGCTTTCGATCACGCGATAGACGCGGCCATGGGTGCCGGTTTCGCGGTGCATGAAGCGCGAGCACATCATCGGCGCCAGGGTCAGCGACACCAGCGCCGAAACCGCGATCGAGGCGGTCACCGTCAGCGCGAATTCGCGGAACAGGCGGCCGATAATGCCGCCCATCAGCAGGAGCGGGATGAACACCGCGATCAGCGAGCAGGAGATCGACAGCACGGTGAAACCGATCTCGCGCGAGCCTTTGAGCGCCGCCGTGAACGGCGCCTCGCCGTGTTCGACGTGGCGATAGATGTTCTCGACCACGACGATGGCATCATCGACCACGAAGCCGACCGATATGGTGAGCGCCATCAACGACAGATTGTCGAGGCTGAAATTCATCAAATACATCGCCGCAAAGGAGCCCGCGAGTGCCAGCGGCACGGTGATGCTCGGAATGAGCGTCGCCCAGAAATTGCGCAGGAACAAAAGGATCACCATCACCACGAGGCAGATGGTGAGGACCAGCGTGAACTCGACATCGGCCACCGAGGCGCGGATGGTCACGGTGCGGTCGAGGATGGTTTCGACCTTGACCGCCGGCGGAATGCGAGCGGTGAGCTGCGGCAGCTGCGCTTTGATCGAGTCGACGATTTCGATGACATTGGCGCCGGGCTGCTTGAACACCGCCAGGATCACGCCGTCTTTGTTGTTCTGGTACGCCGCCACGGTGCGGTCGACTGGCTCCGCCACCGCCTGGCCGACATCGCGCACCCGGATCGGGGCGCCGTTGCGGTAAGCGATGACGACGTCATTGAATTTGGTGGCGTCGACGATCTGGTCGTTGGCCGCGATGGTGAAGGTGATTTTGTCGCCGTTGATGACGCCCTTGGCGGCATTGGTCGTCGCGGTGACAAGCTGACCGCGGATGTCTTCGAGCGTCAGCCCATTGGCGGCGAGCTTGCCGGGATCGACCTGCACGCGGATCGACGGCGCGCGGTCGCCGAACACCGAGACCTGAGCCACGCCGTTGACCTGCGACAACTGCTGCGCCAGAAAAATATTGGCGTAGTCGTCGACATTGATCAGTGGAATGGTGTCGGAATGCACCGACAGCAACAAGACCGGCGCGTCCGACGGATTGACCTTCTTATAGGCCGGCGGCGTCGTCAGCGCCTGCGGCAACGTCTTGGTCGCCACGGTAATCGCCGCCTGCACGTCTTGTGCCGCGGAATCGATGTTGCGGTTGAGATCGAACTGAATGACGATGGTCGAGGCACCGAGCGAACTCGTCGACGTCATTTGCGTGACGCCGGCAATCTGGCCGAATTGCTGCTCGAGCGGGGCGGCGACCGAGGTCGCCATGGTATCGGCGCTGGCTCCGGCCCAGGTCGTGGTGATTTGGATAGTCGGGAAGTCGACCTGCGGCAGCGGCGCGACCGGCAGGAACGGAAACGCCACGATACCCACGAAAGCAAGCGCCGCCATCAACAGCGTGGTCGCGACCGGCCGTCGGATGAACGGTTCCGAGATACTCACGTCGCGTCCCCGCTGGTCGCGGTGCGCGGCGCGGTAATCGTCACCGGAGCGTTGGTTTCGAGCTTATATTGCCCGTCGGTGACCACCCGATCGCCGTCATCGACGCCCGAGGTGACGATGGTGTGATCCGCGGTCGTTGCGCCGGTCTGGATCGGGCGCGGCTCGACCGTGTTGTCCGCTTTCACCACCCAGGTGAACAGACCGTGCGGGCCGCGCTGCACGGCGACTGGCGGGATGACGACGACATTCTTGCGGGTCTCCAGCAGCAGCCGCGCATTGACGAATTCGCCCGGCCACAACTTTTCGTCCTCGTTGCCGAACGTGGCCTTGAGGCGATAGGTCGCGGTGGTCTGATCGATCAGATTGTCGACCATCGACAGTTCGCCGGTGCTCAACAGCCGGACATTGTCGCGATCATAGGCGGCGACTTGCACGCCGCCACCTTGCACGCCGCCTTGCTTCATGGCCTCGCGGACGTCGTCGAGCGTCTGCGCCGGCAAGGTGAAGGTGACGACGGCCGGCTCGGTCTGCGTGAGGATCGCAATCGCGCCTTGGTCGCTGGCATGCACAATGTTGCCTGGATCGACCATGCGCATGCCCATGCGCCCGTCGGTGGTGGCCTTGATGTCGGTGTAATCGAGATTGGTCTGCGCGGTCTCGATCGCGGCGACGTCGGCATCGATCGCGGCCTTGGTCTGATCGACCTTGGCCTGTTGCAGATCGACGTTCTGCTGGGTCTCGGCGTTTCGGATGACCAAGGTCTGGAAGCGGGCGAGGTCTTTTTCCGCGGCGATCAGCTGCGCGTCATCTTGCGCCTTGCGGGCTTTCGCCGCATCGAGCGCGGCCTGATAAAGGCGGGGATCGATCTTCGCCAGCACATCGTCTTTCTTGACGCGCTGGCCCTCTTTGAAGAACACGTCTTGCAGCTTGCCGTCCACCTGAGCATGGATGGCGACGGTGAACAGCGCCTGCACTGTGCCAAGTCCGGTCAAATAAACCGGCACATCCTGCCGCGATGCGGTGGCGACGGTGACCGGAACGGCGCTCCGCGCCGAGCGCGATGCCCGCGCAACGTCAGGTCCCTGCGAGAAATACCAATAGCCGGTTCCGGCAATTGCGATGATCGCAATGCAAGCTGCGATGACGACCCCACGGCGGCTAGTCCGCGCCGTGTCGCTAGGCCACGACTCCACGTGCTTCTTCCCTCTAGAGGCGCGTTAAGCGCGCTGTTATTTGCCCCAGTATATGTCGTAATCCTTAGCAAGACGAAGCGCTTTCCAACAGAGTGAAAGCCGGTCCTATCGCAGTGCAACAGTAAATTTTTGTTGGCAGCGGAACGTATAAATTTCGCGTAAACACCGCTCCGTTCGACGATGATGGAAACCTATCGCGCAATTCGCGGCTGCTGGGTTCCTTGTAGGTGGTTCCTTGCGGTTTTGGCCCAGGCGCGGCCCGGAAATGGCCGGGCTGGGCGGCAATTCGGCGGGTACATTGTCGCGGCTGGATTTGCTAGGTTTGTGGCCGGAGCCGGCCGGCGAAGCGCGCACTGCACAATACTTTTTGGAGGAGACCCGCCATGCTCGATGTCACGAAAAAACCAGGCACCGCCCCATTCGACACCGCAAGACTCGACCGGCTGATGGATGAACAGGGGTTCGATGTTTTGTTGGTCACCTCAAAGCACAATGTGCAGTACCTCCTCGGCGGCCATCGGGCGTTTTTCTTCGAGTCCATGGACGCGATGGGATTGAGCCGGTACCTGCCGGTTTTTGTCTATGCCAAGGGCGAACCGCAGAAGGCAGGCTTCTTCGGCCACCGCATGGAGAATTTTCAGAACCAGAACACGCCGTTCTGGGTGTCCGAAGTGAACGCCAAGAGTTCCGGCTCGGTCGACGTGATGGAGAGGGCGGTCGAATACGCGAAGAAGCTCACGTCGAGCCCGAAGCGCATCGGCGCCGAGCTCGCTTTCATTCCGGTCGATTCTTATGACGTCGTACGCAAAGCTTTCCCACACAGCGACATCAAGGACGCGCTGTTCGTGCTCGAGCGGCTGCGCGCGATCAAGACGCCGCGCGAACTTGAAATGCTCAAGATCGCGTCCGACGCGGTCATTGATTCAATGCAGGCCGTGATCGCAAAGTACGGCCCCGGCGCCACCAAGGCCGAGCTCACCGAAGCGCTGCGCCGCGAGGAAACTTCGCGCGGGCTGACTTTCGATTATTGCCTGATCACGGCGGGCACCAGCCAGAACCGCGCGCCGTCCGACCAGCGCTGGGAGAAGGGCGACATCCTGTCGCTCGATTCCGGCGGCAATTATCACGGCTATATCGGCGACGTCTGCCGCATGGCCATCGCCGGCGAACCGGACGCCGAACTGGTCGATCTCTTGGCCGAAGTCGAAGCCGTCGAACAGGCGTCGATGAGGGCGATCAAGCCCGGCATACCCGGCAAGGGCATCTACGCGGCGGCGAATGCGGTGCTGCAGAAGACAAAAATCCACAACCACGCCCATTTCCTCGCCCACGGCATGGGCCTCGTGAGCCACGAAGCGCCGCGGCTGACAAATTCGGGACCCGTTCCCTACGACGCCTACGATGCCGAGCGGCCGCTTGAAACCGGCATGGTGGTCTCGGTCGAGACGACGCTGCAGCATCCGAGCCGCGGCTTCATCAAGCTTGAAGACACCGTCGTGGTCACGGCGACCGGAGCGGAAGTCTACGGCGACCGCATCCGCGGCTGGAACCGAGCGGGCGGCACAGGGTAGCAATGCCGTTGCTTCCGCTTGCAATATTGCGCGAGTTACGCATCCCCGCTGCACCAGCGGCACCGTCGACGAGGCGCGGGGGAAATGCTCATGGCGAAGCTCCGTAACATTTTGACGTTGTGACGGTACCGCGCTCGTCTCCAATTCGGGGGCGGTCGCGTCGCTGATGTCGCGCCGAGGTGTCGACCAAGCCCATTCGTCTAGTTTCGCTGCCGCCGATTGCGTCGGCGGGCGCGATTTGAATTGGATCAATCCGCGATGCGCCGGGCCGAGCGTTGTCACCCAGAACTTCAGGCCCGGCGACATCGGCTATGTGAAGAAATCGCGCGGCCACTGCATCAAGAATACCGGCGACACCGATCTGAAATTTTTGGAAATTTTTCGCAGCGACCGGTTCGAGGACGTGTCACTGTCGGACTGGCTGGCGCGAACCCCGCGCGCGATGGTCGCCCAGCACCTCAACATGGATCCGACGATGATCGCCCGGTTCCCGGGCAACAAGCCGGAGATTATGCCGGAATAGTGCTACGCTGCCGCTATGTTAGCGTCGAAATCCCACTAGCCTTTAGGAATTGAGCCGTTGGACGATCTCTTGCCGCTCGCCGAAGCGATCGCCGCGCGCTTGAAGAAGCACGGCGAGACCATCGCGGTTGCCGAGTCCTCGACCGGCGGTTTGATCTCGGCGGCGCTGCTCGCGGTGCCCGGCGCCTCTGCTTATTTCGTTGGCGGCGCCGTCGCCTATACGCGTCAGGCCAAGAAACTGTTGCTCGCCATCGACGACGTTGAGCTCGCGCAATTTCGTCCGGCGACCGAGCCGCATGCGCTCGTGCTGGCGCGCCACGCGCGGGCGCAATTCGCGGCCACATGGGGGCTTGGTGAAACCGGCGCTACTGGACCGACGGGAAATCGCTATGGCGACCCGGCCGGGCACACTTGTCTTGCGACCGTGGGAGCGGCGGAGCGGGCGATCACCGTTGAAACCCGCAGCGCCGAGCGCCTCGCCAATATGCGCGCGTTTGCCGCCGCGGCGCTCGAATTGCTGGCCGGCAGCCTTGAGCGCTGATGAAGTTGCCGCTGATCGGTAGCATCTAAAACTTCAGGACGCGGCGCGACGCCACACGGCGGCGCCACCTACAGCGGGCGCAGCAAATCACTGTCCAGTCGGCGCGCTCTCCGCCGGACTCGGCGCATCGCTCACCGGTTTCGGCGCGGTAGTCGCGGCCGGTCGCGGCGCGAAGCCATGGCCGAGATAGCGCGGCACGACGATGCGCTGGCCTTCGGTCAGCGCTGCATTCTCCGCCTTCTGATTGATCTGGGCCACCACCCAGAGCGGCACATGGTAGGCCGTCGCGATGGTTTGCAGCGTATCGCCGGCATGGGCCGTGACCGGCATGCCGGAGTCCCACAGTTCGATCGGACCGGTGGCGGCAAAGACAATGCGCAGTGGCACGGCTTCACCTTCGCCCCCCGCGCGCATCGACCTGATCTTGGCGGCCAACAGCTCCTGGATGCGATCGAACTTGTCGAGATTGACGTGGATGATTTCGGGGCGGTCTTTGAGGTTGTAGGCGGCGTAGTGGCCATGGAAGCCGCGGCCCGGCGTGAGGTCGCCGCCGCCGAGCACGTTGGAGGATTGGTAGAGGTTGATGTAGCGCTCGACATTGCCCGGCACCGCGCCAGAGGCGGCGCGCGTCGGATCGTAGGTGATGAGCAGCGCCACCGGGACATGCGCGGCGCCTAGCGCTTCGGCGAATTCCACAGCCGCATCGCCGCCGATGGAATGGCCGATCACGGCGATCGGCTTGGGGTCGCGGCGGTAATCGCTGATCGCTTGATTGGCGACCTCGCGCCACGCCAGGTGGGAGCCGATATTGGCCGAGATGCCGGAACGGGTTATGCGCGCCGCCAGTTCGTCCATGCCCCAATCGATCAGGCCGATCAGCCCTCGGAACAGATAGGCGCGTCCGCGCGGTTCGGCGCCCGCCGTTTGCGCCGTCGCGCCCTGGCCGGTAGCGACGAGGCAAGCTGCGATCAAGAGAGCTGAGATGATGTGCTTGGCTTGAACCATGCGCTTTAAGGTTCGGCGTAAGAAGCCGTAAACAGGAAACCCGCCGACCTATCGCCGATAGCGCCGGCCGGTACCAAGAGACGTCCCAACGACATATTGCATAGACTAATCCCCCATTACGCGTCTCTCGCCGCAGAAACGGCAAAATGCCTAACTGTGCGCGAATACCACGCCCACTATGCCAGTCATAGGGGGTGAAATTGTGGCTCGGTATTTTCGTGGTGAAGCTTTGCCAAGCGGCCGCGACGACAAAGCGCACTACTGCTAGTCTGATTCGATGAAATTCCTGGCAAGACTGGCGACCGGCCAGATCGCTCTTTGGCGCGCGTTCTGGCTGATAGGAACTCCGCTCGCGCTCGTTTGGGATCTCAGCGGGGCCTGCATGGTCCTCGGCATTGGCGTTGAGGACCTATTGCTCGCCGGATTTATCATAGGGCTATTTACGCTGGCG
>DASQRX010000072.1:0-2188 GCA_035642635.1 Xanthobacteraceae bacterium
GCTGTTTCTCGGCGCTCTGGCGCTGTGGGGCGGCGCGAGCGCGCTCACGGCGACATTGCTGCGCAACTTCGCGGCCTACGCGGCGGCATTGGCCGGCTACACCGCGGCAATCGTCGCCGGCGATCTGCTCGGCGCTACCGGCGGGATAAATGCAGATGCCGCTTTCCTGCTTGCCGTCAGCCGAGGAAGCGAGATCTGCATCGGCATTGTCTGCGCCGGCGTCGTTCTCGCCGGGACCGATCTCGGCGGCGCGCGGCGCCGCCTGGCCGCGGTGTTCGCGGCCCTTTCGTCCGAAATTACCGGTCGATTTACCGACACGTTGACGGTCGCCGGAGCCAATTTTGACGACACCCAGCGGATTCGATGGGAATTCGTCCGCCGCGTCATCGCGCTCGACCCGGTCATTGACGAGGCGATCGGGGAATCCTCGCAGCTGCGCTATCATTCGCCCGTATTACAGCGTGCCGTCGACGGCCTGTTCACTGCCCTGGTCGGCTGGCGCGCAGTGGCAAATCACCTTGTTCGGCTGTCGGACGAGGAGGCCCGGCGAGGAGCGGCCTCCGTCCTGGAAAGCGTGCCACAGCAGCTGCGATCGGCGCCCGAGGACGACCAGGCGACACGCTGGATTGCCGATCCGATCGGTCTGCACCGCATCTGCGCGGCCGCGATCCAGAAGCTGATCGCCCTGCCGGCGGAGACGCCGTCGCTGCGGCTGCTCGCCGACCAGACGGCGAGCGTGCTGGCCGGCATGATGCATGCGGTCAACGGCCTGGCCTTGCTCGTCGTCGATCCGGCGAATCGGGTCGCGCGCCGCGGCAGCCTGCGCCTTCGGGTGCCCGATTGGCTGCCCGCTCTCGTCAATGCCGGGCGCGCTTTCGCCGCGATCGGCGCCGTCGCGCTGTTCTGGATCGTCACAGAATGGCCGAGCGGCGCGTCGGCGATCAGCTTCGCTGCAATCATCGTGATCCTGCTCGCGCCGCGAGCCGATCAGGCCTATGCCGCCGGGATAGCCTTCCTGCTGGGAACTCTCATCAACGTCGTTCTTACGGCGACGATCGCTTTTGCGGTACTGCCAGGATCGGGCGCGGAGACCTTTGCCACTTTCAGCCTCGTCGTCGGCCTTTGTCTTGTGCCCATCGGCGCTCTGCTGGCGCAAGCGCGGCAGCCCTGGCAGGCCGGAATGTTCACCGGGATGACGATGACGTTTATGCCGCTGCTCGCGCCGACGAACCAGATGGACTACGACACGGTGCAATTCTACAATAGCACGCTTGCGGTCGTCGCCGGCACTGCTGCGGCGCTGCTGTCGTTTCGGTTACTGCCGCCATTGTCGCCGGCGTATCGCACGCGCCGGCTCTTGGCGCTGAGTTTGCGCGATCTGCGCCGCCTCGCGACGGGGCGCACATATCGCGACTGGTTCGGTCACATTGGCGGTCGGCTCGTGACGGTACCGGACGCGGCAACGCCGCTGCAGCGCGCGCAGCTGCTGGCGGCACTGTCGGTCGGCAGCGAGATCGTCCAGCTGCGTGATAGTGCGCGCCGGCTCGGCCTAAACGCCGATCTCGACCCGGCGCTGGCGGCCGTGGCGCACGGCGACACCGCGAGCGCGACCACGCATCTCGCCCGACTCGATGCGGCGCTAGCCGCCCATGCCGCAACCGGGCCGGAGATGCAAACCGTCCTGCGGGCGCGCGGCAGCATTCTTGTGATTTCGGAAACACTTGCAGTGCATGCCGTCTATTTCGGGTCGGGGACGCAGGGGTGAGGTTCACGGAGATAAACCTGATCGGCGTATATATCGCGCCGATCTCGCTGATGATGGTTGCCGCCTGGATGGTCACGATCGCGTTGCGCCGCGGCGCTGCGCGGTTCGGTTTGCTGCGCAATGTCTGGCACCCGGCCATGTTCGTCTTTGCCGTTTACATGATCGTGCTCTCCACGATCGTGCTTGCAGTCGCTGCGCGTTGAGGTCGCGATGGTTGATGTCGAAACCAGAACGAGGCGCGAAGCTCAGGAGGAGAGCGCCGCGGTAATCCGGGCCGCCGAACCGGCGCCGCCGACTGCGCCCAGGCGGCGTCTGCGGCTCCTTCCGCTGCTGATAACTTTGGCGACGGTCGCGGTCGCCGTCGTGCTCGGCCGAGCGATGTGGGACGCCTATATGGGGGCACCCTGGACGCGCGACGGCACG
>DASQRX010000073.1:0-30028 GCA_035642635.1 Xanthobacteraceae bacterium
GTCGGGAACGTCCAGCAGCACCGGCTCATCGGATAATTCCACGACTGCCGGGGCCGCGAATGTGTTCGGCAATAACCTGCTCGAACAATTGATCCAGATGCAGGCGCAGTTGCTCAACACCACGACGCCGCAGAGCATCGCTACGGCCTAGCCCGTCACAAAATTCCGTTCCGGCCTTGATTGTGGCCGGAAAGAACCGAGATAACTGAACGCGTCCCGATCGCGGCAGACCGATCGCAAGAGACCGGCGTCATAGACCGGGGCGCAGGCTCGGCATTTTGCATATCGCTTTGGATATCGCTCCATACCGCCGGGTCTTGTCGTCCGGCGGTGGAGATTGGTGTGGCACGTACCGATGTCATTGTCTTGGGAGCCGGCATCGTCGGCACGTCGATCGCGACCTGTCTCGCCAAGAAGGGCCTTGCCGTTGCGCTGATCGACCGCGGCGGACCGGGGGAGGCGACGTCTTACGGCAATTCTGGCATCATCGAAGGCAATACGATCTTTCCGGCGGCCTTTCCGTCGGATTGGAGCGAAGTCCTTCGCGTCGCGCTCAAGCGCTCGCCGCTTGCGAATTACCACCTCGCGTTCCTGCCGCAGATCGCGCCGTGGCTTTGGGCCTTCCGCGCCGCCTCGCAACCTGAACGTCTCGTCGAAACCGCGCAGCTGATGCGGCCGCTGATGGCGCAGGCGGTGGCGGAGCACGAAATGCTCGCGGCGGAAGCAGGCGCCACGCGCTACCTGCGCCACACCGGCTGGCTCAAGCTCTACCGCGCCGACAAGTCCTTCGCCGGCGTTGCGCACGAGCTCGAGCTTGCGGCGAAATTTTCCATCGCCAATGTGCCGCTCGAGGCCGGCACTGCGGTCAAGCTTGAGCCTTCGCTGGCGCCGGTGTTTCGCCACGCCGTGCATTGGACCGGCGCGGTGAGCGTCAGCAATCCGCTGGCGCTGACCCGCGCCTATGCCGCCCGCTTCGCTGCGCTGGGCGGATTGAGCTTCAGCGGCGACGCACGCACGCTTCACCGCAACGGCGCGAATTGGCGCGTCGACACTTCTGCGGGCGCGCTCGATGCCGGCGATGTCGTGGTCGCGCTCGGGCCATGGATCAAAGACCTGCTCGATCCGCTCGGTGTGAAATTGCCGCTTGCGGTCAAGCGCGGCTATCACCGCCATTTCCGCGCCGAGGGTAATGCCGCGCTGAGCCGTCCGGTGCTCGATGCCGACAACGGCTATGTGCTGGCTCCGATGGAGCAGGGCATCAGGCTCACCACCGGCGCCGAATTCGCCGCCCGCGACGCCAAGCCGACGCCGGTTCAATTCGGCCGGCTGATGCCGGCGGCGCGCCAATTGTTTCCGCTGGGCGAAGCGGTTGAAACGCAGCCATGGATGGGGGCGCGTCCGTGCTTTGCCGATTCGCGTCCAGTCATCGGCCCCGCGCCGGGGCAGGGCGGCATGTGGCTCGCCGGCGGCCACGGCCATTGGGGATTGACCTTGGGGGCGGTGACCGGACGGCTGGTCACCGAGATGATCACCGGCGCAACGCCGTTCTGCGATCCGAAGCCTTACAGCGCCGCACGGTTCATGCGGTAGACGGCGTCACTCGCTGATCGTCTTGACGACGCTCTGTTCCGGCCGCGTGTTGTTGGTGGACGAGAACTTGTCTTGTGCTCTGACCATGTCGTCGTATTTCGCGATCGTCGTCACCGGCGCGTTCGGCACCATGTGAACGATCTTGTAGCCGTTGGCCTTGAGCTGCGCGAGCAGCTGCGGCATCGCCTCCGCGGTCCCCTTCTGGAAATCGTGCATCAGGAGGATGCCCTTGCCGTTCTTTTCCAGCTTGGTCAGCACCGATTTGATGACATCGTCCGGCTTGTGGATCTTGAAGTCGAACGAGTCGATGTCGGTCGAGAACGTCGCGATATTGCGCGTGCCGAGATAAGTGATCAGGTCCGGCGGCTGCTGTAGATCGGGGAAGCGGAAGAACGGCGCGATCGGGTGATCGGCGGCCATCGTCACGGCGCTCACGCCCATTTCGATCTCTTGCTTGGCCTGCTCGATGTCCTTGGCATAGGGGTTGCGCGCCAGATCCTTGTGCGACCAGGTGTGACTGCCGACGGTCATGCCGGCGGCGATCAGCGTCTTGGTCAGATCGGGCCGCCAGGTCGCATGCTCGCCGATCTCGAAGAATGTCGCCTTGGCGCAATTGTCGGCGAGCGCCTTGAGCACGGCCGGCGTGTTCTCCGGCCACGGCCCGTCATCGAAGGTCAGCACGACTTCCTTGTCGCGCAGGAAGTCATATTGCTTGAAATGCTCGGTGCCGAAGGCCGGACCGCCCGTGGTGTCGATCTGCACGACACGCGAAATGCCGAGCGCATTGGGATTGCTGCATTGCGAAGCAGAGGTTGGCGCGGGCGCGGGGGCCGGCGTCTGCGCGGCGACAGCGGCCGGTGCGGGCGCATTCTGAGCTACAACCAGCGGCGCTGGCGCGCGTGGCACATCCGAAACCACCGGTCCGCGCGGCGCGGCCGGCGTCGCTGCGGCGATCGCGGGCGGTGTGCCTTTGGCCGGCGAGAAGAGATGCGTGGCAAGCGCAAGGAGCGAGGTGGGGCCGGCCTCTTTCTGGGCTGCGACGACGCCAAATGCCGCGAGACCCAAGGTCATCAGCGCCGCGATGACAATCACGACAACGCGCATCGTTACCTCCGCCGCACATCCACAACAACAGGAGAGCTTTGCGAGTGAAAGCGCATTCCGTCAACGAGTCAACGGCAACAACCTTTCATTCAGGTAAAGCTCCGCATGACGACTCGTATGGTAATTTTCAGCTACATTGTATCTACCTGAAATGTGCAGGAAATTTGTAGTTTTAGCGACCAAATTGGTCCTGCCAGGACGGCATTGCACCAGGTAATTGCAGCGCCCGCGCCGCAAACACGCCGCGGGCGATGGCGCGGGCCACGACATTGGCCGCAAGCGTGCCAATGGCTGTCAGACCGAGAGTTCCATCATCTGTTCCATGATCTGTTCCATGCGGCAGCGGCCGGCGTCCGGTCGCGGCCGCGAACACCACGTCGCCGTCGAGCGGGCTATGCACGGGATAAATCGCGCGCGACAAACCGGATTGCGCCATGATGGCGAGCCGCTTGGCCTGGGCTTTGCTCAAAATCGCGTCGGTGGCGACGACGACAAGCGTGGTGTTTTCGCGCGGCGCGCCCTTGGTGATCGGTTCCAACGCTCGCTGCGGCAGTTGCGCGGGAAAGCCGCGGCCGCCGAACTCGCCGTCGACTTCAAAGGGCGCCGCCCAAAACCATGGCCCGCCGCCGATGAGGACGCTGCCGGCGGCGTTCACCGCCGCGATCGCGCCGACGGTGAAACCGTCGCCGCTTTGCGCCGAGGCGGAGCCGATGCCGCCTTTGCAGTTCACGGTGGTGGCGCCGGTGCCGGCGCCGACGCTGCCGAGCGCAAAGTCCTGCGCCGCGCTCGCCGCCGCTGTGTAACCGAGTTCGCGATAGGGTGGAAAACGCCCCCAATTCTTGTCGCCGGCACTGAGCAGATCGAACAGGATCGCCGCCGGCACGATCGGCACGCGCGCCGTGCGCACCGCGAAGCCGCGGTTCTGCTCCTTCAGCCAGGCCTGCACCCCTGACGCAGCGTCGAGACCGAAGGCCGAGCCGCCCGACAACGTGATGGCGTCGATGCCGCTGACGGTCTGCGCCGGATCGAGGAGGGCGGTTTCACGCGTGCCCGGCCCGCCGCCGCGCAGGTCGATCGAGGCCACTGCGGGCGCGTCGAAAATCACTGCCGTCGCGCCGGAGCCGAGACGGGCGTCTTCGGCATGGCCGACACGGATTCCGGGGACGTCGGTAATGAGATTGCGCATGGGCGACCTTAGGATTGGCTACCTTAACGTTTCTTCGCGGGCGCCGCTGCCGGATTGCGGCATTTGGCTTGCCTCGCAATGACGTGACGCGCGAGTGAGCGGCAACGGACTTGCCAGCGCCATCCCGGCCGGTGCATTTCTCCGGCCATGAATGTCACCGTCGCCGCCGCGCTCCTCGCAGGCATGCTGAGCTTCCTGTCGCCCTGCGTGCTGCCGCTGGTGCCGCCTTATCTCGTCTATCTCACCGGCACCTCGATCGAGCGGCTCGCGGATGCGGAGCCGCAAGCGCGCGTGAAGCGCGAGACGATCATCGCCGCGTTGTTGTTCGTGCTCGGCTTCTCGACGGTATTTGTGGCGCTCGGCGCCGGCGCGAGCGCCATCGGCGGGTTGTTGCGGGCTTATTCCGGTGAGCTCGCTATCGTCGCCGGCGTCGCCATCATCGTCATGGGTTTGCATTTTTTAGGACTCACGCCGATCGCCTGGCTGATGCAGGAGAAGCGTGTAGCGATGACGAAGCCAGTCGGGTTGTGGGGCGCTTATCTGATGGGGCTTGCCTTTGCGCTCGGCTGGACGCCCTGCATCGGGCCGATCCTTGCCGCCATCCTCGCGGTCGCGGCATCGGAGGCGACGGTGGTGAAAGGCGCCGGCATGCTCGCGGTTTATTCGCTGGGTCTCGGGGTGCCGTTCTTGCTCGCGGCACTCGCAGTCGAGCCGTTCGCGGCATTTCTTGCCCGCTTCAAGGCGCATCTCAGCATGGTCGAAAAGGCGATGGGCGGTCTTCTGGTATTGACCGGCATCGCCTTTCTAACCGGCACCGTCAGCGAGTTCAGCTATTGGCTGCTCGATGCGTTCCCGGCGCTCGGCAAGATCGGCTAGTGGATTTAGTCATCTTCAGGTGTTTTATCCTGTCGGGCAACCAAATAGCCAAAAGCGCCTCCAAGCAAGGCATACGCGGCGCTCAGCCGGTCGGACGATACTTTTGAAACGGCAAGCGGAAAGCCCAACAAGCCGGATCGAGAGAGTCCCGCACCCGCACCCACGACCACGCCACACCATAACGCCAATTTCGGCGACGATAACGATGGCGCCGAAAATCAACACGGCAATGCTTTCCGTCATGGGTATATCCTCCAGGCGGCAGATTTTATTTTCCGCCCTCCCGACCAAGTCTGAGGCTGGCTTTTTTCAGATGATGCGCGGTTACATCTTGCTGCAGTCGGAGCCCGGGCACTCGACATAGGTCACGCGCCCGCTGGCATCCTTCTTCCAAAGATACATGACGTAATCGAGCTTGGTGAGGTCGCCCTTCTTGTCGAAGGAGAGATCGCCGAGCACGGTTTTGAACTTCATGCCGGAATGCATCTTCTCGGCGACCTTTTTCGGATCGAGCGACTGCGCGGCTTCTGCCGCCTGTTTGATGACCTGCACGCCGGCATAGCTGTAGAGCGTATAGGCTTCAGGCTCGAAATTCTTGGCGCGGAATTCCGCCACCACGGCCTTGGCATTGGGATTGTTGCGCGGATCTGGGCCGTAGGTCATCAGCGAGCCTTCGACGCCCGGCCCGCCGACCGAGGCAAACTCGTCCGAGGTGATGCCGTCGCCGCCCATCAGCGGCGCCTTGACACCCTGATCGCGCATTTGCCGCACGATCAGGCCGCCTTCGGTGTAGAGGCCGCCAAAATAAACCAGATCGGCGCCCGATTGTTTGATCTTCGAGACCAGCGCCGAATAGTCCTTCTCGCCGGTATTGATGCCCTCGTAGAGGACTTCGGTCATGCCGCCGGCATTGATTGTCTTTTTGGTCTCGTCGGCGAGGCCTTTCCCGTAGGTGGTCTTGTCATGGACCACGGCGATCTTCTTGCCCTTGAAGTGACTGAGAATGTAATTGCCGGCGACCTTGCCCTGCTGATCGTCGCGACCGCAATCGCGGAAGATGTTCCACATGCCGCGCTCGGTTACCATCGGATTGGTCGAGGCGGGGGAGATTTCGAGGATGCCGTTCTCTTGATAGACCTCCGACGACGGCATGGTGACGCCGGAATTGTAGTGACCGATCACGAATTTCACGCCGTTGCCGGCAAAATCGTTGGCGATCGATACGCCTTGCTTGGGGTCGGACACGTCGTCGCCGTAGGAGAGGACGATCTTCTTGCCCAATATGCCGCCCGCGGCATTGATGTCGGCGGCGGCCTGATCGACGCCATTCTTCATTTGCGCGCCGGTCGCGGCGCTCGGCCCGGTGATCGGGCCGCCCATCCCGAATTTGACCTGCGCCTGCGCCGTTCCGGCGAGGGCGAAAAAAAGACCGAACCCGAGCGTGATGATCCTGTTCATGCGTGTTCCCCTGACTGGACGGCCGGCATTTCAAGTGCGTTTGATGTTACGTCAGGGCTGCTTCAGGCGCCAGCGCAACGCGCCGGCAGGCTCCATGAGCCAAGAATATTGCGTGACCATCTGCGCCGCACGCGAGGACCGAAAGCCTAAGAAGCCGAACGCCATGCAGACGGCGGTGTCGACGAGGTAATAGTGTGCCGACAACAGCGTACCGTTGAACACGCTGAAATGAATGAAGCGCACGGCAGCGCCCAGGATGAAACTATAGGCCGTGACCTGCCGCCATGGCCGCCAGGTCTTGGCGATGGCGCGGCCGGCGAGCGCTGAGGCGCCGCCGCCCAGCACGATGGTCACGAGCAGGAAGATCCAAAGCGAATTCTCGTCGATCAATTGGACGATCATCCGGTTTCCCTGCCGCCTTCGAGATAGGCCGATTTGATTTCCGGCCGCGCGAGGAGTTCGCTGCCGGTGCCGCTCAGCGTGATCAGGCCGTTGACCATGACATAGCCGCGATGCGCCAGCATCAGCGCGTGATAGGCGTTCTGCTCGACCAGGAAAACGGTGAGCCCGCTTTCCGCGTTCAATTTCTTGATGGCGTCGAAAATTTGCCGCACTACAAGTGGTGCCAAGCCGAGCGAAGGCTCGTCGAGCAAAAGGAGACGCGGCCGCGCCATGAGCGCGCGCGCGATCGCCAGCATCTGCTGCTCGCCGCCCGACAAAGTGCCGCCGCGCTGGCTCAGGCGCTGTTGCAGGCGCGGAAACAGCGCCAGCACCCGATCGAGATCGGCTGAGAATTCCGCTCCCTCGGCGGTGATCGCGCCCATCTGCAGATTTTCGAGGACCGTCATGCGCGGAAAGATGCGCCGTCCTTCAGGCGCCTGCGCCAGCCGCAAATGCGCAATCTCGTGCGTCGGCAGGTCTGTGATATCGCGCCCCGCAAACGCGATAGTGCCTTCGCGCGCGCGCGGATTGCCGCAAATCGTCATCATCAATGTCGATTTGCCGGCGCCGTTGGCGCCGATCAGCGTGACGATCTCGCCTTCATTGACGTCGAGATCGACGCCCTTGAGGGCCATGACGCGGCCGTAGAAGGTTTTCACGCCGCGCACGGCCAAAAGCGGCGAAGCCGGTGCGGAAGTCATAGACCGACCTCGGCCTCGACCTTGGCGACGTCTTGGTCGGCAACGCCCAGATAGGCGGCAATGACCTTGGTGTCGTTGCGTACTTGCGCCGGCGTGCCGTCGGCGATCTTGACGCCATAGTCGAGCACGACGACGCGATCGGAGATCCCCATCACCACCGACATGTCGTGCTCGATCAACAGGATCGAGATCGCACATTCGCTGCGGATCGACAGCAACAGCGTGTTGAGGTCGGCGCTTTCGCGCGGATTGAGTCCGGCCGCCGGTTCGTCGAGGCAGAGCAGCACCGGATCGGTGCACATGGCGCGCACGATTTCGAGACGCCGCTGATCGCCATAGGGGAGGTCGCCGGCGGGATCGTCGGCGCGCGCCAGCAAACCGATGCGGTCGAGCCAGTGGCGGGCCTTGTCGATCGCGGCGCGCTCGGCGGTGCGATAGGACGGAATGCCGAAAATGCCAAAGAGCGTGTAGCCGGAGGCGAGCATCAGCCGGTTGTGCTGGGCGACCAGTAAATTCTCCAGCACCGTCATGCCGGGGAACAGCCGGATATTCTGGAAGGTGCGCGCCACCCGCGCTTCGTCGGCGACGAGGAAATCGGGCATGCGCTCGAGCTGAAACAGCGCGCCGGCCGGCGTCTTGATGCTGCGGCGGCCGCCGCCGGTCAGCGCATCGAGCTCGTTCCACAGCGCCGGGTCGCCGTGGCACAGTCCGATCCGTCCGGTATGCGGCTTGTAGAAGCCGGTGACGCAGTTGAATACGGTGGTCTTGCCGGCGCCGTTTGGCCCGATCAGCGCGGTGATCTCGCCGTTACGCGCTTCGAACGACAGATCGTCGATGGCGAGCAGTCCGCCGAACCGCATCGTCAGATGCTCGACGCGCAGCAAGGTATCGCCGTCCGCCGCCATCAGCCGGAACCTTCCTCAACGAGCCCTTCTTTGACGAGGTCGGGCGTGATGCGCTTGCGCTCCCGCAAGAACACCGAGGGCGTGCGCCGTGTGATCAGGCCGCGCGGACGCCAGCGCATCATCAGCACCATGCCCAGCCCGAACAGCAGCATGCGGTACTGCGTGGGGTCGAAGTCCTGCCCGAAGATGCGCTTGAGGAAATCAAGCTGGCGCAAGATTTCGGTGCCCCCAATCATCGCGATGGCGGCAATGGCGACACCGATCTGGCTGCCCATGCCACCGAGCACGACGATGGCGAGGATCGTCGCCGATTCGAGGAACGTGAATGATTCCGGCGAGATGAAGCCTTGGCGCGCCGCAAAGAACGAGCCGGCGAAACCGGCGAACATGGCGCCGATCGCAAAGGCGGTGAGCTTGGTATTGGTCGTGTTGATGCCGAGCGAGCGGCAGGCGATCTCGTCCTCACGCAAGGCTTCCCAGGCGCGACCGACCGGGAGCCGGCGCAAGCGCACGGTGACGAACGCCGTCAGCAGCGCCAGCGCCAGGATCAAATAGTACAAAAACACCGTGCGGTAGATCGGATAGAATTCGAGGCCGAACCTTGCGGCGAAACCGTCGTCATCGGCATTGAACGGAATGCCGAAGAAGGTCGGGCGCGGAATGCCGCTGATGCCGGCATAGCCGTTGGTCAGCGCCACCCAGTTGATCAGCACCATGCGGATGATCTCGCCGAAAGCGAGCGTGACGATGGCGAGATAATCGCCGCGCAGCCGCAGCACCGGAAAGCCGAGGAGGAGGCCCCAGAACGACGACAGGCACCCGGCAAGCGGCAGCAAAATCCAGAACGAAAGGCCGAAGGTTTTGGCCAACAGCGCGTAGGAATAAGCGCCGACGGCATAGAAGGCGACGTAGCCGAGATCAAGGAGGCCGGCGAGGCCGACAACGATATTGAGGCCCCAGCCGAGCATCACATAGATCAAGATCTGGATGCCGAAATTGTCGATCCATTTCACCGCGCTGCCGCGGCCGTTCACCGCCAGCATGATCAGCGGATAGACGACGACAAAGCCGATGGCGAAGGGGACGAACCATTTGCCCGCGATGCTGCGCCAATCGAAGCGCGCGGGAAAGGCGGGTGCGACCGTCGGCGCCGCACGCCGCTTGAGCCAAGGTGAAATCGAAAGCAAATAGGACAGCCGTCCGACGCCGACGGCCGCGGTCAGCGCGAAGAGCAGCGGCCAGCGCGTTTGCAGAACAAGCGCATTGCGGACGTCGGTGACGGTCTGAAAACCGACCAGCGGCAGCAGCAGCCCGAATGCGACGAGCGCCGTCAGCCCGGCATCCTTGAAGGGGCGAAGGCCGCCGTTGGCGGCGATGGCCGTGCGCCAGCTCGGCGCGGCGCCGCTCATGTCAGACCTTCTCGACGTCCGGCCGGCCGAACAGGCCTTGCGGCAGGAAGATCAAAGTGATGGCGAGGACCGAAAAAGCGGCGACGTCTTTGTAGTCGATCGATACGTAGCCGGACCACAAGGTTTCGATCAGGCCGACGAGAAGGCCGCCAATCACGGCGCCGGGCAACGAGCCGATGCCGCCCAAGACCGCGGCGGTGAAGGCTTTGACGCCCGGCACAAAGCCGTCGGAGAAGCTGAGCACACCGTAATTCATCAGATACAGGGTGCCGGCGATGGCGGCCAAAGCTGCCGCGATGACGAAGGTCATCGAAATGGTGCGGTTGACATCGACGCCGACCAGCGCCGCCATTTTCTGATCTTGCTCGCAGGCGCGCATGTTGCGGCCAAGCGGCGTCTTGGCGACGAGGTACCAGAACACGGCAAGGAGCGCCGCGGTGACGCTCCAGATGATAAGCTGCTTATAAGACAGAGAGACGGAAAAGCCGTTGCCATTGAGCAGGGCAAAATCGCCGCGCACCATCGGCGGGATCGATTTGTTGCGCGGGCCCTGGGCGACCTGCACAAAATTCGACAGAAAGATCGACATGCCGATCGCCGAAATCAACGGCGCCAGCCGAAACGAGCCGCGCAGCGGTCGGTAAGCGACGCGCTCGATGGTCCAGTTCACCAAAGCCGTGAACAGCATCGACACCAAGAGCACGATGAACAGCGCCAGTGCAATCGAAGTGATACCGAGCCACGTGGTAAGGATCAGGAAAGCGATCAGCGCGATGAAAGCCGACACCATGAACACGTCGCCATGGGCGAAGTTCACCATGCCGATGATGCCGTAGACCATCGTATAGCCGATGGCGATCAGGCCGTAGATCGAACCGAGCGTAATGCCGTTGATGAGCTGCTGGACGAAGTAGTCCATGCGTCGGCGCGCCTTTCGAATCCCGGCAGTTCCCCGTGAAAAGTTCTAACAGGGGCGCGGAAGGCGCGGAAGTGCCGATTAGCGGTCAGGTTATTAGGCTTCGGGCGCGGGCAGCGGCCCGAAATGGATGCCGCACTCGGTCTTGCCGAGGCCGCTCCAGCGGCCGTCACGCACCGAGCCGCCGAGCGACGGCTTGTGCGTGCAGGGCACGCAACCGACCGAGGTGAAGCCGAGCTGTTCCAGCGGATGGCGCGGCAATTTAGCCGCCGCGAACACGGCATTGAGTTCGGGGCGCGACAGGCGCGCCAGCGGATTGAACTTAAGCCGCAGCCCATCCGCTTCGACGACCGGAAGCGCCGTGCGCTCGCCGCCGTGATAGCGCTTGCGCCCGCTCATCCAGCCGTCGAAGGCGGCAAGCTCCTTGGCGAGCGGCGTCACTTTGCGGATATCGCAGCAGGCATCGCGGTCGCGGAACGCCAAATCGCGCTTGGGATCGCGCATGGCGAGCGCGCTTGGCGACGGCGTGACCGTGCGCACGTCGGTAAGGCCGAGGCGTTCCACCAGCTCGTGGCGATAAGCGAGGGTCTCCTTGAACAGCCACTGCGTGTCGAGAAACAGCACCGGCAGCGACGGATCGACCTCGGCGACGAATTTCAGGAGGACGGCGGATTCGGTGCCGAACGAGGAAACGACGGCCATCCGACCCGGCATGGCCCGCACCGCAGCCTCGACGATATCCCGCGGGCTCGCTTGCGCGAGCTGTTCGGCCCAAGCCGCAATGTCAAAGCGCAGCCGCGGCGCGGCAACCGGTAGTCCGTCTTGATAGTCGGGATCGACATACATCGTGGACAACGAACCTGATTTGGCGGGCCTTCTAGAAGAATTTTCTATATAAAGGGCAGAAACTCACCCTTAAAGGGAATGGGTTTTCATATTGAGCGCAAACCCAGTTGCGATGTTCTGCGGTTCGACCCTGCGATGGAACCGGCGTTTTGGCCTGCCGACTATCAGCCGCGCGTGCCAGAGGATTGCTTGCCCACAGGCGTGGAGCTACGCCAGCAGGGACGCCAAAAGGGCCATAGTGGGCAGCGCGAAAATCGAGGAAACGGCCGGATGAAATCCGAAGACGCGATCAGGACGAAGGGGCGGCCGTTCACCGGCGCGGAATATCTCGAAAGTCTGCGCGACGGGCGTGAGATCTATGTCTATGGCGAGCGGGTCAAGGACGTCACCACGCATCCGGCCTTCCGTAACGCCGCGCGCTCGATCGCGCGCCTCTACGACGCGCTGCACGACCAAAAGACCAAATCGATCCTGACCTCGCCGACCGATACCGGCTCAGGCGGCTACACCCATAAATTCTTCCGCGCCGCGCGCTCGCGCGAGGATCTGATCGCGCAGCGCGACGCCATCGCGCAATGGGCGCGCATGTCCTACGGCTGGATGGGGCGGTCGCCGGATTACAAGGCGTCGCTGATGAATACGCTCGGCGCCAATTTCGATTTCTACGGCAAGTTCTCAGGCAACGCCAAGGCCTGGTACCGGCGGGCGCAGGACAACGTCCTGTTCATGAACCACGCCATCGTCAATCCGCCGGTCGACCGCTCAAAGCCGGTCGATCAGGTCAAGGACGTCTTCATCACAATTCAAAAAGAAACCGACGCCGGCATCTATGTGTCGGGCGCCAAGGTGGTGGCGACGGCCTCGGCGCTCACGCATTACAATTTCTTGGGGCAAAACGCCGCGGTGCCGCTGCACGACACCGATCTCGCAGTGATGTTCATCGCGCCGATGAGCGCGCCCGGCGTGAAACTGTTTTGCCGCGCGTCCTACGAAATGACGGCGAGCGTCATGGGCACGCCGTTCGACTATCCGCTGTCGTCGCGCTTTGACGAAAACGACGCCATCTTCGTGTTCGACAATGTGTTCATCCCTTGGGAGGATGTGCTGCTGCACCGCGACCTCGAGAAACTGAAAATCTTCTTCCCGCAATCCGGTTTCCTCGCCGGCTATCAATTCCAAGGCTGCACGCGGCTCGCGGTGAAACTCGACTTCCTCGCCGGCGTGATCGCGAAAGCGTTGCGGGCCGCGGGTTCCGACGAATTCCGCGGCAATCAGGCGATGCTCGGCGAGATCATTGCCTGGCGCCATCTGTTCTGGTCGCTGACGGATGCAATGGCGATGAACCCGACGGACTGGGTGAACGGCGCGGTGCTGCCGAACCAGCAATCCGGCTCGAGCTATCGGGTATTCGCCGGTGACGCGTACGGCCGCGTCAAGGAGATCGTGGAAAAGATCGTGGCCTCGTCGCTGATCTACCTGCCGTCGTCGACCAAAGACTTCAAGAATCCGGCGATCGACCGCTATCTCGCGCGCTATGTGCGCGGTTCTTACGGCATCGACTACAAGGAGCGCATCAAGGTGATGAAGCTTTTGTGGGACGCGATCGGCACCGAATTCGGCGGCCGCCACGAGCTCTACGAACGCAACTATGCCGGCAATCACGAAGACATCCGGATCCAGGCGCTGTGGAATGCGCGCAGTTCCGGAATGTTCGATCAGATGACCGCGCTCGCCGAACAATGCATGTCGGAATACGATGAGAACGGCTGGACCGATCACGCTTGGCTCGATCCGGACGATGTCGCCTATCCGGGCTTGCCCGACGCGCGCGCGGCGGAGTGAAAGACATGAGCTGGATCGATCAACGGCCCGACGATGCAATGGATGGCGCGTTCACGGCGGTCGGGCCGGCGCCGCTTGCGAGCGTCGAGGCAGCCGCGTTTCGCGAAGCCATGAGCCGGCTCGGCGCCGCGGTGCATATCGTCACCACCGCGGGCTCGGCCGGCAAGACCGGCTTCACCGCGACCGCGGTGTGTTCGGTGTCCGATGCGCCCGCAGTGCTGCTCGTCTGTCTCAACCGCCGCAGCAAGAGCGCTCCGGTCCTGCAACAGAACGGCGTGTTCTGCATCAACACGCTCGGCGCCGGTGAAGAGAAGCTCGCCGATATGTTCGCCGGACGAAGCGGCGCGCAACTCCACGAACGTTTTGCCGACGGTGAGTGGACCACCTTGAAAACCGGCGCGCCGATGCTGACTTCCGCCGTCGTCGCCTTCGATTGCCGCGTCGTCGAGATCAAGGCCGTCGCTTCGCACAATGTGATCTTCGGATCGGTCGAGGCGGTCCGGCTCGGGCCGGCGGGCGCCGCGCTCGTCTATCATCAGCGGGCCTATAAGCCGGTGTGAAAACCGGCTTTTGCCGCGCGCTGCGAAAATTTTCGCTGTGGTATCAAGGTGTTGCTCATAAATAGCGGGTACGGGGCGAGGAACCACCGAGCGGGTCGCGGGGTATCATTGATGGGCGGGGGGTTCACAACGGAGAACGTCCCGATGGCAAACGAACAGAATAATCAAAACAATCCGCAACAGGGCGGACAGAACAAGCCCGGCCAGCAGCAGCAAGGCGGGCAGAACAAGCCGGGTCAGCAGCAGAGCGGCCAGAACAAGCCGGGCCAACAGGGCGGTCAGCAGGGTGGTCAACAGGGCTCCCGCTAACCGGTAACGTTCTCTCGAAAAGGCGGCAGCTCGCTTCGGCGGGCTGCCGCTTTTATGTTTATTTGTTCAACAAAAATCCGAGCACGGTGTCGGCATAGGCTTGCGGCTGCTCGACATTGGCGATGTGGGCGGCCTCGAGCACGGCGATCTTGGCGCCGGGAATGTGCTCGCGAATATATTCGTTGCCCTCGAGCGGCGTCGCCGGATCGTGCTTGCCGGCAATGACCAAGGTGGATGCCGTGATTTTCGGCAACAGCGGCCGATGATCCATGTCGCGCACCGCCTCGGCGCAGCCGATATAGCCGTCGAGCTTGGTGGCGACGAACATGTGGTGCATCTTCTTCATCGCTTGCGGCGAGCGCTCGCGGAATCCTGATGTGAACCAGCGCTCCATATTGGCGTCGACGATGCCGGCCAAGCCCTTGTCCCGCACCAGTTTGAGGCGGGCCTCCCACATTGTCTTGTCGGGGAAATACGACGAGGTGTTGGACAGGATGAGCTTGTTGACGCGGTTTGCCGCATTGGCGCCGAGCCATTGCCCGACCATGCCTCCCATCGACAAGCCGCACCAATTGATCTTCGCGATGTTAAGCCCGTCGAGCACCGCCAGCACGTCGCGGCCGAGTCGCTCCATCGTGTACGGGCCTTTCGGCACGCTCGATTTGCCGTGGCCGCGGCGGTCGTAACGCAACAACCGGAAGTGTTTTGTGAACGGCGCGACCTGGTCATCCCACATATGCAGGTCGGTGCCGAGCGAGTTCGACAGCATCAGCGCCGGCGCGTTGTCCGGCCCTTCGATCTCGGCGTGGATGGTGCAGCCATCGTCGGTCTTGATGTCCGGCATTGAAATGTCCTTCCTTGTGCTGGGCGGTGGAAAGACCCTTAACCGCCCGAACGCGCGCGGCCAACCCCGGTGGCGGCCTTCCCATGCGCCGCGTCAGGCTGTAGCGATAGGCGAGAAAGCGATTATGTATTCGGCGGGTTTTCGATCACTTAGTCGATCAAGCGCTTGGTCGATCAAACGCTTCGTCGATCAAGCCGCGAGCAGGGAGTAGTACGAAATGGCGATGACGATGAACGGCGAGGTTCAGCTCGCGGCACCGATCCAGACGGTTTGGGAAAAACTCAACGATACCGAAACGCTTAAGGCCTGCATTCCGGGCTGCGAGCAGCTCGACAAGACCGGCGATAATGAAATGTCGGCCATCGCCACCGTGAAGATCGGGCCGGTCAAGGCCAAGTTCAAAGGCAAGGTCACGCTGTCCGATCTCGATCCGCCGAACGGCTACAAGATCAGCGGCCAAGGCGACGGCGGCGTCGCTGGCTTCGCCAAGGGCGGCGCGACAGTGAAGCTCGCGCCGAAGGACGGCGGCACGCTGTTGTCCTACGACGTCGAAGCGCAAATCGGCGGCAAGCTCGCGCAGCTCGGCCAGCGCCTCGTCAATGGCGCGGCCAAGAAAGTGGCCGACGATTTTTTTGAAAACTTCGCCAAGGCGGTCAATCCCGTGGCCGCGTGAGGCCGATGCCGTTGCGGTGGCTCGCGTTCGGGCCGGTGCAAGCGCATGTGCAACTCTCTTGACCGCCGCCCGGCCCGCAGTTCAGAGTAATAATCGTTCCAGGGTCCGAAAGACGGCAAAAACGCCATGATTTCGCCCCTGGACCTGGCCAGCGAGCGGGAATCGCCGGCGAATCGGGACATTTGACCGGAATTTTCGAGGAGGAAGCCCCATGGCCGCATCGTTGGCAGCCCAAAAGGGAGCCGAGACGGTAGCCGTTTCCATGACGGTGAACGGCAAGCCCGTCAGTGGCGAGATCGACCCGCGCACCTTGCTCGTTCAATTTTTGCGCGAGCACCTGCGGCTCACCGGTACGCATGTCGGCTGCGACACTTCGCAATGCGGCGCCTGCGTCGTGCATGTGAACGGCATGGCGATCAAGTCGTGCACCGCGCTCGCGCTCTCGCTCGAAGGCGCCGATGTGCTGACCATCGAAGGTCTGGCGGCGCCGGACGGACCGCTGCATCCGATGCAGGAGGCGTTCCGCGAGAACCACGGCCTGCAATGCGGCTTTTGCACGCCCGGCATGATCATGACGGCAGTCGATATCGTGCGCCGCAAGGGCAACGAGCTCGACGACCGCACCATTCGCGAAGAGCTTGAAGGCAACATTTGCCGTTGCACCGGCTACCACAACATCGTCAAAGCCATCGCCGCCGGCGCGCGCGCGATGAAGAGCGGCGGCGCAACCAGCCAAGCGGCCGAATAACAAAAAAGTTCGTCGAGGAGCGCAAACCACCGGAGGCAATACCATGAGTGCTGTGTCATGAGTGCTACCGGTATCGGCGTTGCGGTGCGCCGCAAGGAAGATCGCCGCTTCATCACCGGCAAGGGCCATTACACCGACGACATCAACCGGCCCGGCCAGGCATTCGCGTATTTCCTCCGTTCGCCGCACGCGCACGCCACGATCAAATCGATCGATGCCAAAGCTGCCTCCGCCATGCCGGGCGTGCTTGCGGTGCTGACCGGCGCCGAACTCGCCACTGACAAAATCGGCAATCTGATCTGCGGCTGGATGATTCATTCCAAGGACGGCTCGCCGATGAAAATGGCGGCGCATCCGGCGCTCGCCAGCGGCAAGGCCTGCCACGTCGGCGACGCCATCGCGGTGATTGTCGCCGAGACGCTGGCGCAGGCGCGCGACGCGGCCGAGAAGATCAAAGTCGATTACGCGGTGCTGCCGGCGATCGCCGATCCGGCGGCGGCGCAGAAGCCCGGCGCGCCGAAAATCCACGACGTCGCGCCGAACAACACGATCTATCAGTGGAGCCTCGGCGACGCCAAAGCGGCCGATGCCGCGTTCAAGTCGGCCAAGCACGTCACCAAGCTCGACATCGTCAATAATCGCCTGGTGCCGAACGCCATCGAGCCGCGCGCCGCCATCGGCGAATACGACAGCGGCACCGGCACGTTCACGCTGTGGAACACGACGCAGAATCCGCATGTGGCGCGGCTCGTCATCGCCGCCTTCGTCGGCATGGCGCCGGAGCACAAGCTGCGCGTCATCGCACCCGATGTCGGCGGCGGTTTCGGCTCGAAGATTTTCATCTATCCCGAAGAGGTCGTGGCGCTGTGGGCGTCAAAGCGCGTCGGCCGCCCGGTGAAGTGGGTCGCCGACCGCTCCGAAGCGTTTCTCGCCGACGCGCATGGCCGCGATCACGTCACCCATGCCGAAATGGCGTTCGACGGCGACGGCAAGATTCTGGGCCTGCGCGCCAAGACCGTGGCCAATCTCGGCGCCTACATGTCGACGTTTTCGTCGTCGGTGCCGACCTATCTCTACGCCACGCTGTTGTCGGGGCAGTACGAGATCCCGCACATCTATTGCGAGGTCGACGCGGTTTATACCAACACCGTGCCGGTCGATGCTTATCGCGGGGCAGGGCGGCCGGAAGCGACCTTCGTGGTCGAGCGGCTGGTTGAAGTCGGCGCCCGCGAACTCGGCCAGGACCCGGCGGATCTGCGGCGCAAGAATTTCGTCAACAAATTCCCGCATCAGACGCCGGTCATCATGATGTATGATGCCGGCGACTATAATGCCTCGCTGAAGAAGGCGATGGAGCTTGCCGACTACAAAGGCTTCGCCAAGCGCAAGCGTGAATCGGCGCGCCACGGCAAGCTGCGCGGCATCGGCCTTTCGACTTATATCGAGGCCTGCGGCATCGCGCCGTCGCAAGCGGTCGGTTCGCTCGGCGCCGGCGTCGGCTTGTGGGAATCCGCTGAGGTGCGGGTCAATCCGACGGGCTCGGTCGAAATCCTCACCGGCAGCCATGCGCACGGGCAGGGCCACGAAACGACTTTTGCGCAAGTCGTTTCGGAGCGGCTCGGCATTCCGATCGACGATATTTCGGTCGTGCATGGCGATACCGACAAGGTGCAGTTCGGCATGGGCACCTATGGCTCGCGCTCCGGCGCGGTTGGCATGTCGGCGCTCGTCAAGGCGCTCGACAAGGTTGAAGCCAAGGCGAAGAAGGTCGCCGCATACATGCTTGAAGCCGCCGAGGGCGACATCGAGTTCAAGGACGGCAAATTCAGCGTCGCCGGCACCGACAAGACGGCGGCGTGGGGCGACGTCACGCTCAACGCTTACATCGCCCACAAATTCTCCGGCCAGGAGCTCGAGCCCGGCCTGAAGGAAGGCGCGTTCTACGATCCGACCAACTTCACCTTCCCGGCCGGTTGCCACATTTGCGAGGTCGAGGTCGACACCGAGACCGGCACCACCGAGATCGTGGCGTGGACGGCGGTGGACGATTTCGGCATCGTCATAAATCCGATGATCGTCGAGGGCCAAGTGCATGGCGGCATCGCGCAAGGCGTCGGCCAGGCTTTGTGCGAAGGCGCCGTCTACGACAAGGAAGCGCAACTCGTCACCGGCTCGTTCATGGACTATTGCATGCCGCGCGCCGACAACCTGCCGGTGCTCAAGGTCGGCACCACGGTGACCAAGTGCCCGTCGAATCCGCTCGGCATAAAAGGGTGCGGCGAGGCGGGCGCCATCGCCGCGCCGGCTGCTGTGATCAACGCGATCACCGACGCGATCGGCACCGAACAGCTGGCCATGCCGGCGACGCCGCAGGCGGTGTGGGCGGCGCTGCAAAAGTCAAACAAACTGCCGCACGCGGCATGAGCTGGAAATAAACGGAGGACTGCGATGTACGCCTTTACATTTCATCGGCCGCAGACGGTGCGGCAGGCGGCCGGCATGCTGACCAAGAACGAGGACGCCAAATTGCTCGCCGGCGGACAAACACTGCTGCCGACCATGAAACTGCGCCTCGCCGGTCCGCCGCAGATCATCGACATGACGCTGGTCGAGGGTTTGAGCGGGATTGAGCTGAGCGGCCGCTCGCTTACCATCGGCGCCATGACCCGCCACTATGAAGTGAACACCTCGCCTGTGGTGCAGCAGTCAGCGCCCGTCTTGGCGAAGCTCGCCGGCATGATCGGTGATGCGGCGGTGCGCCATCGCGGCACCATCGGCGGCTCGGTCGCCAATAACGACCCGAATGCCGATTACCCGGCCGCCTGTCTCGGGCTTGGCGCGACCATCATCACCAACAAGCGCCGCATCAAAGCCGACGACTTCTTCACCGGCATGTTCTCGACCGTGCTCGAGCCCGCCGAGATCATCACCAAGGTGAACTTTCCGCTGCCGAAGAAAGCGGCTTATCAGAAATTCCGCAATCAGGCGTCGCGCTTCGCGCTGGTCGGCGTCTTCGTCGGCAAACGCGGCAGCGAGATCCGCGTCGCCGTCACCGGCGCCGGCTCGAAAGGCGTGTTCCGCGTACCGTCGTTCGAGGAAGCGCTGAAAAAGCGCTTTTCGCCGAAATCGCTCGAAGGAATGTCCATCTCGGCCGACGGCATGAACTCCGACATCCACGGCAGCGCCGAATATCGCGCGCATCTCGTCGGCGTGCTCGCGCGCCGTGCCGTTGCAGAGGCGATCGGGAAATCGGCCTAAAACCGGCGCTAACGCTGGTTTGCTATGTCCGCAGGATTCGCCCGAGCGACGGGACAAATCCCGCGGCGATGACTACATTATGGCTATGAACAAGCCTTCGCCGCGCCCGCTGCCGACCTCCATCGGTTCCACCGTCGATCTCCTGGCCGAGGCCGAATATCTGGCCGACCGCTCGCTCGGCACCGTGCTGTTTCTCGCCCTGAAAATGGGCCGGCCGATTTTCCTCGAAGGCGAGGCCGGCGTCGGCAAGACCGAGATTGCCAAGGTGCTGTCGTCGACGCTGGGGCGGCGGCTGATCCGGCTGCAATGCTATGAAGGCCTCGACATCGCGGCCGCGGTCTACGAGTGGAATTACGCCGCGCAGATGATCGCGATCCGCGTCGCCGAGGCCGAAGGCGAGCACGATCGCGCTCGTCTCGAGCACGACGTGTTCTCCGAGCGGTTTCTGATCAAGCGCCCGCTATTGCAGGCGCTCGAGCCTGACACGGCCGGCGCGCCGGTGCTGCTGATCGACGAAATCGACCGTACCGACGAAGCGTTTGAGGCTTATTTGCTCGAAGTGCTGGCCGACTTTCAGGTCACCATCCCGGAAATGGGCACGGTGAAGGCCACGCAGCCGCCGATCGTCGTCATCACTTCGAACCGCACACGCGAAGTGCACGATGCGCTCAAGCGCCGCTGTCTCTATCACTGGGTCGGCTACCCGACGGCGGAGCGCGAGCTTGCCATCGTGCGCGCCAAAGTGCCGGGCGTCAGCAAGAAACTGTCCGAGCAGGTGGTGGCCTTCGTGCAAGCGCTGCGCAAGGAGGATCTGTTCAAGTCGCCGGGCGTCGCCGAGACGCTGGATTGGGCCGGCGCTTTGTCCGAGCTCGACGTGGTGGCGCT
Organism: Xanthobacteraceae bacterium; assembly: GCA_035642635.1. Lineage (GTDB taxonomy): Bacteria > Pseudomonadota > Alphaproteobacteria > Rhizobiales > Xanthobacteraceae > BOG-931. The sequence continues at coordinate 20,552 of DASQRX010000073.1, forward strand.
CGATCCCGCCACCGTGTCGGACACGCTCGGCGTGCTGCTCAAATACCAGGACGACATCGCGCGGCTTGAAGGCAGCAAGGTCAAAGGGATGCTTGATGAGATGAAGTCGGATCTGCGCGCGGCGGAGTAGGCCATGCTGGAACACAAACAAGACCAGCCCGGCCGTCTCGCCGAAAACATCGTCTATTTCGCTCGCGCGCTGCGCGCGGCCGGCATTCCGGTCGGGCCGGGCGCGGTGCTTGATGCGCTCGAAGCCGTCAAGGCCGCCGGCGTCGGCACGCGCGATGATTTTTACTGGACGCTGCACGCGGTGTTCGTGAAGCGGCACGAACATTCGGTGCTGTTCGACCAGGCGTTCCGCATTTTCTTCCGCCGCCGCGGCTATATCGATCAGCTCATGGCGATGATGCTGCCGCAGGCGCCGGCCGAGCCGCATGCGCCGCAGGCCGGTGCGACGCGTGTCCACGAGGCGCTGTTTTCCGGCCTCGACGACAAGCTCAAGAAGGAGCGCGAGATCGAGCTCGACGCGCGTATGACGGTCTCCGACCGCGAAATCCTGCAGCACAAGGATTTTGCGCAAATGACAGCCGCCGAAATCGCCAAGGCGAAAGAGGCGATGAAAAAGCTCGTGATGCCGCTTGCCGAGGTGCGCACCCGCCGCTTGGCCCCGCACGCGCACGGCCATCTGATCGACATCCGCCGCACCTTGCGCGCCTCGATGAAAGGCGGCGGCGATTTCATCGATCTTCGCTTCATCGGGCCGAAGACGAGGCCGCCGCCGATCGTGGCGTTGCTCGATATATCCGGCTCGATGAGTCAATATAGCCGCATCTTCCTGCACTTTCTGCATGCGTTGACCGACACGCGGCGGCGCGTTTCTACGTTCCTATTCGGCACGCGGCTCACCAATGTCACGCGCGCGCTCCGCGAACGCGACCCCGACGATGCGCTCGCCGCCTGTTCGGCCTGCGTCGCCGATTGGTCGGGCGGCACGCGGATCGCGTCGTCGCTGCGCGCCTTCAACAAGCAATGGGCGCGCCGCGTGCTCAGCCAGGGCGCCATCGTGCTCCTGATCACCGACGGGCTTGAACGCGACGCCGACGACACACTTGCGTTTGAGATCGACCGGCTGCATCGGTCATGCCGCAGCCTGATCTGGCTCAACCCGCTGCTGCGCTTCGAGGGTTTTGAGGCACGGGCGCGCGGCATCAAGACCATGCTGCCGCATGTCGATGAATTCCGCCCGATCCATAGCCTCGAATCCATTGCCGCGCTGGTGGCTGGGTTGCAGCGCGGCGGCGGGGCAGGGGACCCGAAAGCGTGGATGCGAAAGGTGGCGTGACGAACTATATTCCAGCATTATATTCGGTGGTATACAACGCTGTATCCGCTGGGATATAGCGGGAAACATAAAGTGAGGAATAGAGGCAGATCATGCTCTCAAGCGACAATGACATCCTCAAAGCCGCCGAGGACTGGCGGAAAAAGGGCCGCGACGTCGCGCTCGCGACCGTGGTCGAGACCTGGGGCTCGGCGCCGCGCCCGGTAGGCTCGAACCTCGTCATCGACGAGGAGGGCAATTTCCTGGGCTCGGTTTCCGGCGGCTGCGTCGAAGGCGCGGTGGTCACCGAGGCGCTCGACGTCATCGAGAGCGGCAAGCCGAAAATGCTGGAATTCGGCGTTGCCGACGAGACCGCCTGGAAGGTCGGCCTGTCCTGCGGCGGCAAGATCCGGGTGTTCGTCGAGAAGGTCGAGTAAGTTCCCGCCATGAAACTCGATATCCTCACCACCCTCAACACCGAGCGCTCGGCGCGCCGCGCCGCCGTGATCGTCACCAATGTCGAGAGCGGCCAGCAGCGTCTCGTCAAAGCGGCCGACGTCGCCAGGGATCCGCTGCGTGCGGCTCTGGTCGATCATCTGCGCACCAGCAAAAGTGGCATGGAAGAGACGCCGGAGGGCCGGGTCTTCCTCACCGTCTACGTGCCGGCGCCGCAGCTCGTCATTATTGGTGCCGTGCACATCAGCCAGGCGCTGGCGCCGATCGGCAAGCTCCTCAACTATGATGTCACGATCGTCGATCCGCGCACGGCCTTCGCGTCGCCCGAGCGCTTTCCGGACGTGAATGTCGTCGCCGAGTGGCCGGATATCGCACTGCCGCCGCTCAATGTCGATCGCTACACGGCGTTTGTCGCGCTCACGCATGATCCGAAGATCGACGATCCCGCGCTCTTGCACGCGCTGGCGCGCGATTGCTTCTATATCGGCGCGCTCGGCTCGCGCAAAACGCATGCACGGCGCGTCGAGCGGCTCAACCAGCAAGGCCTGTCCGACGCCGCCGTGGCCCGCATCCACGCGCCGATCGGGCTCGATATCGGCGCGGTATCGCCGGCCGAGATCGCGGTCGCCATCATGGCCCAGATCACCGAGCGGCTGCGCGAAGAGGCCGAGGTGGAACCCCTCGTGAAGGCGGCGTCATGAAGTTCGGTGCGGTTGCGCCAAAGGAAGCTCTCGGCGCCACTGCCGTGCACACGATCCGGCAAGGCTCGCTGGTGCTCAAGAAAGGCACGCTGATTGGCCCCGGCGAAGTGACGGCGCTGGAAGCCGCCGGCATCAAAGATATCGTCGTGGCGCGGCTCGAAGCGGGCGATGTCTCCGAGGATGTCGCCGCGGCCGAGATCGCCAAGGCCGTCGCCGGGCAAAGCGTGCATGTCGACCGCGCCTTCACCGGCCGCGCCAATCTGTTTGCGCAGTCAGCCGGCGTGCTGGTCGTCGACAAGCACGCCGTCGACGGGCTCAACCGCATCGACGAGGCGATCACTTTGGCGACTTTGCCGGCTTACAAGCCAGTGGTTGCCGGCGAGATGATCGCGACGGTGAAAATCATTCCATTCGGCGTGGCGAAAGACGCGCGCGACCTGGCGCTCGCCGGCGCGCAGCAGCCGCTGTTGCGCGTCGCGCCCTATCGCATCCGCAAGGTCGGCGTGGTGTCGACCCTTCTGCCGGGGCTCGCCGCCAAGGTGATCGAGAAGACGCTGAAGATCACCGAAGACCGGCTCGCGCCCGCCGGCGCTACGATTATTGTCGAGCGGCGGGTGCCGCATGAGCGCGAGGCGCTCGCCAAGGCGCTCGACGAAGTGCTCAAAGCCGGCGCCGAATTGGCCATCGTGTTCGGCGCCTCCGCCATCGCCGACCGGCGCGACGTGATCCCGGCGGCTTTGCAAGCGATCGGCGGTGAGGTCGAGCATTTCGGCATGCCGGTCGATCCCGGCAACCTGATGATGATCGGCGCGGCGGGCGGCCGTCCGGTGCTCGGCGCACCGGGTTGTGCGCGGAGCCCAAAGGAAAACGGCTTCGATTGGATTTTGATGCGGCTTCTCGCCGGCCTGCCGGTGCCGCGCGAGGATATTACCGGGCTCGGCGTCGGCGGGCTGCTGATGGAAATCGTGACGCGGCCGCAGCCGCGTGAGGAGCCGGTGGAGGCCGGCCGCTCGATCGCGGCGCTTGTGCTCGGCGCCGGCCGCTCGAGCCGCATGGGGGGCCCCAACAAGCTCCTCGCCGAGATTAACGGCAAGCCGCTCATCCGCATGGTGGTCGAGCAGGCGCTCGCCTCGCGCGCGCGGCCGGTGATTGTCATCACCGGCCATCAGCACGAGCGCGTCGAGGCGGTGCTCGCGGGTCTGCCGGTCCGCTTCGCGCACAATCCGCATTTCGCCGATGGGCTCGGCACTTCGCTCAAGGCCGGCATTGCGGCGCTGCCGGCGGAGGTCGACGGCGCCATTGTTTGTTTGGGCGACATGCCGCAAGTCGACGCCAGCTTGATCGATCGCCTGATCGGCGCGATCGATCCCGACAAGGGCGCACTCGTCGCGGTGCCGACGATCGAGGGCAAGCGCGGCAATCCGGTGGTGTGGTCGCGGCGGTTCTTCCCCGAGCTGATGGCGGTGGAGGGCGACATCGGCGCGCGCTATCTGATCGGCCGCTATCCCGAAGCCGTTGCCGAAGTGCCGGTATCCGGCACGGCGGCGCTGACCGATGTCGATACACCCGAGGCGCTCCAGGCCGTGAGGGCAGCGCTTGAGAAAACCAAGGCCGTGGCGGACGTATAGCGGCGCGTTTCGGTCCCCCATTCACCATCTCGAAACTCTTCCGGGCTAGCTTCTCCAGACGCCATGGGGGAGGGCTGCATGTCGAAAATCCGGCGGAGCTTTGCCGTCGCTTCCGTAAGTCTTGGCCTTTTGGTGGCCGTGATCGGCGCGGCGAACGCAGCCGGCGCACTCGCGGTCGGCTCCTGCGGCGCCTACGGCTATGGCTTCGATTACGCGCAAGAAGCCGATGCGCGACTTGCGGCAATGCGCAAATGCTCAGGCGACAAGTGCCGGATCGTCGGCATGCTGCACCGCGCATGTGCGGCGATGTCGGTCGATGCGAAGCATCCTTGCGGCTCGTTCGGCTGGGCCATCGACTCGCATCTCGGCAAAGCGGAAAACATCTCGACGCGCCGTTGCGTCGGGTTCGGCGGCCACGATTGCGTCGTGCGCGCCTGGGCCTGCGACGAGAAGGGCTAGCTCCAAAAGCTAGCTGCCCTCATCGAGTTCGCGATGCAAGCGGGTCTCGTCGAGCGCGCCTTCCCACTTCGCCATGACGATGGTGGCGACCGCGTTGCCGAGAAGGTTGGTGGGTGTGAGCCCCTGCGACATCAGCCGGTGAATGCCGAGCACCAGCGCCACGCTCGCGACCGGTATGCTGCTCTCGGCGCCCAGCGTCGCCGCCAAGACCACGAACGCCGCGCCTGCAACGCCGGCCGCGCCCTTTGACGTGAGGAGCAGGATCAGAAGCAGTCCGATCTGATGCCAGATATCGAGCGGCGTGTTGGTCGCTTGCGCCAGGAACACCGCGGCAGTCGCGAGATAAAGGCAGGTGCCGTCGAGATTGAACGAATAGCCGGTCGGCACCACGAGCCCAACGACGCCTTTCTCGCAGCCAAGCTGCTCGAGCTTGTCCATGATCCGCGGCAGCACCGTTTCCGACGACGTGGTGGCGATGCAGATCAGCAGTTCCTCCTTGATGTAGCGGATCAGTTTCAAGAGGCTGAAGCCGCACAGGCGCGCGATCGGACCGAAACCGATGGCGATGAAAATCACGCAGGTCGCGTAAAAGCCCAGCAAGAGCTTGCCGAGCGAGGCGAGCGAACCGATGCCGAATTTGCCGACCGTGAACGCGATGGCGCCGAACGCGCCGAGCGGCGCCGTCCACATGATGATGCCGACGATCACGAACACCATCTTGGCGACGAGATCGATGATATCGACTAGGGGCTTGGCCTTGTCGCCGATAAAGACCAGCGCGAAGCCAGACAGGATGGCGACGAACAGCACCTGAAGAATGTTGCCTTCGGTAAAGGCGCCGGCGAACGAATTGGGAATGATGTTCATCAGAAACGGCACGGCACCCACTTCGTGGGTGAGCTTGACATAGGGCTCGACAGTGCTGGGATTGAGCGTGCTGACATCCACATTCATGCCGACGCCCGGCTTGAGGATATTGACCGCGACCAGGCCAACGATGAGCGCGACCGTCGTCATCGCCTCGAAATAGATGATGGCCTTGATGGCGACGCGGCCGACGCGCGTCATGTCGGCCATGTGGGCGATGCCGGTCACCACCGTGCAGAAGATGATCGGTGCGATCAGCATGCGGATCAACTTGATGAAGGCATCGCCGAGGGGACCCATCTTGGCCGCGGTGTCCGGCGCCACGACGCCGAGCGCTATGCCGAGCGCCATCGCGATCAGCACCCAGACCCATAATTGGCTCCACCACGGGCTCGTGGGTCGGGTTTGCGCCGATGCTGCTGTGGTCGTCGCTGTCACGTCTGCCTCCCGAACCCGCCTCAATTCGTAGCCTGTAGCTGGTAATGCGGTCGGCGAAAATGCGCAAAATCAAAGGCCAATCATGATTTTGCAGCTTTCGGGCATAGGCCAGATCCCATTGCGATTTTGCCCTTGAATATGACTGACTGGTCAGTCATATTTTCAAAATGAAAGCCAGCAAGCAAACCAGGAAAAGTCAGCCAATGCGGGCCGAACGCGCCGCCACGGCGCGCGGAGCCATGTCGAAGCTTGCGCCAAAATCGCTGCCCGACACGCGCATCGCGAAGGCCGTGGCGCGGCGGGATGCGATCCTCGACGCGGCGCTCGACGAATTTTCCGCCCGCGGCTTCGAAGCGGCGCGGCTCGACGATGTCGCCATGCGCGCCGGCGTCGCCAAAGGGACGATCTATCTGTACTTCAAGGACAAGGAGAGCCTGTTCCAGGAACTCATCCGCTCCAAGATGACGCCCGTCGTGGGCACGCTGGAGGCAGCCTTTGCGACCGATCTGCCGCTGCGCGTGATCGTCGAGCAGGTGATCGAGGTTTTCATCCGGGAAGTCTATGGCACCCGGCGCAAGCAGCTGATGCGCTTGATCATCAGCGAAGGCCCGCGGTTCCCGGCGCTGGCCGAATTCTATTATCGCGAAGTGCTGGCAAGGATCTTCGAGGCCCTGCGCGACCTGTTGCGCCGCGCCTATGATCGCGGCGAACTCGCCGACGACTCCCTGGTCCGCTTTCCACAATTGCTGGGCGCGCCGTGCGTCACCGCCGTTATCTGGAGCGGCCTGTTCGATCGCTTCGAGCCGCTCGACGTGCGCGGCATGATGCACGCCCATTTCGAACATTTGTTCGCGCGGAGGGCGCCATGAATCCGCGCACAAGTAATCCGCGCACAGTTAGTCCGCGCATTGTCAGTCCGCGCCGGATCGCCGTTGCCGCCGGCATCGTTGCGCTCACGCTAGGGCTTGCGGCCTGCAAGAAGGCCGACAGCACCTATCAGGGCTGGATCGAGGCCAATCTGATTTTCGTCGCGCCCGACGAAGTCGGCCGGGTCCAGACGCTGTCGGTGCGTGAAGGCGATACCATCAGCAAAGGCGAGGCTCTGTTCACGGTCGACGACGATCTGCAGCAGGCCGACTTGGCCCAGGTCAAGGCCGCGCTGGTCAACGCGCAGCAGAGTTTCGACCGGGCGCAGCAACTCGCCAAGACCGGCGCCGGCACGCAAAAGGATCTCGATGCCGCAACAGCAGCGCTGCGCGACGCGCAGGCGCGGCTCAATTCCTCGCAAACCCGGCTGACGCGCCGCGAAGTATTCAGCCCGGTCACCGGCACGGTCGAAGAGGTCTACTACCGTCCCGGCGAAATGGTCCCGGCCGGACGCCCGGTCGTGTCGCTGTTGCCGCCCGGTAACATCAAAGTGCGTTTCTTCGTGCCGGAGGCGGTGCTGCCGAGCATCGCTTACGGCGACACGGTCAAAGTCGGCTGTGACGGCTGCGAGGCCGATCTTACGGCGCAGGTGAGCTTCATCGCCAAGCAATCGGAGTTCACGCCGCCGGTGATCTACAGCCTTGAGGAGCGTTCCAAGCTGGTGTTCCTGATCGAGGCTTTGCCGGACAAGCCGAAGGCGCTGCGTGTCGGCCAGCCGGTCGATGTGACGCTCCTTCCGCAACCCGTGCCACCGCTGCCGCCGCAGGCATCGAAATGAGCGAAGCGCATTCCGCAACTGCCGACATCGTCATCGACGTGCACGGCCTGACCAAGTCGTTCAACGGCCGCACCGTCGTGCGCGATCTGTCGATGCAGGTCAAACGCGGCACGATCTTCGGCTTCCTCGGCCCCAACGGGTCGGGCAAGACCACGACCATCCGCATGCTGTGCGGATTGCTCACGCCGGATCACGGCAGCGGCACCTGTCTGGGTTACGACATTCGCACCGAGGCGGCGAAGATCAAGACCAGCGTCGGCTATATGACGCAGCGCTTCAGTCTCTATGACGATCTTTCGGTGCGCGAGAATCTCGAATTCATCGCCCGCGTCTATGCTATGCCGCGGCCGGCCGCCGCCGCCAAGGCAATGATCGAACGGCTTGGCCTTAAGGGCCGCGAAGAGCAGGTGGCCGGCAAGCTGTCCGGCGGCTGGAAGCAGCGGCTGGCACTCGGCGCCTGTACTTTGCCGAACCCGAAGCTGTTGTTGCTCGACGAACCGACCGCCGGCGTCGATCCGAAAGCGCGGCGCGATTTCTGGGGCGAGATTCACGACCTTGCAGCGGGCGGCCTCACGGTGCTGGTCTCCACCCACTACATGGACGAAGCCGAGCGCTGTCATGAGATCGCTTATATCGCCTTCGGCGAGGTGCTGGCGCGCGGCACCGTCGACGAGGTGATCGCCAATTCGCACCTGACGACCTACACGGTGAGCGCGCGAAATGGCGAAAACCTCGCGCGTCTCGCCGGCGAACTCAAGGAACGTCCGGGTATCGAAATGGTGGCGCCGTTCGGCACCAGTCTGCACGTTTCCGGCCGCGACGGCGCGGCATTGGAGGCCGCCATCGGGCCTTATCGCGGTGAGCCGCAACTTGACTGGGAACGCGGCACGCCTTCGCTCGAGGACGTGTTCATCGATCTCATGGGCACTGCCAAAGATAACTTCCAATGAGCGTGCTCTCCGCCATCGCGACGACCATCAGCGCCGGCGGATTTTGGCGGCGGACCGGCGCCATGCTGCTCAAGGAGTTTTTGCAGCTGCGACGTGACCGGGTCACCTTCGCCACCATGATCACGATCCCGCTGCTGCAGCTCACGCTGTTCGGCTATGCGATCAACACCACGCCGCGCGACCTGCCGACGGCGGTGCTGCTGCAGGAATCGAGCGATGTCGGCCGCTCGATCCTGGCCGCAATCCAGAACACCAAATTCTTTCGCGTCACCGAAATCCTGCACAACGATGCCGATCTCGACGAGGCGCTGGCTTCGGGCAAAGCCCTGTTCGCCGTCGAAATTCCCGCCAACTTCGAGCGTGCGGTGCGGCGCGGCGACAAGCCGGCGCTGCTGGTTGCTGTCGACGCGACCGATCCGGTCGCGAGCGGGACGGCGGTCGCGGCGCTGTCGGAGCTTGTCAACACCGCGCTCGCCAACGATCACGGGCTTCCCGATGCCGGGCAGCCGCTGTTCGAAATCCGCACTCATGAGCGCTACAACCCGGCGGCGTCGACCGCGCTCAACGTGGTGCCGGGCCTCCTCGGCACCATCCTCACGCTCACCATGCTGATCTTCACGGCGCTGTCGGTCACCCGCGAGACCGAGCGCGGCACCATGGAAAGCCTGTTGTCGATGCCGATCACGCCGCTCGAAATCATGCTCGGCAAGATCGCGCCCTATGTGCTGGTCGGCTTTTTGCAGGCGGCGTTGATCGTCGGTGCCGGCGTCGTGATGTTCGACGTGCCGGTCGTCGGCAATCTGGCGCTGCTCGGCGCCGTCGCCACGCTCTTCATCGCCACCAACCTGTCGTTCGGCTACACGTTCTCGACGCTGGCGCAGAACCAGCTCCAGGCGGTGCAGATGTCGATGATGTTCTTTTTGCCCAACATGCTCTTGTCTGGCTTTATTTT
>DASQRX010000074.1:0-12273 GCA_035642635.1 Xanthobacteraceae bacterium
GAACCAGCGTCGAATATCTGATGCCGAGCGACACCAATATGCGCACGGTGGCGTTCGACAATTCGACCAATCCGGTGACGTTCTGGGTCGGCAGCAACCACGACCATTCGCTGGTGAGGGTCGAACCGCTCGACTGATTGAAGCTACGGTAAGTATGTGAGGCGTCATGGCCGGGCTTGTCCCGGCCATTTCGTTTTCAGGCGCAGTCCGGCGGAACTTTGATTTCGCTCAAGTGCGGTGGCGGGGGTTTTTGCTAGCCAATTAAGCTGTCGTCATCAGGACGGAACAAGGTCGGTCTTCGATGTCATTCGAACGCGTCCTCCGCTGGACACTGGTCTCGATTGCCGTTGCGGGACTGGGTGCGGGAATTTTCGCCCGCGTCGTCGGGCGGCCAAACCTCGCCGACCTGTTCTGGACGGCGGCGACCGTCCCGGTGGTGGCCGGGCTCGCGGTGTCGATCTTCCGGGACTTTTTCGCCGGCAGGCTCGGCGTCGACGCCGTTGCGTTGGTGTCGATGAGTGCCGCGCTGGCGCTCGGTCAGCCGCTAGCGGGCGCCGTTGTAGCCTTGATGTATTCCGGCGGCAATGTGCTCGAGGACTTGGCCGTTGCCCGGGCCGAGCGTGATTTGCGCTCGCTGGTCGACCGCGCACCGCGAGTGGCGCATCGCCAGCTCGACACGACCATCGAAGATGTAGCGATCGGCGCGGTTGCCGTCGGCGACCGGCTTCTGGTGCGCGCCGGCGAAATCGTTCCGGTCGACGGCGTTGTCAATTCGCAGTCGGCGACGATCGACGAATCCGCGTTGACCGGCGAACCTATCCCGGTGGCGAAGGCCAAAGGCACGCCGGTGTTCAGCGGAACCTTGAATGCCGGCGAGACTTTCGCAATGACCGCTTCGTCGATCGCCGGCGACAGCACCTATGCCGGCATCGTGCGACTGGTGACTGCAGCGCAGACCGCCAAGGCGCCCTTCGTGCGGCTCGCCGATCGCTACGCGCTGGCATTTCTGCCGGTTTCGCTCGGAATGGCTTTCGCCGCGTGGGCGATTTCAGGCGATCTCGTGCGCAGCTTGGCCGTGCTCGTCGCGGCGACGCCCTGCCCGCTCATTCTGGCGGCGCCGGTCGCCTTCATCGCCGGCATCGCCCAGGCGGCGCGGCGCGGCATCTTGGTCAAAGGTGGCGGCTCGCTGGAGGCGCTGGCGCGCGCACACACGGTGCTGTTCGACAAGACCGGGACGCTAACGGTCGGCGGCGCCCGCTTGCTCTCCATCGAGATCGCGCCCGGCGAGAAGGCCGCCGAGGTCTTGATGCTCGCCGCGTCGCTCGAGCAAGCCTCGCATCATGTTGTGGCCGGCGCCATCGTGCAAGCGGCGACCGAACGCGGCGTCGCGCTGGTTGTGCCGGAGCAGGTCCGGGAATCCATGGGCGCGGGGCTTTCCGGCGTCGTCGCCGGCAAGCGCGTGAGCGCCGGTTCCCGCGAGTTGATCTTTGCCCACCGCCAAATCGCCGAATGGGCGGTGCGGGCGATACGGCGCGCCTCCTGGCGATCGGCGCTCATCGTGTTCGTTGAGGTCGAGGGCCGGCCGATCGGCGCGCTCCTGCTCGCCGACGAGTTGCGCAACGAAACACCGCATGCGATCCGCACGCTGCGCCAGGCGGGGATTGCGCGCATCGTGATGGTGACCGGAGACAATGCGGCTTCCGCGCAGGCGATCGGCTCAGCGCTCGATCTCGACGGCGTCTTGGCCGATCGCGTTCCCTCGGACAAAGTCGACGCCGTGCGCTCCGAGCGGCGGCTCAATCCAACCGTCATGGTCGGCGACGGCATCAACGATGCTCCGGCGTTGGCATCGGCCGACATCGGGATCGCACTCGGCGCGCGCGGCGCCAGCGCCTCGTCCGAGGCAGCCGACGTCGTCATCCTCGCCGACCGTCTCGACCGGGTCGGCGACGCCATCACGATCGCGCAACGCGCGCGCCGCATTGCCGTGGAAAGCATCGTCGTCGGCATGAGCCTGTCGCTCATCGCCATGCTGGCGGCGATGGTCGGATGGCTGAAGCCGGTGCCGGCGGCGCTTCTTCAGGAAGGCATCGACGTTGCGGTCATCCTCAATGCCTTGCGCGCGCTCTACCCCGCGCACGGTCCGACCCAGCGCACGATTTCGGCGACGATCGGGCGCGAAATGCATCACGACCACATCGCGCTCATCGACAACCTCGACCGTCTGCGGTCCATCGCCGACACGCTCGACGATGCGGCTCCCCATGACGCCGCGGCGCTGATCGTGGAAGCCAATACCATCGTGCAGGAGAACGTTGTCGCGCACGAGCGCAGCGACGAGGGCACCGTCTATCCGCGACTGGCGAAGGTTCTCATCGACGGGCACGGCCTCTCGGCCATGAGCCGCGCGCATCGCGAGATTCTGCATCTCGCACGCCTGCTCGCCCGGGTGGTTGCGGACCTGCCGACCGAGAAAATCGACCGTTATCTGGTTCGCGACGCGCAGCGCGTGATCGAAGCGATCGAGGCCTTGGTGCGCATCCATACGGCGCAAGAGGAAGATATCTACGACGCCGTGGTCGCGCACTAGACGACGCCGCGCCGGTGCGCACCGGCGCCAGTCCGTTGAGCCCCAAATCAGTTGAGTCAAAGTCAGTTGGGCAGGATGTCGGCTATTGGCACGACGCAGGCATTGCCGTTCAATGCTTCATCTTTCTCACGTCGCGCGCCATTTCGAGACAGGTGAGCAGATCGGTATAGCTCGACTCGCCGCCCATCGTCGCTTCCGCAATGCAGTGTCTCCTGTCATCCGCGTCGAACGTGGACCACTCTTTTCTTATCGACTCGCGATCGACCTGCTCGGCGTCCAAGCATTCCTGAAGCGTCACCGATCGGGTCCCCGTCTCCAACGGCGTGTCGCTCTGACTGACAATTCCTTTACAGAGGGGTTGGACGTTGAGCACGGGAATCTCGTCGGATCGCGCCGGCGAAGCCGCGGCCATGGAAATCGCGGTCATGATCGTAATAAATGCAACAATTGTCGCCAAACGGCCGCGCATCGGTAACTCTCCCCCTTAAGTCTGCGTGCACTGAGTATACACCATCACCGACCGCACGTATGCAGGCAAGCGCGCGCTATTTGGGGCGGCATCCACAAGCTCGACGGGGCGCTTGAGGGCGCACCCGCAGAGGTGGTGCCCTTCATGACGTTTGCCTCTCTCTGATTATGCACCGGAATCCAACGTGGCTCGTCGACGTGTCGATCGGCTCGGCATGGCGAGCGGCGGGCCGGTAGCGGCGGCAATAGCTTGGAGCGCACAGGTGCGAGCCGCCTTTGAGCACCTTGCGTGGAATTTTGACGTCGGGCTGACACAAGTCGTAGCTTGCGTCCTCGCGACCGCCGCGCGGATTTTCCGGGATGCAACACGCCTTTGGCGCGTCGGCTTGGTGCTTGGGCGAGTACCAGTCGCTGGTCCACTCCCAGACATTGCCGATCATGTCGCAAATGCCGTAGCCGTTCGGCGGAAACGCCGTCACCGGCGACGTACGCTCGAAACCGTCGGTACTGAGCCGCTGATGCGGAAACGCGCCGTGCCAGGTATTGGCCATGGGCTCGCCGCCGGGCGTGAATTCGTCGCCCCAGGCGAACTCCGCGCCGTCGAGGCCGCCGCGCGCGGCAAATTCCCATTCGGCTTCGGCCGGCAATTCCTTGCCGGCCCATGTCGCGTAAGCTTCCGCATCGCGGTAAGCGACATGCACGACCGGATGATCGTCGAGCCCGCTGATCGAGCTGCGCGGCCCGTAAGGCCGCCGCCAATTGGCGCCGAACTTGAAATTCCACCATTGCGACCAGTCGTGCAGATCGACCGGATGCTTCGGCGGCGTGAACACCAGCGAGCCGGCTTTGAGCATGTGCGGCAGCGCGCCCGGATAGTCCTTCGGATCGGGCGGAATTTCCGCAAAGGTGACGTAACCGGTCTCGTTGACGAACTTTCGGAATTGCCGGTTGGTGACCGGGGCCCGGTCGATCCAAAAACCATCGACGGTGATGCGATGGACCGGCGCCTCCTCCGGGTAATGCTTGTCCGACCCCATGCGGAACGTGCCGCTCGGGACGAAAACCATCTTTGATGAGCTTTCCCGGTCCAAGAACGCCCTCCTGCGCAACAAACAATTCGCGAAGGTGGTCTTTCGCAGCAATTTCTACGGTGGCCGAAGTGCCATCATATCATCGGCGATGATTGCGTGTCTTGGTGGGACCAAGGTCAGCCGCACTGACCAGATTTTTTCCCGATTGGAACTTTTAGAACTCGGCATCGATACCGAGAACTACTGACTCGGATTGCATCGCGGCGCTATAGTGTTCCTGTAAGTCAAAAGCCACGATGGGGACGACGATAAAAAGGCGACATCAATCTGCCCATGTAGAGCTGGTCGATATAACAACAAGTCACGCCGGCTTTAGATGCGTGATACAAGCAGGGAGAGAGGCATGAGCGACCAAGCTGAAAGCGATCGCAGACGCGATCTGAGCCGCCGCAATATCTTGCTTTCCGGCACAACATTCGCGGCAGCGGCCGCAGTGGGATCGGCGGCGCCGACGCAATTGGTGCAGGCACAGCAACGACCGGCGGCCACCGCAGGGGGAAAGAAGCCTAACATTGTGGTGATCTGGGGCGACGATATCGGGCTGACCGATATCAGCGCCTATTCGAACGGATTAATGGGTTTTCGCACGCCCAACATAGACCGTGTCGCCAGCGAAGGGATGATATTCACCGATTACTACGGCGAGCAGAGCTGCACCGCGGGCCGCGCGGCGTTCATTACAGGCCAGAGCGTGTTCCGCACCGGCAATTCCAAGGTGGGCCTGCCGGGCGCACCGCAGGGTTTGCAGAAGGAAGACCCGACGCTTGCCGAACTCCTTAAGCCGCTGGGCTATGCCACCGGCCAGTTCGGCAAGAATCATCTCGGCGATCGCAACGAATACCTGCCGACCGTGCACGGCTTCGACGAGTTCTACGGCAACCTGTACCACCTGAACGCCGAGGAAGAGCCTGAGCTGCCGGATTATCCGGACCCGAAGGACTTTCCGAATTTCCGCGGGCGCTTCGGGCCGCGCGGCGTCCTGCACACATTTGCGAGCGACGTCGACGACCCAACCATCGATCCGCGTTTCGGCCGGGTCGGAAAGCAGAAGATCGAGGACACCGGACCGCTGACCAAAAAGCGCATGGAGACGATCGACGATGACATCGCCGATCGCGCCGCCGGTTTCATTGAAGCGCAGGCCAAGGCCAACAAGCCGTTCTTCTGCTGGGTGAACTTCACTCACATGCATTTCCGCACCCACCCGAAACCCTCAAGCGTCGGACAGGCCGGCCGCTGGCAGAGCCCCTACCACGACGTGATGATCGATCACGACAAGAACGTCGGCACTGTGCTGCAAAAGATCGATCAGCTTGGCTTGGCGAACGATACGATCGTGTTCTACAGCACGGACAACGGCCCGCACATGAACAGCTGGCCGGATGCGGCGATGACGCCGTTCCGCAACGAGAAAAACTCAAACTGGGAGGGCGCCTATCGCGTGCCGGCGATGGTCCGCTGGCCGGGCAAGATCAAACCCGGCAGCGTCTCGAACGACATCATGTCCCACCTCGACTGGTTGCCGACTTTAGTCGCGGCTGCGGGAATGCCGGATGTCAAGGAAAAACTCCTCGGAGGCTACACTATCGGCGTAATCACTTACAAGGTTCATCTGGATGGCTACAACTTCCTGCCCTACTTCACCGGACAGGAGGCGAAGTCTCCACGCATCGAGTTCTTCTATTTCTCCGACGAAGGTGACTTGACCGGCCTGCGTTACGATAATTTCAAATTTGCATTTGCGATCCAGCCGGCGCCGGGTACTTTGGAGGTATGGCAGAAGGAGTTCGAGCATCCGCGTGTGCCGTACATCTTCAATCTGCGCACCGATCCCTTTGAACGGGCAACGATTACGTCGAATACCTATTACGACTGGCTGCTCGACCACGCATTCTTGCTGGTGCCGGCACAGACGGTGGTGAGCGATTTCCTCGCGACCTTCAGGGACTTTCCGCCGCGTCAGAAAGCGGCGAGCTTTACAATCGGCCGAGCGTTGGAGAAGCTAAGTCAAACCAGCGGCGATTGACGCATCGCATCTGCTTGGTGGCACGCGATGCGCGGTAAGCGGCTCCACGTTGGGGATAGGGAGCGGCGATGAAGCGAGGAAGCACAAGACGAAACGGCAACCGGCGGCGGCGATTTTGCTCGGCCGTAGCGGCATTGCTCGTTGCAGGTGTCGCGGCCTGTGAAATAAGCGGCGCCCGCGCCGACGAAGGCGGCGTCAGCTTCTGGCTTCCCGGATTATTCGGCAGTCTTGCTGCGGTTCCGCAGCAGCCGGGCTGGTCGCTGGCAATTACCAATTACTACACCGCCGTGAACGCCGCGGGCGACGTCGCCGCCTCGCGCCAGATCACGATCGGCAGATTCAGTCCCACCGTGAACGTCAATCTGAACGCCAATTTGAAGGCCAATGCGGACCTCGTTCTGATCAATCCGAGCTACGTGTTCGCGACGCCGGTATTCGGCGGTCAATTGGCCCTCGGCATGCTGGGACTCGTCGGCCGCAACAGTGCGGATATAAGCGGAACGCTGACGGCAAGTATCGGCGGGCTCGCCGCCACCAGGCAGGGCACCATCAGCGATGCCGTGACCGGCTTCGGAGATCTGGCTCCGCAGGCTTTCCTGCGCTGGAACAGCGGCGTCAACAGTTGGCTCGCCTATATGACGGGTGACATCCCCGTCGGCACCTACAATTCGAGCAACTTGGCCAATCTCGGCATCGGCCATGGCGCGATCGACGGCGGCGCCGGCTATACCTACTTCAATCCGCAAACCGGCCACGAACTTTCCGTGGTGACGGGGCTGACCTATAATCTCACCAATCCGAGCACGAATTATCAGAATGGCGTCGACTGGCACACCGACTGGGGACTCTCGCAGTTCCTGTCCAAACAGTTTTTTGTCGGCGCGGTCGGTTACGTCTACGACCAGGTGAGCGGCGACAGCGGCTCAGGCGACCGCGTCGGAAACTTCGAGTCGCGCGTCATCGGCGTCGGTCCGCAGCTGGGATTCATTTTCCCGACCGGATCGGTACAGACTTATCTCAATTTAAAAGCCTATGTGGAATTCGATGCGCAGGACCGCCCCTCGGGCTGGAACGCCTGGGCCACATTGTCGTTTTCACCGAGCGCACCGCTTCCCAGCAATATGCGGTCGGCGATGATCACGAAATGACGACGTGGGCTACCGCTTGCGCCGGCAGCGATGAGCGCGTCGAACAACCGCTCAAACAGGCTGGCTGCCAGCCGGACGAAGTCCGCTGTCGTCACTCAAGTAATTCCGTCGCCATAACTGAGCACTCACTAGCATCGGCGTTCGGCGGAGCCAATCGCCATCCGGGCGGGGATGACGACCTGTCGCACGGTACCGGCAGGCATGATTAACCCCGCCGGCCGGGGTGGTCGTCCGCGGGACCCGTGCGGAGGCGATCTAAAACTCGCGGCCGATGGCGTGATCCAGCGAATATTTTCCGCCCCCGCCGATGACGAAAGCGAAAGTTACCAAGCCTAAGAGCAGCGCGACCTCAATGCCGCCGCTGGTCCAGAATATTCCGCGCTTGGCCATGATGCCGAACGCGATCACCGCCAGTTGGACCGTCATGGCGAAGGCCACCGGACGCGTGAATAGTCCAAGCGCCAGCATGATCGAACCGAAGAACTCGATGCCGGCGACCGCCCATGCCCATGCATACGGCTCGGGAAATCCCATCCCGGCGATATTCCCGGTGGCGATGCGCGCGACACCGCCAAAGAAAATTTTGTCGATGCCGCCGGGAAGGATCATCAGCGCGGTGAGCACCCGCACCAAGGCGTAGGCTAGAGGGGCGATGCCTCGGTAAAGCCCGGCAAGCCCCGGAATAATCAGCCGGCGTTCGTCGATAGTCCTCGTCTCGTCGATCATGAACCCTGCCCCACTGCGTCTTGCCCCCGATAATCCGGGGACGCCTCAGAATTCTTTGCCCAGGAGTCTGTCCAACGAATAGTGCCCGCCGCCGCGGAACACGAAAACAATGCATAGCGCGCCGACAAAAGCCGCGTAATGCGGGCTCGCACCGAGCAAGAGCCAGGATGTTCCAGGCTTCAGCGGGATGGCGAGCGCTATGGCGATCCATTCGATGGCGAACAACAGCGCGATCGGGCGGGTCAAGAGGCCAAGCGCAAGCAATGCTCCACCGACAAGTTCGAAAGCGCCGATTGCCGAGGCCGGAAAGTTGTTCAGAAACCCCAGTTCGGCGTGAGCGCCAGAATAGAACAGCCGATCGACACCGTGCGGCACGATCAGCGCGCCGGTGCAGAAGCGGATCAGCGCGTAGGCAAATGGCTCGAATGGCCGATACCACGCCAATGCCGGTATGAATTTTTGCGGTGCGTCGTCAACCACGTTTTTCTCCCCGGCGGGCATTGCCGTATACAAACACACGAAGTCACAACCTATTCCCCCGTGGCGCCGCCATCAACGGGCACGATCGAGGGTGAAAAGATCCTGCGGTTGTTCGACGCCGCGCAGCGCATAGCGGCCGACGGAGACCAGCTGGTTCTGCTCCCGACCGAGCGCCGAAAAGAACGCCGACGAAAAGAGAATCGGTTGATCGACCAGCCGGCACATCGCGGCGATCCGGCTGACCTCGTTCACCGCCGGCCCGACCACAGTGAAATCGAGCCGCTCGCGGCTGCCAAAATTGCCGTAGACGACCTGGCCGAAATGGAGCGCGAGATAGAGGTCGGTTGCCGGCAAGCCCGCGGCAAGGCGCTGGTCCTTGAGCTTGTTGACCCGGGCAAGCGTCTTTTGCGCCGCGGCAAGCGCCGCGCGGCACGCCGTATCGCGATCCTCGCCGGTAAAGATCGCGAGCGTGCCGTCGCCGATGAGCTTGAGGACGTCGCCGCCCTCGCCGTGGATCGCCGAGATGACGGTCTCGGCATAGTCGTTGAGAAAGGGAATGATCTCGTCGGTCTGCGCATTGTCGCAAATTCGGGTATAGTCGTGCAGATCGCTGAACCACAGCACGGCTTCGATCGAGGCCGAGATACCACGAGCGATGCTGCCCTTGAGCACCCGCGCGCCGGGATCGCGGCCGAGATAGGTTTCAACCAAAGTTTTGGCGATGCGGCCGAGTGTGTCCGATTTGATCGCCAACGCCAGCGAGGGCGTGAGCCGGCGCAGCGCCGCGACCTGCCAGTCGGTAAAGCCTTCCGGCGCAGCCGTGGACCATGACGAATAGACGCAATCCATCTCGCCGATAATGGCGTCGGCGCCGAAGCGGTCGACCACCGCGACGAATTCGGTCATGCCGGCTTGGAAGAGATCGCTGAACACTGGAAACTCGGACAGTGTTTGTTCGTTCAGCCGCCGCCGCAACATCGACCCGCCGGTCTCGAGCAAACGATTGAACGGACTGAGCTGCCAGCGCGCCATCATCGCGTCGTCGCTCAGCGGCGCGTATTCGCTGGCGGTCGTTTTCGCCTTGGCGGCGTGCCAGGCATAAGCGCGGCCGCCGTAAGTCGGATGCAGCGTATCGATGAACACCTGCGCGCGCGCCAAGGGCAGACCCTGCGCCAAAAGCCGCGCGCAAAACTCCGTCACCAAGGTGGTCTCGTCGAGGCCGCGCAGCCCGGCATCGCTGATCCAAGCCGCAAGCTCGGCAAATTGCGCGTCGTCCATCGTCTGCCCTCGTTGGGCTTGACCGCATCGCGGCGGCGAGTTCGGCCGCGAAATTGGCATGTCCTTACGCGATGCGGTAGTGTGGATCGCTCATGGCGGATAGGCCGGGACAAAGCCCGCGCATGACCCCTAAGCGACATTGCATTTCGGCTGGAGATCAACGCCCCAAGCTATCCATAAATATGCTACATCCGCGCCGGCAAGAGAGCTATGTTTGATGCTCTCGGTTAGGCTTTTACGGGGGAGCTTATGAAACTCGCAGTCTCACGCTTCATCGTAGCGGCATTGGTACTTGCGGCGCCGGTGGAGCGCGCCCACGCTCAAGGTATGAGCGGCCGCAGGCAAATGGATCAGAATGCGGCCAAGGCCGAGGCGAAAAAGCCGAAGGCCGATGAGAAAGCCTATAGGGACGCGCTCAAGACCGTGCCGAACAAGTCCTACGATCCGTGGCAGGGCGCGCGCTGAACGTCGGCACAATCTGGCAATCGAAAGCCTATTCCACAGGCGAACCAAGAGGGCGAGCTTGCCTCGCACTCGCGGACAACAATGATAGGATGGCCGCTCCCGCCAATCACAGGACATCCCCATGCCGCTTTCCGACACGATCAAGACCCTGATCCGCAATGCCTGGGACGACGGCTATCCGTGCCTCGTCGCCACTTCCGGGCCGGCGGGGCCCAACATCTCGGTCAAGGGCAGCATGACCGTGTTCGACGATACGCACCTCGCTTATTGGGAACGCTCCAAGCGCACGGCGCTCGACAACCTGGCGCACGACAAGCGCGTCTGCGTGATGTACGCGAACTTCAAGGCGCAGCGCGACGGCGTGCTGGAGAGCGGCTTTCTGCGCTTTTTCGGCAGCGTCGAGCTGCACGAAAGCGGACCGCTGCACGCGGCGATTTTCGCCAAGCTTTTGCCGCGCGAGCAGACCCATGTCGGCGCCGATACCGGCATCGGCGCGCTGATCAAGATCGACAAGGTCATCGATATCCGCGGCAAGCCTATTCTGTAGCGGCTTGCGTCACGCCGGAACGCGATGGAACTTGCGCCGAAGGGCCTATCTTATTTGCTGCCAGCATATTTTTTGGTCTTGAGAATCGGGGCGGCGAACAGCCATCTTACCTCGCTGGGAATGCCGTTTCCCTCGTCGAGGAGGATTGCGCATGGCCGGTCAATTTCCACAAGCCGTTACATCTCTTCAAGCCGCCACATCTCTTAAAGCCGCCACGTCTGGTGTGTGCGCTTATTGTGCCGCGCCACTCGCGCTGGCGGCCCAAGGCATGAGGGCTTGGCGGGTGGGCGACCAATTCGCCTGCAACGAATTTTGCGCTGACGGACTTTCGTTATCCTGCAATCTGATCCAGAAGACCGAACGCGCGGCCGATTTAGGATCCGAGCGGCGGACGTCATAGAGCGTCCGGCTGGAGCCGCCCGAGGAACAGTGAGCGGCAGTGTCTGCCAACGATCCAAGCGGACGTCAGCTATCAATCTTACCGCAACGCACGGCATCTTTCTCGCCCCATGATGTGCTAAAGTCTTGCCCTCGGCGGGGCCAGGCGGGCATGAGGTGACGCGTTTTCATCACGCTTCTCGGCGGGGCATTTGCGGCAAGGCCAATCGCCGCCCGTGCGTAGCAGCATCTAAGTGCATTCGAGAAGGCCAAGCGCAATTACGAAAAGCTTTCTCATCCGAGCGAAGCGGATCGGGCGAATTACATCACCCGCTCGGTCCGAATGCGCGAGAGAGCAGCCTGAAGACGGACGAATGGCAGGCGATCGGCGCCGAGATCAAGCGGCATCCGGCGCCGAATGATTCCGACAGCAAGACTCTTACCGGTCTTCTCGTCGGTGAATGGAAATCGCCCCGGCACGATTATCTCTACTGGGCCGACGGCACCTGGACGATGTTACCGGTCGAGGAGGTAACAACACCCATGGGAGCTGGCGCACTGAAGACAATCAATATTTTGACACCGCCTTTATTGAGCCAATACACCATCATCTTGATCACCAAAAACGATTTCGTTTTTGCCGACCAAACATACGTCTTTTATGAAACGCGGACCAAATAGGAAATTGGACGCAAAGTGGACAGTGTCGATTTCGATGCCTTGGAGGCGCAGGCGCGGGCCAAAATGGCACCAGCCTCGTTTGCATTCGGTGCCGCCGGCGCCGACGACGAGATCAGCGCCACGGAGAACATAACCGCGTGGCGCGACCTCCGACTGCGGCCCCGCGTATTGAACGACGTCGCGACCATCGACACGCGGGTGACGCTTCTCGGCAGCGCGGTGGCGAGCCCGATCCTGGTGGCGCCGACCGGGCGGCACAAATTGTTTCATGTGGAGGGAGAACGTGCCACCGCGCGCGGCGCGTCTGCTGCCGGCGCCGCCTATGTGATGGCGAGCAACGCCAATGTCACCGTCGAGGTTGTCGCCGCCGAACGGCGCGGGGCGCCGCAATGGTT
>DASQRX010000075.1:0-64443 GCA_035642635.1 Xanthobacteraceae bacterium
TCTGCCGGATACTGCCGGCAACTGCCGATAAGTCATTGAAAAATGGTGGGCGCTGTAGGGATTGAACCTACGACCTCTCCCGTGTGAAGGGAACGCTCTCCCGCTGAGCTAAGCGCCCGTATCAGCAAATATATCGGCAAATCGCGCCGACGGAAATATCAGCCAATGTCCGGATCGGGCCGCGATTTAAGGTGCGGCGCGGTGTGCTGTCAAGAAAGTCTAGACTGCCCGCTGGGGACTTGGCGCTGTGGGCAGCGCTGTCTCAGATCTGTCAATTCGACGCCACGCGCGAGGCGGTCGATTGCAGCGCGCGGATGCGGTCGGCGAGCGTGTTCTTGTTGTCGCCGCTCTCGCTGCCCTCGGCGCTGGTTTGGCCGCTTCTGGTGGCACCGCCGCGGGTGGCGCTTGAAGCTTCGGCCAGAAGGGATTCGATCGGCGAGCCCGGGCCTTCCAAGGTCGCGGTGAGACGGGCGACTTCGGCGGCGACGTCATTGATGCGCTCACGCAGCAACGCGTTCTCGACGCGCTCGGCTGCCCAGGTCGATTCGGCGTCGCGCTTCATGGTGCCGATCTCGCGCTGCAGCTTCGCGCGTTCCTCGATCGCGGCGGCAAGCTGCGCTTCGAGCTGAGCGATATCGGTGCGGAAACGGTCGACGGCGCCGCTGCTGCGGCTGTCCGTGGTCGACAGTTCGGCGCGCAAATCGCCTTCGATCTTGCGCGCGGTGTCGAGTTCGTGGCGCATGCGGTCGAGCTGAAAATCGCGTTCGGCAAGCATCCGGCCCTGGTCGCCGAGCCGGGTTTCGAGATCCTGCACGCGGCGGCTGAGCAATTCGGCTTCGGTCGTCTGCACGAAAAGCTGCCGTTCGAGCTCGCTCGTCCTCGAGCCGAGGTCGCCGAGCTTGCCGCGCGCCTCGGTCAGGTCGCCCGCCACCGCTTCGGCATCGGCGCGTTCGCGCGTCAGGCGATGCTGGGTTTCGTCGACGGCGCGTTCGTAATCGGCGACGCTGACCTTCATCGCTCCCACTTGGGTGCGGAAGGCCGTGATTTCGGTGCGCTGGCTGTCGGCGATCAAAGACTGCTCGCCGAGTTCGCCAAGGAGCTTGCTCAGTTCCGCTTCCTTGTCGGCGAGGATCCGTTCGGCTTCACGCAGCGAGCCGGACTTGATTTCGAACTCTTCCTCGGTGGCGCGCAATTGCTCGCGCAGCGTCTTGTCGCGCGCTTCGAGCGCGAAAATCGTCGCGGTTTTTTCGCCCAGTTCCTTCTTGAGCTGATTAATGGCGTCGGTCTTCTTGCCGAGCTCGGCCAATTGCGACGTCGTCTTGGTCTTCATCTTCTCGACGCTCATTTCCAGGCGTCGGGTCGACATCGCGAATTCGGCGCGCAGCTGGTCCTTGTCGGCGCGGATTTCGGCGATCGACAGCGGCGTCGCCGCTTCGAGCCGTTTCATCGTCAAGCGCACGGCGCGATTGTGAACGAGGGGAACGAACAGCAGGCAAAGCAGAGCCGCAACCAGGAATCCGATCCCAAAATACATGACCGGTTCGATCATCACTCAACGCCTCCAGCCGCACCCACCGCCGCCGCGGCAAAACCATGCCAAGCATGACCATGCCATGCGGGTATCGGCTGCACCACTTTTGCGACTTGTTAACCTAAACCGACTTTGTCCGCCGCGCCAAGCTCTTGATGACGGAAGCTCGCGGATGGCGGTCGGCCGGGGCTGGAACCGCTACGGTGGCAAAGCGGAGATCAGAACGGATTCCAGGTCGGCCGTTCGGTGAATTTGAGGTAGCCGAGATTAGCGCCGAGCCTAAAGCCGACGCCGGAGCGGATCGGCACTAGCACGATGTTATTGGCGGTCAGCGCGGTCATGCCGAAACCGCCAATGAAATAGGCCGATCCGTTGATGCCGCCGAAACGGTCGAAGATCGCGTCGGTCCGCGGCAGATTGTAGACCAGCATCATGGTGCGGGCGCCGTCGGCGCCGGCATCGAAGCCGACGCTCGGGCCCTGCCAGAACACCCGCAAATCGCCGGCATTCTTGGTGTAAAGCGTGCCGTCGCCGTAGCGCAGCCCGCCGACAAAGGCGCCGCCGGCTTCCTCGCCGAGAACATAGCCATTGGGCTGGCCCCACTGGCTGACCGCTTTTTCGACTACCATGGCGAGCCCGCGCGACACCCCGCCGAAGAAGCGATGCCCGGCGTCGATCAGTTCGTTCGGCGAATATTGGTTGGCCGGCGGCGGCAGCGGCTCAGGCACGCTTTGGGCAGGCGGCGGTTGCGGCGGAACTTGGCTGGGGGAAACTTGGGTGGGCGGAACTTGGGTCGGCGGCGGCATAGGGGGCGCGTTCTGCGCCAAAGCCGGCCCGGCAGCGACCCAACCGATGGCCAAAAGCGCGATTATGGCGGCGACCCGCAAGCTGAGATTCACGCTCAGATTCGAGCTCCGATTCATGGCCAGTTCCCCGCTTAACCCCTTACTCACGCGATCGATTTAAAAAGGACGAGAATCGATCCGAATCAGTCGAGCTTTTGCCCAGACTATGACGGCAGCACGGCAGAAGAGAAAGCGATACTTCTGCAGTATTGCGGCCTTTGCCGGGCTATTGGCCTATGCGGGTTTGGCATTTGTGCTCGCCGCCGGGCCCGGCACGTCGCGGGCCTCGGCCGGCGAACGGATTGTGGTCGACTGGCACACCGGCCTCGCCATCAACGGCTATGACCCGGTCGCCTTTTTCACCGACGGCAAGCCGATGCTCGGCAGCCCCGATCTCGAACAGCGCAAGGGCGATGTGGTCTGGCGCTTCACCAATGTCGGCAATCGCGCCGCGTTTGTGGCGTGCCCGATGTGTATATGCCGCAATATGGCGTCTACGACCCGGTCGGTGTGTCACGCGGCCTTGCGGTGGCGGGAAATCCGAATGTGTGGACGATCAGCGGCCAGCGCCTATTCCTATTTTACGACACCGCGCGCCGGCAAAAATTCGCCGTCGATCCAAACCGCGTGATCGCCTCGGCCGACCGCAAATGGCCGGAAGTGCAGCGCGCGCTTACGCCGTAGTCCGATCGGCGTAAGAATCGCCTCAAGAATCGCCCCAAGCTAGAAACGCCGGAATCAAGAAATCCGCGCCGCCATAGGCGAGGCGCGATCCGTCCGGCGCAGTCACAATGCCGCCGGCCGCCGCGAGCACCGCATGACCTGCTGCGATATCCCAATCGTGCGTCGGCGCCAGCCGCGCATAAAGGTCGGCTGAGCCTTCGGCCAGCCGGCAGAACTTCACCGACGAGCCGCATTGCACGAGCTTCGCCCCCGGAAATCGCGCGAGAAATGCCTTGGTACGCTCCTCGAGATGCGAGCGGCTGACCATGACCACTAGTTCGTCGCCGGGGCGCAGCCGTGTGTGGATCGCGGCGGGCGCTGTTTTGCCCCCGGCAATCGCCAAGCGCTGGGCGCCGCGGCCGACGATACCGCGCCAGGCAATCCCGGCGGTGGGTGCGGTTACGACGCCGAGGATCGGTACGCCATCGGTCACGATGGCGATGTTGACGGTATAGTCGTCGCGGCCGGCGATGAACTCCTTGGTGCCGTCGAGCGGGTCGACCAAAAAGTAGCTCCCGCCGATGCCGGGCCGCGGCCTGTCGTGCACCGCCTGTTCCTCTGAAACAATCGGTACCGACGGCGCGAGCCGCTTAAGCCCGTCGCAGATCACGGCCTCGGCGGCCTCATCCGCCGCGGTGACCGGCGAGCCATCGTCCTTATTGCGGACCGCATCAAGGACCTTTGCCTTGCCGGCCACTTGCAGGATCGCTTCGCTCGCGCGCGTGGCGATTTCCGTGAGCGCGTCCATCATGTCGGCGCAGGCGGCAGCGTCGAGCGTAGGCACCAATGGCTCCTGTAAATGCCCATCCGGGCTGGGCAGGGGGCCGCAAGGGAGCGATAAGGGGACGACAAGGGGGCGGGATGTAGCACGGACCCGCAGCAAGCGCACGATTGCCGAATCGCGTGCGCTGTGACACCCACGAGACGCTATTGCGCCGCAGCGGAGACGCTCATGTCCGCCCCTGAGTCCGGTTCCACTACGCTAGGAGCGCTCGATCTCGCGGCGCTCCTGTGTTCGCGGGTCTGCCACGACCTGATCAGCCCGGTCGGCGCCATCGTCAACGGGCTAGAGGTGCTGGAAGAGGACAAGGACGAGGAAACCAAGACCTTTGCGCTCGATCTGATCAAGAAGAGCGCGCAACAGGCGTCCGCCAAGCTGCAATTCTGCCGCCTGGCCTTTGGGGCGTCAGGTTCGGCCGGCGCGCAGATCGAGACCGGGGACGCGGAACGGGTGGCGCGCGGTCTCATCGAGGACGGCAAGACCACGATTGCCTGGAACCTGCCGCGCGAACTTGTGGCCAAAAACCGCGTAAAACTGCTGCTCAATATGCTGGTCGTCGCCGTCGGCACCATTCCCCGCGGCGGTACGCTTTCGGTCGATGCTTTCGAAAACGGCTACCGCATCACCGCCGCCGGTCTTAATGCGCGGCTCACCGCGGCGACCGCCGAATTGATTGCCGGAAGTGCGGGACATGCCGTCGACGCCCACGCCATTCAGCCGGTTTATACGGGAATCCTGGCGCGGGACTGCGGATTGACCCTTTGTGCCGTCCCCGACGGCGAAACCGTGCTCGTCACCGCCTGCTAAGCGGCTTTAATTTCGACCTCGCCGGGCGATTTCCCTCGATAATCGGCTGCTTTATGCAACCGAAATTAAACCCTTTGGCAACACACTGGGGCTGTCCGATCAGGCGTGTCGCGCCTGGCGACGACAGCGCGCGCCGTGCGCGCCAGTTCGAGCAAGTGGACGTTGTGGTGCGCCGGCGGGGGAACCCGCCGGAGGCGACGAGGCGCGTGGTATGGACGAGTTGTTGCTCGATTTCTTGACCGAGACCGGCGAGAGTCTGGACCGCGTCGACGCCGAACTCGTGCGCTTCGAGCAGGAACCGAATAACGGCCAAATCCTCGGCAACATTTTTCGTCTCGTTCACACCATTAAAGGCACTTGCGGCTTTCTCGCTTTGTCGCGGCTCGAACGACTGACGCACGCGGCCGAAACGCTGATGGGCAAGTTTCGCGACGGCATGCCGGTTACCACCGATGCGGTGACGCTCATTCTTGCCACGCTCGATCGCATCAAGACCGTTCTGAACGGGATCGAAACTTTGGAGCGCGAGCCAAACGGCGACGACGCCGATCTCATCGAGCGGCTTGGCCGCATGGCGCGGGGCGAACAAGCGCCGTCGCCCCCCGCGCCGCCTGAAGAACCGCCACAGCAAGCGCCTGCGCCGGTCGAGAGCAAGCGCAGCGAGGATTTGCCGGCCGAGGCCGCCGAGAAGCGGGCTGAAGGCCTTGAAAAACCCGCGGCGGAATCGGCCGACAAGCTCGCAAATCATTCGATCCGGGTTAGCGTCGACACGCTCGACCACCTGATGACGACGGTGTCCGAGCTTGTGCTCACCCGCAATCAGCTTCTTGAAATCGTGCGCCGGCACGAGGATTCCGATTTCAAAGTGCCCTTGCAGCGGCTGTCGAACGTCACCGCCGAGTTGCAGGAGGGCGTGATGAAAACGCGCATGCAGCCGATCGGCAATGCGTGGCAGAAGCTGCCCCGCGTTGTGCGCGATCTGTCTGCCGAGCTTGGCAAGACCATCGAACTGGACATGCAGGGCGCCGAGACCGAGCTCGACCGCCAGGTCCTCGAACTCGTCAAGGATCCGTTGACGCATCTAGTCCGTAATTGCGCCGATCACGGCATCGAGCGTTCGGCCGAGCGGATCGCCGCCGGCAAGCCGCAGAACGGCACCATCCAACTCACCGCCTGTCACCAGGGCGGTCACATCATCATCGAGATCGCCGATGACGGCCGCGGCCTCAATATTTCCCGGATCAAGGCGAAAGCGATCGACCTCGGTTTGGCGTCCGAAGCCGAGTTCGCAGCCAAGTCCGACGCCGAAATCTGCAATTTGATCTTCGCGCCCGGCTTCTCCACCGCGGCCGAAGTCACCAGCATTTCCGGCCGCGGTGTCGGCATGGATGTCGTGCGCAGCAATATCGAGCAGATCGGCGGCACGGTCGATCTGAAATCGGTTCCAGGCAGCGGCACGACCTTCACCATCAAGATTCCGCTGACGCTCGCGATCGTCTCGGCGCTCATTGTCGAATCAGGCGGCGAGCGTTTCGCTATCCCGCAGCTCTCGGTGCTCGAACTCGTTCGCGCCGGCGGCGGCGAGCACCGCATCGAGCGGATCAAGGACACGCCCGTGCTGCGTTTGCGTAACGCGCTCTTGCCGTTGCTCTACCTCAAGGAAATCTTGCGGATCGGCGACGGCGGCAGCGACGAAGGTTTTGTCGTGGTCACGCAGGTCGGCAATCAAGTGTTCGGCATCGTGGTCGACGGCGTGTTTCACACCGAGGAAATCGTCATCAAGCCGATGTCGTCGAAGCTGCGGCACATTCCGATGTTTTCGGGCACCACCATCCTCGGCGACGGCTCGGTGATCATGATCCTTGAGCCGAACGGTATCGCGCAGGCGCTTGGACGTGTCGCGCAGGCGCACGCCGACGCGAACATGCTGCAGCAGGACGATGCCGCGGCGAACGAGGATACCGTTTCACTCCTCGTCTTTCGCGCCGGCTCGCCCCCCAGCCGAAGGCGGTGCCGCTGTCGCTGGTCACGCGGCTCGAGGAGATCGATTGCCGCCGTATCGAGATGTCCGGCGGCCGCTGCCTCGTGCAATATCGCGACCAATTGATGCCGCTGTTGCGCGTCGACGACGAGACCGGCCTGAAAAGGGAAGGCGCGCAGCCCATCCTGGTGTTCTCCGATCACGACCGCTCGATGGGGCTCGCGGTCGACGAGATCGTTGACATCGTCGAGGACAAGCTCGAGATTGAAGTGGTGGGCAACCGCCCGGGCGTGCTGGGCTACGCCCTGGTCAAGGGCAACATCACCGAGATCATCGATGTCGGCCATTTCCTGCCCCAGGCATTTGAAGATTGGTTCCGCCGCCGCGATACGGCCGCGGGACGGCCGGCGCGCAGCGTGCTCCTGGTCGATGATTCCGCGTTCTTCCGCGACATGCTGGCGCCGCTGATCAAAGCCGCGGGCTATCAGGTCGTTGCCGTCGGATCGGCCGTCGAAGCGCTCGACATCTTGAAATCCGGAACGCGGTTCGATCTCGTCGTGACCGATATCGAGATGCCGGAAATGGACGGCTTCGCGCTGGCGCAAGCCGTCCGGGGCATGCCGAGCACCGCCGAACTGCCGATTATCGCGCTCTCCGCCATGGTTTCGAGCGAGGCGATCGAGCGCGGCCGCGCCGTCGGCTTCCACGATTTTGTCGCCAAGTTCGACCGGACCGGACTCATGGCGGCGATCAAGGAACAAACGAAGCCAAGTTTCAGGAAGTCGGGCTGATCTGAGCCCGCACTTCTCGTGCAAAACTTGCATGTGTCACGTTGGTGAAATTCGGGCGCGGAAAGTTTCTGTCGCATGAGTACCGTTCTCGTAACCGGCCGTCCTGCTGCCAATCATTCGGTGGGCCAGGCGCACCCGACCGATAAGCCGATCCGTGTGATGGTCGTGGACGACGCCGTTGTCGTGCGCAGCCTATTGGCGCGCTGGATCGATGCCGAGCCCGACATGCACGTCGTCGCGTCGTTGCCGACCGGGCGCGAGGCGGTGGCGTGGTTCGAGAAAAACGATGCCGATGTCGTCATGCTCGATATCGAGATGCCGGAACTTGACGGCATTTCGGCGCTGCCGGCTGCAAAAGAAGCACGACCTCGCGGTCATCATGGTCTCGACCTTCACGCGGCGCAGCGCCGAGATCAGCTTGCGCGCGCTGGCACTGGGCGCTGCCGACTATATCCCGAAGCCTGAGAGCACCCGCGAAGTCACGGTCTCGGTTTCGTTCCGCCGCGAACTCCTCGAGAAGGTTCGTGCGCTCGGCCATCGGCGCCGCCCGTCGGCGCGCCTTCACGCGCCCGCGCTGGTGCCGTCGCCCGAGCCCGTTGCAGTTCCGCCTGGCGCGCCGCGTCCGGCGCCGCGGACCCGCAAGGCCACGGTCCACGACACCGAGCACGGCCCGATCCATTTGCGGCCCTTCTCGCTGACCCCGCCATGCGCGCTCGTGATCGGCTCCTCGACCGGCGGCCCGCAGGCGCTGACGGCGCTGATCGAAAGGTTTGCCGCCGCGATCGACCGGGCGCCTGTCCAGATCACCCAGCACATGCCGCCAACCTTCACCACGGTCATGGCCGAGCATTTGTCGCGTGTCGGCGGTCGCGGCGCGCATGAAGCCGAGAACGGCGAGCCGGTTCTGGCCGGCGGCATTTACGTTGCACCGGGCGGCCGCCACATGCGCGTCACGCGCAACACCGACGGCATCAGTATCGCTATCGGCGACGACGAGCCGATCAATTTCTGCAAGCCGGCAGTTGATGCCTTGTTCAGTTCGGCGGCCGCGGTGTGGGGCCCGGCGAGCCTCGCGCTGGTCCTGACCGGAATGGGCGCCGACGGCAGCCGCGGCGCGACCGATATCGTGGCGGCCGGCGGCAGCGTGATCGCGCAGGACGAGGCAACGAGCGTGGTCTGGGGCATGCCGCGTTGCGTCGCCCAAGCCGGCTTGTGCTCGGCGGTTCTGCCGCTCGATCAGATTGCGCCGAAAATCATTCGCTTGTTTTCGGGAGATCGCTCATGACCCCGCACGATTACGATTTCCTGCGCAAATACCTCAAGGAGCGCTCCGGCCTCGTGCTGTCGGCCGACAAGCAATATCTGGTCGAGAGCAGGCTATTGCCGGTGGCGCGCAAGGCCGGTCTGATGACGCTCGGGGAATTGGTCGGGCTGCTCCGGGGCGCCCACGATCCGGTCCTGATGACGACCGTCGTCGAAGCGATGACGACCAACGAGTCGTTCTTCTTTCGCGACAAGGCGCCGTTCGAACACTTCCGCGCGACGATCATGCCGGCGCTGATCGAGGCGCGGCGCACGGCGCGCTCGATCCGCATCTGGTGCGCGGCATCATCGACCGGCCAGGAGCCATATTCGTTGGCGATGTGCTTGAAAGAGATCGAGCGCGAGATTTTGGGCTGGCGCATCGAGCTCTTGGCGACCGATCTGTCGGGCGAGGTCCTGGAGAAGGCGCGGGCCGGCATTTACAGCCAATTCGAAGTGCAGCGCGGACTGCCGATTGCGTTTCTGGTTAAGCATTTCACGCGGTCGGGCGAATTCTGGCAGATCGCGCCGGAACTGCGCGCCATGGTGCGCTACCGGCAGCTCAATCTGCTCACCGATTTCTCCCATCTCGGCGTGTTCGATCTGGTGTTCTGCCGCAACGTGTTGATCTATTTCGATGCCGAGACCAAGACCGACGTGCTCAATCGGCTGGCGCGCGTCACCGCGCCCGATGGCTTTCTCGTCCTCGGGGCCGCCGAAACCGTGGTCGGGCTGACCGATCGCTTCAAGATGGTCGCCGACCGGCGCGGGCTTTACGCGCCGAACACCAATCCGCCGCGTCCGTCCGGTCTCGACGGCGCGCGCGCCGCTCCGCGCCTGGTCGCGATCCGCGGCGGGCGATAATCGCGGCTTCATCGCCTAACAAAAAACCCCGGCCACTGGCCGGGGTTTTTGATTCCGAATTTTCGCGGAGCTTCAGGCCGGGATTTTGGCCTCGTCCTCGCTCGGCTCGCGCAGCACGTAGCCGCGGCCCCACACCGTCTCGATGTAGTTCTCGCCGTTCGAGGCATTGGCGAGCTTCTTGCGGAGCTTGCAGATGAAGACGTCGATGATCTTCAGCTCCGGCTCGTCCATGCCGCCATAGAGGTGATTGAGGAACATTTCCTTGGTCAGCGTCGTGCCTTTGCGCAGGCTCAGGAGTTCCAGCATCTGGTACTCCTTGCCGGTCAGGTGGACGCGGGCGGCGTTGACCTCAACGGTCTTGGTATCAAGATTGACGCAGAGGTCGCCGGTATTGATGACCGACTGGGCGTGCCCCTTGGAACGGCGCACGATGGCGTGGATGCGCGCCACCAACTCGTCCTTGTGGAAGGGCTTGGTCATATAGTCGTCGGCGCCGAAGCCGAGACCCCTGACCTTGTCTTCGATGCCGGCGAGCCCCGAGAGGATCAGGATCGGCGTCTTGACTTTCGACACCCGAAGGCTGCGAAGCACTTCGAAGCCCGACATATCCGGCAGGTTCAGATCGAGCAGGATGATGTCGTAGTCGTAGATCTTGCCGAGATCGATGCCCTCTTCGCCGAGGTCCGTCGTGTAGACGTTGAAGCTCTCGGACTTGAGCATAAGCTCGATCGATTGCGCCGTGGCGCTATCGTCTTCAATTAGCAATACGCGCATGCCAGTCCCCTTCCTCGCCGCGCAGGCTCAAGGTCGGCGCCGCAGCGGCGGCCCCTGGAAAACGCCTTTCACAAACTGATTCGGGACACTAACGGCGCTATGGTTAACAAAACCTGATTCTCTCGCGCAAGCATTACCTGGGCAAATTCCTGCGAATCGCCTTAAGATGTTGCGCGATAGTAAGTTTTTGGCCACGCTCGTGTTCATGTTCCAAATTAAGTTTCGGCGCTACCGATTCATGCGACTCGCCCATCCATTCTGGCCGGGAGAGCCTGCCTTGCCCCTAAGGACGACTGCGCAATGATTAACGTCCCGGGTAAATAAGCGATTAATAAACCACCGCGGGAAGTAACCATTCTTGCGTTGAAATGCGAAACACCGCGGCGGTGTGGCCAAAATGATGGCCCGGAAGGGTTTTGGAACCGGCCATGAAGGCACTCGCCGAACAAATTAATGAACTCGACGGCATCGAGATCTACGGCCGCGTGGTCGGCGTGCGCGGGTTGATGGTCGAAGTGGCCGGACCGCTGCATGCGATGTCGGTCGGCGCCCGCGTGGTTATCGAAACGCCCGGCAAGAACATTCCCTGCGAGGTGGTCGGCTTCTCCAATAACAACGCGCTCTTGATGCCCTTCGCCCTTCTTGAAGGCGTCCGGCGTGGCTGCAGGGCGCTGGTGACGTCGGTCGCCGGCGCGGTGCGGCCGTCGGCCGGCTGGCTCGGCCGCGTCGTCAATGCCTTGGGCGAGCCGATCGACGGCAAGGGCGCGCTCTTGTTCGGACCGTCGCCCTATTCGTTCCGCAACACGCCGCCGCTGGCGCATGCCCGGCGCCGGGTCGGCGGGCCGCTCGATCTCGGCGTACGGGCGCTTAACACCTTCATCACCTGCTGCCGCGGCCAACGCATGGGCATTTTCTCAGGCTCCGGCGTCGGCAAATCGGTATTGTTGTCGATGCTGGCGCGCAATGTGGCGGCTGATGTCACCGTGATCGGGTTGATCGGCGAACGCGGCCGTGAAGTGCAGGAATTCTTGCAGGACGACCTCGGCGAGACCGGTCTCGCCCGCTCGGTGGTCGTGGTTTCGACCTCCGACGAGCCGGCGCTGATGCGCCGCCAAGCTGCGCACGTGACGCTGGCTATCGCCGAATATTTTCGCGATGAGGGCAAAGACGTCCTGGTGCTGATGGACTCGGTGACGCGCTTTGCCATGGCGCAGCGTGAGATCGGGCTGTCGGCCGGCGAACCGCCGACCGCCAAGGGCTATACGCCGACCGTTTTCACCGAATTGCCGCGGCTTCTGGAACGGGCGGGGCCCGGCACGGAGCAGGGCATCATCACCGGCATCTTCACGGTCCTGGTGGACGGCGACGACCACAACGAGCCGATCGCCGATGCGGTGCGCGGTATTCTCGACGGCCATATCGTCATGGAACGCGCCATTGCCGAGCGTGGGCGTTACCCGGCCATCAATATCCTCAAATCGATCTCACGGACCATGCCGCGGGCAGCCGACCCCGCCTACCTGCCGGCCCTGACAAAGGCCCGTCAGGTCATGGCGACCTATGCAGATATGGAGGAGCTGATCCGGCTTGGGGCCTACCGCGCCGGGACAAGCCCCGACGTCGACGAGGCCATTCGGCTGCACAAGCCGCTCGAGGATTTCCTGCGCCAAGGTAAGGAAGAAGCAACCAGCTTGGCGGAAGGATATCGCCAGTTGGCTCAAATCGTGGCAAGCGCGGAAACCGAACGCTAACGTTATCATGCCACGATCCGGCATTCGGGGGCGCTACGCGGCCGGTAGGCGGCGCACGCCCCCAATACAGTCGGACGGCTTCGGGGGAGTATGTAGTCGATGAAGTCCCGTGAGACGCTCATTCGCCTGAAGAAGTTTCAGGTCGACGAGAAGCGGCGCAAGGTAGCGCAGATCGAAACCATGATCGCCGAGTTCGAGCGCATGGGCGGCGAGCTCGAGCGCGAGATCAAGGTCGAGCAGGATCGCGCCGGAATCCACGATCCCGGCCATTTTGCCTACCCGACCTATGCCAAGGCGGCGATTGCGCGGCGCGAAAATCTCAAGCGTTCGGCCGACGAACTGCGGATCCAGCTCGACGACGCGAAATCGGCACTCGGCGAAGCTTTCGACGAACTGAAAAAGGTCGAACTGCTCGACGAACGCGACCAGATGCGCGAGCGCGAGGCGGAAGATGCCGCCGAGCAAGCCGAGCTTGATGGCATCGCGTTGTTGCGCATGCGCGGCGCCGCGCCGGCGTGAGTTTAGAGCGTCGAACTTATCAGCTGCCCCACCGCGGTTGAGCCCCTGACCTGGGTCTTTCTCTGCTCGCGCCCCTATTACGCCGCCTGCGACAGGTCCGGCCTGTCTCAAAATGCGACGCTATTTCCGTCAGTTCGGCGGCTTCAACTGTCGTTTCGCTCTCG
Source organism: Xanthobacteraceae bacterium (assembly GCA_035642635.1). Classification (GTDB taxonomy): domain Bacteria; phylum Pseudomonadota; class Alphaproteobacteria; order Rhizobiales; family Xanthobacteraceae; genus BOG-931. The sequence continues at coordinate 12,834 of DASQRX010000075.1, forward strand.
ACGAAACCTAGCCTCAGCGGCGATAATCATCCGGGGCAGGGCCTGCGGGGGGGCCAGCTCAGCGGTTGGCTGGGGCAATCATGTTGATGCAGACGGAGCTCGTCTGGCTACTCGGCGCCGTCGCCAAAGGCGACGAGGCCGCGTTCGAGCGCCTGTATTCGGCGACCCGCGCGAAACTCTACGGGGTATTGCTCCGTATCTTGGGGCGGCCGGCATTGGCCGACGAGGTCATGCAGGAGACCTATCTCAAGGTGTGGAAGATGGCGGACCAATTCGACCCGCAGGTCGCGAGCCCGATCACCTGGATGGTGGCGATAGCCCGCAATCGGGCCATCGACATCGTGCGCAAACGCGGCGATCTCTCGATCGAGGATGAGCCCGAAGCGATGGAGGTCGCCGCCGACACGCCGGCGCCGCTCGCCCGGCGCGAGATGACGGAAGAACTCAAGCGGCTCTTATCCTGCCTCGGCAAGCTCGATCCGGAAAAACAACGCATCGTGCTGCTCGCCTATTACAGCGGCTGGAGCCGCGATCAGCTCGCGCAAAAACTCGATATTCCGGTGAACACGATCAAGACCTGGCTCCGCCGCAGTCTGCTCGAAATTCGCGAGTGTATGGGGCCAAGATGATCATAAGAACTTGCATGAAAGAACCTGCACGAAAGCGCGCTTGAGGTAGCTATGTACGACGACGACAGAGATGCGCTCGCCGCCGAATACGTGCTCGGGACGCTGTCCGCCGACGAGCGCGACCAGGCCGAGGCTTTGCTTGCCATCGATCCGGGCTTTGCCGAGATCGTGCGCGTATGGGAGCGCCGGCTTGGCGAACTCAACGTCATGGTCGAGGCGGTCGAGCCGCCGCCGGAAGTTTGGGACAAGATCAAAACCGAAGTCATAGGTCCACAAATTGCGGGTCCCGAAGTGATGGCTGCCGACGTTGCGGGTCCCGAACCGCACCTGATAGCCGAGGAAGAATTCTCATTTCCGCCGATCGAAGAGACGTCGCCGCAAACCGCGCCCGAATTGGCGGCCGAGCCGCCGCCGGAAGCGGGCGTAGCCGAGTCGCCTCCCGAAGAGCCGGACGAGACAATCTCGCCGACCGCCTCGCAAGCCTTGGAAGATTTGCTGGGACGGCCTCTGCCCGAAGTGCCGCACGATTTGGACGAGCCGTCGGACGTGTTCGTCTCAGGCCTGTTGCCGCCCGAACCGGGCGCTGCGAAGAAACCCGACATCATCGCCAAAAAGCCCAATCTGGAGCAGGATTTTGAAGCGGACCTGAAAGCGGTCGTGCTGCAGGACTTCGGCAAAGGTCCGCCGCCCGAGCCGTTCACGCCGCTGACGCCGCCCAAGGTCGAGCGCAGCGCCGATGTCATCGTCCTTGCGCGCAGGGTGCGGCGCTGGCGCCGCATCACGGTCGCCATGAGCGCGATCGCGGCGCTGCTCGCGGTCTATGTTGCGGTTTCGCAGTTCGCGCCGGGCCTTATCCCGGTGAGCCGGCAAGCCCCCGCCACGGTGACGGCGCAAGTGGCGCCGCCGCCCTCGCGCCTGGTCGCGGTGCTGCAGCAGGATCCGACGACGCCAGCATTTCTGGTCTCGGTCGATCCGCAGAGCCGCACGCTCACGGTGCGGCGCGTATCGGCGGCGCCGGAGCCGGGCCGCAGTTACGAACTGTGGCTGATCTCGAGTAAATATCCGGCTCCGCGCTCGCTCGGCGTGGTCGGCGACAGCGAATTCACCGCACGCGCGGTGCCGGCAAGCTTCGACGCCGACACGATCCGCACGGCCAGCTACGCCATCTCGCTCGAACCGGCGGGCGGCTCGACGACCGGCGTGCCCACCGGTCCGATCCTGTTCAAGGGTCGAACGGTGGAATCGCTGCCAGGTCCGGCGGGCTGAGATAGGCCAACAAACATCTTTTGGGCCCGCGCCAGACACGGGCCCTTGGACCACCAAAACCTTAGAACATCACAGAAAGTAACTGATTACCGGATGGTCGGGATTTGCCCGCTCACAGCGGTAGGTGCACCCGCCTTGACCAGCGGCGCCGTGCCGAGGTCGATGCCGCCGCCGACATTGGCGAAAATACCAACCACCGCGACGACGGTCGCGCAGAGAAGGCCAATCAGTACAATCTTCAAATGGGTCGCGCGGTCGGCGCTGTACATAGAATGGTTCATTGCCACCTCCCGTTTCTGCTTATTAGTCGCAGCAGCCGGGCAAAAGGGTTCAACTGACTCGCAAATACAAGTTCGCTAAGTTTCAAGTTTGCTTAGTTAGAAGAGGTGGGGTGTGACCCCCGACACAAAAATGCGTCTTCACAGAACCTTGAACACCCGTGATAACGCTTGATGTGGGATTGGGTTCCCTCAGGGCGTGCCGGGATGGACGCCATGTCTCTTATTTGGGGAAGAAGCCGTGAGTGAGATCGTTTCGAAACGGGTCGTTTCAGAACTTGCCCCGACTGGCGTTCTTCGCGCCGGCATCAATATGAGCAACATGCTTTTAGTGACAGGGCGGACCCCCTCTGGCGATCCGGCGGGAGTTTCGCCCGACATGGCAGCCGAAATCGCCAAGCGCCTCGGCGTACCGGTCAGATATGTCAAATACGAAAAACCGTCGATTTTGGCTGACGCCGCCGGCACCAGCGCCTGGGATATCGGCCTCATCGGCGCCGAACCGGCGCGGGCGGAAAAGATCGAATTCACCGCGGCCTATTGCGAGATCGAAGCGACCTACCTGGTGCCGGCGAATTCGCCGTTCAAGACGGCCGCCGATGTCGATCAGGCCGGAGTGCGCATCGCGGTGAAGCGTGGCACGGCCTATGATCTATGGCTCGAGCGCAATATCAGGCACGCCACCGTGTTGCGTTCGGACACGGCGGAGGGACCGATCAATCAGTTCGTCGCCGAAGGTCTCGAGGCCATGGCGAGCTTGCGGCCGGCCTTGCTGGAAGACGTCAAGAAGGTCCCGGGTAGCAAAATCCTTCCGGGCAATTTCACCGCAGTGCAGCAGGCGATCGGCACGGCCAAAAGCAATGCGGCGGGGGCGGCGTTTCTTCGCGACTTCGTCGCCGAGGCCAAAAGCTCAGGCTTGGTGGCGCGCTTCATCGAGCGGCATCACGTCGTCGGCCTCTCGGTCGCGCCATAGCTTTTTGATTGAGCATGATCTTTTCCGAAAACCGGTAGCCACTTTTCGGGATCATGCTCTAAGCGTGCTTTTAGATACTGCCGACCGTCTTCAGCCGCGCGCGGGGGTGAATTTCGGATTGCGCCAGCACCGTGGTCTGGGCGCGGAAGCGCTCGACGATGCCGCGCACGAACGGCCGGACGGCCGGTGAGGTGACCAGCACCGGCGCCTCGCCTTCGCGCGCCGCCTGCTCGAATTTCTCCCTGACCAGATTGATGAATTCGGTGAGCTTTGACGGTTGCATGGCGAGGCTGCGGTCGTCGCCCTGGCCGACAATCGACTCCGCAAAGGCCTGCTCCCATTTCGCGGTCAGCGCGATGATCGGCAGCGTGCCGTCCACGGTCAAATGCTGGGCGCAGAGCTGACGCGCCAATCGTGCGCGCACATGCTCGGCCAGCATCGTGGTGTTGCGGGTCGAGGGTAGGCCGTCGGCAATGCCTTCGAGGATGGTCGAGAGGTCGCGGATCGAGACGCGCTCGGCGAGCAGGATCTGCAACACGCGCTGGATTCCAGAGATCGTGATCTGGCCCGGCACGATGTCCTTGATCAGCTCGCCTTGCTCCTTCGGCAGTTCCTTGATCAGTTTCTGCACCTCGCCATAGGAGAGGAGCTCCGACATATTGCCTTTGATCAGCTCGGTGAGATGGGTGGCGAGCACCGTCGCGGCGTCGACGACGGTCAGGCCCTTCACCGAAGCTTCCTCTTTCAACGCGGCATCGATCCAGGTTGCCGGCAGCCCGAAGGTCGGCTCGGTGGTGTGGGTGCCAGGCAGCGTCACCTGATTGCCGGACGGATCCATGACCATGTAATGGCCGAACCAGACCCGGCCGCTGCCGGCTTCGACCTCTTTGATCTTGATGACATAGGTGTTGGCGTCGAGCTGCATATTGTCGAGGAGGCGCACGGACGGCATGACGAAGCCCATTTCGATCGCCAGCGACCGGCGCAGCGCCTTGATTTGCTCCGTCAATCGGTCGGTGCCGTCCGGCGCATTGACCAGCGGCAACAGCGCGTAGCCCAGCTCGACCTTCAGCTCGTCGATCTTGAGCGATTGCGTGATCGGCTCCTCGGCCGGCGCGGCCTGGCGGCTTCGGTCTTTTTTGTTTCGGCGACGACCGCCTGCTTGCCGCGGCGATCGATCATAAAAGCGAGCGCCGCCGTGCCGCCTCCTAAATGCGAGAAACGGAATCATTGGAATACCCGGCAGGAGCGCCATGACCAGCATGACGCCGCCCGACATTCCGAGCGCCTTGGGATAGCCGGAGAGCTGGCCAAGGAGCGCCTTGTCGGCGGCCCCGCTGACGCCCGCCTTCGACACCAGAAGGCCCGCAGCGGTCGAAACGATCAGCGCCGGCACCTGCGTCACCAGGCCGTCGCCGACGGTGAGGAGGGTGTAGCTACGGGCGGCTTCGGCGAAACTCAGGCCTTCCTGCACGATGCCGATGATCATGCCGCCGATGACGTTGATCATGACGACGAGGAGGCCCGCGATGGCGTCGCCGCGGACGAATTTCGAGGCGCCGTCCATGGCGCCGAAGAAGCCGGATTCATCTTCGAGCGTTTTCCGCCGCCGCCGTGCTTCCTTGTCGTCGATCAGGCCGGCATTGAGGTCGGCATCGATCGCCATCTGCTTGCCGGGCATGCCGTCCAAGTGGAAGCGTGCGGCCACTTCGGCGATGCGCCCGGAGCCCTTGGTGATGACCACGAAATTCACGATCACCAGGATCGTGAACACGATGATGCCGATCACGAAATTGCCGCTCATCACGAAGTGGCCAAACGCCTCGATGACGTGACCGGCGGCGGCGGTGCCTTCGTGGCCGTGCGCCAGGATGAGCCGCGTCGAGGCGAGATTCAGCGACAGCCGCAGCATGGTCGAGATCAGGAGCACAGTCGGAAACGCCGAGAATTCGAGCGGCGTATGGATGAACAGCGACGTCATCAGGATCAGAATGGAGAACGTGATCGAGATCGCCAGCGCGAAATCGAGCAGCACCGGCGGCAACGGCAGAATGAGGATCACGAGGATCGTCAGGATGCCGAGCGCAAGCCCGATATCGCCCCGCCGCAGCATTGTGCCGAGGTCGGCGAGCCGGGATAGGGCGGTGTCCCCGCTCTCCGCCGAAGTTGCGTCGGTCATGCCGGTCGGTCGGCTCCGTCTGCGGTCGTGCGATTCAAAGCTATGCGTGGCGGCAGAAATGCCGCTGGCATGGAGAAGTGGAGCTGCGCCTGCGTCCAAGGCTTCGCCCGAAGAGTGAAGGTGGTAACTGGTACGCCTCTCAGGCAAAATGTGCCGGGTTTATGGTTACTGGGCGGTTAACGGCGGCCGGCGTCACCACGGCGGGCTTACGCCAGGAAGGTAATGGGCAATGATGTTTGTGTGTTATCGCGTGACCGGCGCTGCCGTGTTGTGGATTTTTGCCTTTATCGGGTTGCTTTCCGCCGTCGCGATCGCCCGCGCCGACGGCATCGAACCCGGTCTGTGGCGAATCAACGGCCAGACCAAATCCGAGGGTGTGGTCAGTCCGCCGCACGAATCGTCAAAATGCCTGACCGCGGACGAGACGCGCGACCTCGCCACGACGTTCTCACCGGTCCCGCGCACCATCAATTCGGAGTGCGCGCCGATCGAGCGCAAGCTCGACGGCACGCGGCTCAACTGGCGCCTGGTCTGCAAGGGCCAGCTCAATGTCGAATTGACTGGTGCGTTCAACTTCGACAGCACGCGGCACTACACGGCAACAGTGCGAACCCAGGCGGCCATCGGCGGACAGACGATCGACTCGCTGGATATGCTTGAAGGGCAGTGGGTGTCAGCCTGTCAGTAGCCGAACAGGCGTTCAATTCAGCGTTCAACTTCCGACTCTTGGCTTTGCCGGTCTGGTAAATATTGCCGGGAACAGGGCCGACAGCGAGCAATTGCTATTTGCAAAATCGGGCGGGCTATGCGCCCTTTTGCGGCAGATGCTAAGCTGGCGGCCGAATTGGAAGCTCAGTAAAGAAGCGCGGCATTCGGCTTCGAAGTGTCATCCAAAACTCGGGCATACACCGCTCATGCAATCATCGCATTCGCACTCGGTCGGCCAGTGGACGCACGATCATGCTTTCCTCGGCAAGCACCATGCCGCGCACGAGCGGCGGACTTGGAGCGTCGTGGCGCTGACGGCGTTCATGATGGTGGCCGAGATCGTCGGCGGCACGCTGTTCGGCTCCATCGCGCTCGTCGCGGACGGCTGGCACATGGGAACCCACGTCGCGGCACTGGCGATCGCGGGCTTTGCCTATCTGTTTGCTCGCCGCCACGCCGACGACCAGCGCTTTTCGCTCGGCACCGGTAAGTTCGGCGAGCTTGCCGCGTTCTCCAGCGCCATCATATTGGGAATAGTTGCGCTCGGCATCGCTTACGAATCGATCATGCGGCTGACTGCTCCGGTCGCCATCCATTTTCAGGACGCCATTCCGATCGCCGCGCTCGGGCTGTGCGTCAACCTTGTGAGTGCGTGGCTATTGCGCGACGAACACAGCCACGGTCACGCACATGCTCAAACCTACTCGCATACACACGATGATCCGGACCATGCGCACGACCACGACCATGGTCATGACCACGACCACGACCCCAGTGGAGGCAACGACGCAGCTCATCATGACATCAATCTTCGCGCCGCCTATGTCCACGTCTTGGCGGACGCCTTGACCTCAATCTTGACTATTGCGGGATTATGCGTCGCCTGGAAATTCGGCTGGGATTTTATCGATCCGCTGGTCGGGCTGGTCGGTTCGGCCGTGATCGCGAGCTGGTCCTTCGGTCTTCTGCGCGCCGCGGGCCGCGTGCTTCTCGATGCCGTTCCCGATCCCGATCTGACGCGGCGGACCCGCACGCGCATGGAGATCGACGGCGACCGCATCTGCGACCTGCATGTCTGGCAAGTGGGGCCGGGACATATTGCGGTCATGGCGTCTGTCGTTTCCGAGGCGCCGCAAGCGCCCGCGGTTTACAAACAGCGGCTGGATGGCCTCGCCGGCTTGTGTCACGTCACCGTCGAAGTCAATGCCGGCCCGTGCTGAAATGCTGAAATCCGGTTTTGCCCGATCTTTCGCGCTGGTGGCGGTCTTCGGCGCGCAAACGGCGATTGCGCAAGACGCCTTGCAAGACGCCGTGAAAGAGCGGCCCGCGGCATTCGTCGATGCCGCGACGATCGTGCCGGGGCTGATCGCCGAAATGCGCTATGCCGGCGCGCATAATTTCACCGGCCGGCCGATCGACGGTTACGAGGCGCCGCGTTGCCTCTTGACGCGGGAGGCCGCCGAGGCGCTCGCCAATGTCGCGCGCGATCTCGCACCGCGCGGTTTCGTCATCAAGGCGTTCGACTGCTACCGGCCGACGCGCGCGGTGGAGAATTTCATCCGCTGGGCGCGCGACTTCAACGACCAGGCGGCGCGGGCCGAATTTTATCCGAATGTCGATAAGCGGACGCTGTTCCGCGACGGCTATATCGCTTCCCATTCCGGGCATTCGCGCGGCTCGACCATCGACATGACGCTTGCAAGCATGGACGGAACCGAGCTCGATATGGGCACCCATTTCGACTTCTTCAGCCCGATGTCGTGGACCGCCGACCCGACCGTCAGCGCCGAACAGCACGCCAACCGCATGTTGCTCAGTGCGGCCATGCGCCGGCGCGGCTTTCGCAACTACGAAAAAGAGTGGTGGCACTTCACGCTCACCCCGGAGCCGTTTCCCGACACTTATTTCGATTTTCCGGTGCGGTGAAGGGAAGGTTCGGCGCAGCGGGCCTGGCCGCAGATGCGACCCCTTACAGCCCGAGATAGAATTTCTTGATCAGATCGTTGTTGTTGAGCTCGTCGACCGAGCGGCCCTCGAAGGCGATCTTGCCATGGACGATGACATAACCACGGTCGGCGATGCGGATCGCCTGATTGAAGTTCTGTTCCGCCATCAGCACCGTGAGCGAGTAGCGCTCTTTCATTTCGTTGATGGCGTCGATGGTGCGGCTGACCAGGATCGGCGCCAAGCCGACCGACGGCTCGTCGACCAAAAGGATCTTCGGCGCCAGCATCAAGGCGCGGCCAAGCGCCAGCATTTGCTGCTCGCCGCCCGACAAGCTGCCGGCGTGCTGCCGCCGCCGCTCGGCAAGCGGCGGAAAGGTCTCATAACAGACGGCGAGGTTGCGCGCGAGCTCGCGGCGCGCCGTGGCGCGATACGCGCCAAGCAGGAGATTTTCCTCGACCGTCAAGAGCGGAAATAGCCGGCGTCCTTCCGGCACCAGCGCGATGCCGAGATCGACGATTTCCTCCGTGGTGCGGCCGACCAGATCGTGATTGATGCCGTCGATCTCGGCGATGATCGAGCCTGCGCTCGGTCGCACGATGCCCATGACGCATTTCATGAGCGTCGATTTGCCGTTGCCGTTGGTGCCAAGGAGCGCGACGGTTTCGCCGCCGGCGACGTTGAGCGAGACGTCGTCGATCACGCGTACGGCGCCGTAGGCGGCGTGGATACCGGAGATGGTGAGGCTATTAGCCAAGATAGGCCCTCTCCACTTCCGGATCGCGCACGACCAGGTCCGGCGGTCCATCGGCGATCTTCTTCCCCGAGACCAAGACGACGAGACGGCGCGAGAAGCTCATGACGGCGCTCATGATGTGCTCGATTAGGATGACGGTGACGCCTTGCTCGTTGAGCCGAACGAGAAGCGTCAAGATGTCCTCGACTTCGGAATGGGTCAGGCCCGCCATCGACTCGTCTGCGATCAGAAGTTTCGGCTCCGCCGCCATGGCGCGCGCCAGTTCGAGCTTGCGCATCTCGACCTGCGTGAGGTCGCGCGGCAAATGCCGCGCCTTGGCTTCAAGGCCGACTTCGTGCAGCAGGGTGGCGCAGCGGTCCGCGATCGCCTGTTTTGACAGGTGAATGCCGCGCGCCCCGACGGTGTAGAGGAGGGGGATGCGTATATTGTCGGCGAGATTCATGCTGGCGAAAGGCCGCGGCAGCTGAAAGCTGCGCGCCAGGCCGAGATGGGTGCGCTGATGCGCATCGAGCCCGTCGAGCTTCTTGCCATCGAAGTTCACGGTGCCTTGTTCGTTGTGCAGGGTGCCGCAAATGCAATTGACCAGCGTCGATTTGCCGGAGCCGTTCGGCCCGATCAGGCCGAGGCGCTCACCCGCCGGCACCGACAGCGAAATATTGTCCAGCGCGACGAAGCCGCCGAAACGCTTGCTGAGATTATCGATCCCGAGGAGCGCTTCGCTCATGGTACCGTCTCCGGCGTCTCGGTCTCGATGTGGCGGCGGCCGACGAATTCCTCCGGCTTGCGCTGCAAATATTTTTGAACGAGGCCGACAATGCCATTCGGCGCGACGATGACGAAACCGACGAGGAGGCAGCCGACGATCAGGAGATTGACTGCCGAGGAGATCGTGACGGTCGCGATCTGCTGCAGCGAACCGAGCAGCACGGCGCCGACCAGCGGTCCGATCCAGCTCGTCGTGCCGCCGATCAGCGGCATGGCGATCGAATTGACGGCATAGTCCAGCCCGAAGGTGGACGACGGTTGCAGATAGCTGATGTAGTAGGGAAACGGCGCGCCGGCCATTCCCATCAGCGCGCCGGAAATCGTCGTGGCGATGAGCTTTAATTTCAGCGTCGGTACGCCGCACGCTTCCGCCGCCAGTTCGTCGTCGCGGATGGTGGCAAAGCCGTATCCGAGGCGGGAATGCTCGATCAGCCGCGCGATGGTGACCGCGCCGACCGCCAAGAGCATCATCATCAGGAACAGGTATCTGATGTAATTGCCGATCGGCGCGATTTCCTCGGGGCGCATGATATAGGCGCCGCGCGAGCCGCCGACATAGTCCCAGTTGACGACCAGTGTTTGCAGCACCACCGCGAGCGCGAGCGTGGCGATGGCAAAGAACGCGCCGCGCAGTCGCAGCGTCAGGTAACCCATGCCGAAACCGACCAGGCCCGATACCGCGCCGCCAACCAGCATGAGAGCCGGCATCGGCATCCGATAGAAGTCGTTTTCGGTTATGAGTTTGTAGATTGCGACCGTCGAATAAGCGCCGAGTGCGAAGAACGCGGCCGAGCCGAAATTCACGTAGCCGCAATAGCCGCCGAGAATGTTCCACGCGGTCGACAGCACGACATATTGCATCACGACGTAGCCGGCAAAAAAGATGTAATCGTTGCCGAACGCGATCGCGGCGCCGAATATCGCGGCGGCGATGCCAAGCCAGACGAAGAGAAAGAGCGGCGTGCGCACGGTTCAGCGTCCCAACAGGCCGGCAGGCCGGACCGCCAGCGTCAGCAACAGGAATCCAAACGACACCGCGGGCGCCCAGGACGGGCCATAGAATGTCGCGGTGAGGCTTTCGACAATGCCGATCAGCATCGCCGCGATCACGGTTCCGGGCAGGCTGCCCATGCCGCCGAGCACGCAGATGGCAAAGACGCGGCCGATATATTCGCGGCCGACCGACGGCTCGACCGGCTGGATGATGATGAGAAACGCGCCGGCGAGCGAAGCGGTCGCGATCGAGAGGCCGAATGCGATGCGTTTGATGCGGACTGGATTGACCGCCATGAGGCGTAGCGCGAGCTGATCCTGCGCCACCGCCATGATGGCGCGGCCGATGAAGGTGCGGGTGAGGATCAGCTGCAGCACCGTGATCAGCAGAAGCGAAACCAGGCACGGAACGAGAATGCGCAACGGCACATCGACGAAGCCGAAATGTAAGGTCGGCCCGATATAGCGCGCATCGACGTAGCGGTAATCGACGCCGAAATACAGAACGAGCGTCACCTCGGTGATGAACAGAATACCGAAGAAGAAGGCAAGGCCGCGCAGCGATTCCTGGCCGCGTTTCTCGAACGACACGTAATAGATCTGATAGATCGCGGCGCCGAGCACGTAGAACAGCGGGATGGCGATGATAGCGGCGATGATGGGATCGATCCCAAACGTCGCGTTGGCGATGTAAGCCACATATGAGCCGAGGATGATGAAGGCCGGATGGGCGATATTGACGATGTCGAGGATGCCGAAAGACAGCGACACGCCCGACGTCACCGCGGCATAGAATCCGCCGATCAGGATGCCGGAAACGATCGCATTGATGAGAAGATCGAACGAAAAAATCATTACTCAGCTACTGAGCCGCCACGCGCGCGTGGCGGCCCTTCCCCCTCTGGCTACGCTGTCTTTTGCAGTCATCATCCGTATTAGCGGACGATCAGGTAACCTTCTTGGGCCTGCAGCCCCTTGGGGACCTTCGGCCATTTTGGGTCTCCCACCTCTTACGAGGTATTCCCCACGACCCACAATACCGGATGCCCCGCTGTCGCGGAGCGTCCCAGACGACGTTTATCACGCCGCGGCGCGGACTTTGTCCGGAATAGCGAGCGGCTTATTGGCGCTGTTGAGAAACTCGATGGTCATGAAAACCATCTCTTTGTCGCCGAGATTTTCGAGGTCGTGGACCTTGAACTCGCCGGGACCATAGGTCTCGTGCCGGGTCTCGCCAGGCACATAGCTATATTCGACCGTGGTGCCGTCGTGGATGTGCTGACGGCCGCGTCCGCCCGAAACCGCGGTCCAGAAGTAATCGAGCACATGGCGATGAAAGCCGATCCGCTCGCCGGGCCCGAGGCGGATGATCCAGACCCGGACCTTCTCGTTCTCGGACAGGAGCGTGGAGCCGACGCAGCCGTTATTGTTCTGCCGCTCGCGCTCGAACTCCGCCGCAATTGCCGGAGGCCACGCCGATTTGTCGGCACGGTCGCTCGTCTTATCCATCATGGTCAGGGCCATGCTTTTCCTCCAAAGATTCTAGGCACAATATAGAAAACCTTTCCGGCTTAGGAAATAGTCGCAATAGCTCGGAAATAGCGGGATTTTCATATGGCGAGGACACGTCGGGCGCTCGTGATCGGCGGCTCGATGAGCGGGCTTTTGGCCGGCATCACGCTGATGCGGCGCGGCTGGGACGTCGACATTTTCGAGCGCGTCGAGAAGGAACTGGCCGGCCGCGGCGCCGGCATCGTCGCCCAAGCCGAACTGATCGCGCGGCTCAAAGCGCTTGGGCTCGATACCAGCGACCTCGGCGTCGCCATGACGACGCGCAAAATCCTGGACCGGACCGGCAGCGTCACCGCGACGATCGAATGCCCTCAGGTGCTCACCGCCTGGGAGCGCGTCTATCGCGTGCTGCGCGATGTGTTTCCGCCTGAACGCTATCACCGCGCCTGCGGTCTCAAGGCCTTCGAGCAGAATGCCAGTGGGGTTGTCGCCCACTTCAGCGATGGTAGCACGATGCGGGCCGACGTGCTGATCGGCGCCGATGGGTTGCGCTCGACCGTGCGGCAGCAATGCCTGCCCGATGTCGCGCCGCTCTATGCCGGCTACGTCGCCTGGCGCGCGCTATTGCCTGAGCGCGCGATCCCGCCCGCCATCCACCGCGAGTTCTTCATGGCGATGACGTTCTGCCTGCCGCCCGGCGAGCAATGTCTCGGCTATCCGGTTGCGGGTCCGGATAACGAGCTTCGCGTCGGCCAGCGCCGCTACAATGTGGTGTGGTACCGCCCGGCGGACGAGGCGAAGGAACTGCCGGGCCTCCTCACCGACAAGAACGGCGTTGCACATTCGATCTCGATCCCGCCGCCGCTGATCCGCGCCGAACCGATCGCCGCGATGCGGGCGGCGGCCGAGCGGCTGTTGGCGCCGCAATTCCGCGAAATCGTCCGCCTTATCGACGAGCCGATCCTGCAGCCGATCTATGACCTGGAAAGCCCGCATCTGGCCTTCGGGCGGGTCGCCATCGTCGGCGATGCCGCCTTCGTGGCGCGGCCGCATGTCGCGGCCGGCGTGTCGAAGGCTGCCGACGACGCGGCGGCGCTGGCTGCTGCGCTCGACGGCGACGATATCGAATCATCGCTCCTCAGCTTTGAGGCGGCGCGCTTGCCGGACAACAGAAAAATCATCGAGCGCGCGCGCCACCTCGGCGCCTATCTGCAAGCGACGCAGACGGCGGAGGAGCGGGCGCGGTCGGCGCGCCACAGCATTCCGGAAGCTGTGCTCGCCGAGACTGCGATGATTGATTTCTTGCATTAGGTGCCGTCGCGAGGAGCGAGGCGGCTCCTCGCAACGTCAGCCGAGCTTGGCGTCCAGCGTGATCTGGGCGTTGAGAACTTTGGACACCGGGCAATTCTTCTCGGCGTCGCCGGCGAGTTTCTTGAACGTCGCTTCGTCGAGATTGGGTACGCTGGCGCGCAGCGTCAAAGCGGATTTCGTAATGCGAAAACCCTGGCCTTCGGGATCGAGGCTGACGGCCGCCTCGGTGCTGAGCTCGGTCGGCGTGAAGCCCGCGCCCTGCAACTGGAACGCCAGCGCCATGGTGAAGCAGCCGGCATGCGCGGCGGCGATCAGCTCTTCGGGATTGGTGCCTTTCTCGTTCTCAAAACGCGTCTTGAACGAATAGGCCGTTTGCGCGAGCACGCCGGAATCGGTCGACAGGTTGCCGGTGCCAGCGCGTCCGGTGCCGCGCCAAACCGCTTTCGCCTTGCGGATCATCGAAGTCTCCTGTGCTGAAGTTTTTTTACCGGCAGGAACCGTCCGCTGCCGGCGTCGCAGATGAGACCTATTTTACGGCGGCTGCGCGTTCGCTGTCAGCGCCCCGCATCTGCCTTTCGAGCAAAGGATCGTGAACGATCGTCCTGTCGCGATAGAGCTGCCGGATCTCGGCCTCGCTCAATCCCAAGACGTCGTGCAGAATTTCCTCGTTGTGCTCGCCGAGACGGTCGGCCTTGATCTCGGTTGCGGGCGGCCAATGCGAAAACTTAGCCGCCAGCCCTGGAATATCGAAGGCGCCGATGTCGAGATCGGTGACGCGGCGCACGGTACCGCGCTCGCGCAGATGCGGATGCGCCATGGCTTCATGCAGGCTCAGCACCGGCGCGCAGGGAACGCGCTCGGCCTCAAGCGCCGCAATGGCCTGGTCGCGGTTTACGAAATTCTTGAGCCAGCTCTCGATGACGTCCTTCAACGCCTCATTGTTGTCGCGCCGCCCCCGCGCATCGCGAAACCGGACGTCTTCCGCCAGTTCAGGCATGTTCATGGCCTTCACCAGCAGCGGCCATTGATGCGGCAGCACCATGATGGCGACGAACTGGTCGTCGCGGCAACGGAACACGCCGGTCGGGCCGCCGTCGGGGTGTAACGATCCCATGCGCGGTGGGTGGAATTGCGCGCCGCGCAGCGACGATTTCGGCACGTTCACTTCGTGCATGTTGAAATAAGTGTCCAGCAGCGAGCAATCGATGTATTGCCCCTCACCGGTGCGCTCGCGATGCAGGAGCGCAAAACCCACCGCCATCGCCGCCGTCACGCCGGTTGAGCTGTCGCTGATGGCGATCGGCAATTGGGCGGGCCCGCGGTCGGTTTCGCCGATGCACGAGGTGATGCCGGCATAAGCCGCGCCCATATAGTCGAAGCCGGGCTTGTCGCTCAGCGGGCCAGATTGTCCGGCGAGCGAGATCGAGCACATGATCAGCTTTGGATTGATGCCGCACAGCTTGTCATAGCCGAAGCCGGCGCGCGCCATGACGCCCGGCGCGAAATTCTCGACCACGACATCGATTTTCGGAATGAGCGCGTAGACGAGCTCGCGGCCGCGGTCCTGCTTGATGTCGACGGCCAGGGATTTTTTCGAGTGATTGTGTTGAAAGTAATAGGTGCTTTGCGACGATTTCTTCAGTTCCGGATCGCGCGGCTTGTCGCCGGCAAAGCGGCCGCGATCGCCGAACGGGGCAAGTTCGAGCTTGATGACCTCGGCGCCCATCTCGGCGAGGATACGGGTGCAGGTCGGCGCGGCGACAAATTGCCCGATATCGAGCACGCGATAGCCTTTGAGCATCGGCAAATTCTTCATCGCTCATCACCGTCGTATTGCAAGCGCGGCGCAGGGCTCGCGATCAGCGCGCTTCGAATTGCTTTTGCCCGAATAGAACATCCCAGGAATAGCCCGTAGGCTTTTCCCAGTTTTTCTCCAACCGATCTGCCATCACGGCCAAGCCGCGCTGCACCGCGGGGCGGGCGCGCACCGCGCCGTACCAGCGCTGCAAATTCGGCCACGCGGCGACGTCCTGGCCTTGCCATTTGTGCGGCCGCAGCCAGGGATAGACCGCCATGTCGGCGATGGAATATTCGCCGGCGAGATATTCGGCTTCACCAAGCCGTTTATCGAGGACGCGATAAAGCCTCGTTGCTTCGTCAGTATAGCGCTCGATGGCGTAGGGGATTTGCTCCTTGGCGTAGCGGCGGAAATGATGCGCTTGTCCGAGCATCGGCCCAATGCCGCCCATCTGGAACATCAGCCACTGCACGACGTCGTAGCGCTGCCGCAGGCCGGCGGGCATGAAGCGGAAGCCCGCCTTCTCGGCGAGATACATCATGATGGCGCCGGACTCGAACAGCGCAAGCGGCTTGCCGTCGGCCGCCTCTTGATCGACCAGCGCCGGGATCTTGTTGTTCGGACTGATCTTCAAGAAATCGGGATTGAACTGCTCGCCCTTACCGATATGGACCGGCACGACGTTATACTCGAGCCCCAGCTCTTCGAGCAGGATCGTGACCTTGTAGCCGTTGGGCGTGGTCCAGAAATAAAGGTCCAGCATCGCGCGGCCTTCACACTGCCTGCTTGAGCGATTGTTCGCGCTTGAGGCCGGCTTCGGCGAGCCTGTGCTCGAGAAGGTCCATGCGGTCGTAGCCCCAGAACGGCTCGTTCTCGAAGTAGAACATCGGCACGCCGAACACCTGGTCGGCCACCGCGTCCTCCTGGGCGCGCTCATAGTCAGAAGGTCCTTCGCCGGCGAGGTAGTCGCGAAAGCCAGGCGCGGCGAGCCCGATGCTTTCGATCACCGGCGCGACGGCATCAGCCTCGTCGGCGGCAAGCTCGCGTCTGAAGAACAGGTCGAAGACCTTATTGCCATAGGCGCGCAGCTTGCCGTGCTTCTCCGCGTAGAGGCCGCCGATCAGCGCCGGCGTGGTGTCGAAAATCTTCAGCGGGCCGCGGATCATCAGCCCGCCACGCATATTGGCCCAGCGCCGCGCGTCCATATAGGAGTATTTCACCTTGTATTCGGAATACTGGCTGCGTTGTCCTTTGCCCTTAAGGCGCAACTGAAACGGCTTCCATTTCAGCGCGATGTGATACTTGTCCTCAAGCGCAAAAGCCGGATCGAAGGCCAGGAAGGCATAGGGACTTTTGAAGTCCGAATACATTTTCACTTCGATCCGATCGCGCTGCATATGATGACCCTCTTTGCCTTTGCCGGGTTTGCGCTGATCGCGGTCCGCCACCGAAAGAAGCCGGACCGCGCGGGCGTTCCTGCGCGCCGTAAAATCGCGCAGCCATCACTTTGACAAGCCGACGGCATCAATGTCAATTTGAAATGAATGACGATTTTTCATGCGATTATTGCATGAATGGAGGCACCGCTATGGCCGATCTGCTGGATGTTCCGAATCTATCGATGAAGCACCTGCGCACGGTGGTGACGCTGGCACGGTTCGGCAGCTTCATTGCGGCGGCGTCATATCTGCGGATGTCGCAGCCCGGCGTGAGCCGGATCGTCCAGCAGGCCGAGGCGCGATTGGGCGTCAAACTCTTTGCGCGCGGCACGCGCAGCGTGTCGCAGACCGAAGCTGGACGCGAATTCATCCCCGCGGCCGAGCGGCTTCTCGGCGAATTTCTTCAGCAATCGCAAAAGGCACGCGATCTCGACGGGCAGATGCGGGGACAGCTCATCATTTCGAGCCTGATGTCGATATCGCATCGCGTGCTTCCGGCGGCGCTGGTCGCGTTCCGCAAGAAGCACCCGAAGATGCATGTCCAGATCAGGGAGGGCTTGACCAGCGCCGTCGCCGAAGATGTTCGCAACGGCGTTGCTGATTTCGGCATCGGCAATGCGACCGGGCTCGCCGAGGGCATTGTCGCAGAGACGATCGTCAATGAACCATGCTATGTCGTGATGCCGAGGCGCCATCGCCTTAACGCGTGCCGTTCGTCTCGCTAAAGGACGTCGGCGGCGAGCCGATGATTTCGATGCCGAGCGATTCAGGGCTGCGGCGCACGCTCGATATCGCCGCCAATGATCGCGGCGTTGTGTTCAACCACAGCATCGTCACCAATCAGTTTGGTTCGCTGTTCGATTTCGTGGCCCGTGGGCTGGGCATTGCCGTCGTTCCGGCGTCGGCGCTGCCGCCTGCGAACGGCTCCTCGATCGCGGTGAAGCCGCTGCGGCCGGCGATCACGCGCCGCATCGGAATTCTCAGGCTCGGCGAGAAAACACTGATGCCCGCCTCGCAGGCGTTCTTGGAAATCTTTCAGCCTAGGTTTTTGGCCGCGGCGCGCGGACGCAGGATGGGTTGAGCGAAATGCCTATAAATATCCCGCGCCGGCGCCCGCCGCGAATTTTGCCGGTTCGCCTTCCCAGACGATGCGCGCGTGTTCGAGCACATAGACGCGGTCGGCGTGCGGCAAGGCGAAGGTGACGTTCTGCTCTCCGAGCAGGACGGTGATCTGGGTCGTTTGCCGCAGTTTCTCCAGCGCCTTGGAAATCTGTTCGAGGATGACCGGCGCCAGGCCCAGCGTCGGCTCGTCGAGGATCAACAGCTTCGGTTTCATCATCAACGCGCGCGCGATGGTCAGCATCTGCTGCTCGCCGCCTGACAAAGTGCCGGCGGCTTGTTTCTGCCGCTCGTTCAAGATCGGGAACAGCTCGAATAGCCAGGCGATCTGCGCGGCGCCTTCGGCGGGCGGCAGATGCTGGCCGCCGAGGTCGAGATTTTCGCGCACCGTCATGTCGGTGAAAAGCTCGCGTCCCTCCGGGCATTGCACGATGCCGTTGCGCGCGATCTTTGCTGCGGTCTGGTCACGCAGCGAGGCGCCTTCGCGGCGGATGTCGCCGGTGTGGGGCAATAGGCCGGAAATGGCGTTGAACAATGTAGTCTTGCCGGCGCCGTTGAGCCCGACCACGGAGACGAACTCGCCGGCATGGACATGGATCGACACTTTCTCCAGCGCCTGGGCCTTGCCGTAAAAGACGCTGACATTCTCGACTTCCAGAAACGGCGTGGTGCGGTCGCGAAATGAGGATTCCGGCCGCGCCTCGGTTTCCATGCTGCCGCCGAGATAGACGCGGCGCACGGTTTGGTCGCGCATCACTTCTTCGGCGCTGCCCTCGGCAATGCGCTCGCCGACATACATGGCGAGCACGCGATCGACCAGGCGCGCGACGCTCTTCACATTGTGATCGACGAGCAGGATGGCGCGGCCGTCGTCGCGCAGCTCGCAGATCAGGTCGGAGAAGGCCCGCGTTTCCGTCGAAGTAAGGCCGGCAAACGGCTCGTCGATCAGAAGCACTTTCGGATCGCGCGCGATTGCCTTGGCGATCTCGATCTTGCGCAGATCGGCGAATGGCAGCGTGGCCGGGCGCCGGTCGAGCACACCAGTGAGGCCAACACGCGCGGCAATGGCGCGGGCGCGCGCGTCGGTATCGGGATCGGCGAGCAGCCGGGTGAGCTTGTCCGGCAAAAGCGCGAGCTTGATGTTTTCCAGCACCGTCTGACGGTGCAGCGGGCGGGAATGCTGGAACACGATGCCGGCACCCATCCGCGCGATTTTGTGCGACGGCCAGCCGGCAACCTCGACGCCATTGATGCGCACCGAACCGGCATTGGGCCGCTCGATGCCCATGATGAGCTTCATCACCGTCGATTTGCCGGAGCCGTTCGGGCCGATCAGGCCCAAAATCTTGCCGGCCTGCACGGAAAGCGCCATGTCCTTGACGGCGACGAGGCCGCCGAAGCGCTTGGTGAGGCCTAAGACCTCGAGATGCGCCGCTTCCGCCAGGCTCACGACGGCTCCTTGCTGCGTGTGAGCAGGCCGAAGAAGCCGCCCGGAAACAATAGCACGACGACAAGCGCCATGGCGAAGACGACGAAGTTCGACAGATCGCCGAGCGGGCGCAGCGCCTCGCTCATGGCGATGAGAAAGACGGCGCCGAGCACGCCGCCCAGAATGGTGCGCCGGCCGCCGAGCACCGCGGCGATGATGATCTGAACGCCGACGGTGATGTCGACAAGCGTGCCGACCGATGCGGAGCCGAAATAGAACACCAGCATCGCGCCGGCCAAGCCGGAGAAGAACGCGCTGATGATGAAAGCCGCGAGCTTGTGTTTGGTCACATTGAAGCCCAGTGCGCCCGCCTGCACGGCATCCTGCCCGCTCGCTTGCAGAATGAGGCCAACCGGCGAGCGCGACAGCGCGAACAGAATGGCGCCGCTTATCGCCATGAACCAGAGCGCGATCTCGTAGTTTTTTGCGTCACTGATCGTGATCACGTCGGGCACGGTGAGGCCGATCTCGCCGCCGGTGAGGCTGGCATCGACCACAATGAAGTTTTGCAGCATCAAGACGGCGACGAGCGTGGTCAGCCCGAAATAGGGCCCGCGCACGCGCAGCGCCGGGAGCGCTAGCACGACGCCGCCGGCGACGGCCGCGAGCGCGCCGGCCGCGACACAGACAAAGATCGGCGGCTGGTAGAGATTATCGAGAATGCCGGCCGTATAGGCGCCGGTGCCGATCAGAAATGTCGGGCCGAAATTCACTTCGCCGGCAAAGCCGAACAGCAGGTCCCAGGCCATCGCGAAGACGCCGAAATAATAGGCGATGGTGAGGAGGCCGAGAATGTAGCCGGAGACGCCGAGCGGCAGAAACGAAGCCAGCACCACGACGCCGAGAGCGATCAGAAGAATGCGCGTAGTGGAGAGCGAGCCCATCTAGCGCCGCCCCAACAGGCCGCGCGGACTGACATACATCACCGCGACGAGAAGCAAGAGTGCCGGGATGGTGCGATAGGCCGGTGAGATCAGATAGGCCGTGATAGTTTCGAGATAGCCCACGACGTAGGCGGCAATCAGCGCGCCCGAGACGCTGCCGAGCCCGCCAAGCACCACAATCGAGAACGCGCTCGCCGTCAGCGGCCCGACGCTGTAGGACGACACGCCGAGAAACATGCCGAGCAACACGCCGGCAATGCCGACGAGCACGCCGTAAATCGCCCAGACGGCGATATAGACTTGCGACAATTCGATTCCGAGCAGCGTCACGCCGCGCGGATTCATCGAGGCGGCGAGCACCGCCTTGCCGGCGCGGGTGCGGTTCACCAGAAGCCACAGCACGCCGATGACGAGCCAGCACACGAGTGCGGTGAAGATCTCGTTTTGCGGCGTGCGCACGCCGACGATAGAGACGACGCCATTGACGATCGGCGCCACGGTTTTCGCGTTGTTGGTGTAGAGATACGCGATCAGCTCTTGGATCATGATGCCCCACAGCAAGGTCGCGGTGAGGATGAAAATCTCTTTTTCTTCCTCGCGGATTTTGCGCGTCTGCTGCAGCGGCCGCACAATGACGAAATAGGTCAACAGCGTAGCGGCAAAGCCGATGCCGACGCCAAGCGCGGCGCCGGCGTAAGGGCCGGCATGCAGATCGTTGCCGGCGGCCCAGGCCGCCACAACGGCTGCAACCATCAGCGCGCCGTGGGACAGATTGAGCACGCCGGAGACGCCGAAAATCAGGGCAAAGCCCATAGCGCCGAGCGCATATAGCGAACTGATCGCAAAGCCGTCGATCAGGATTTGCCAGAACAGCATCAGTCAACCACGCTCACGCACTTGGCCCAAGAAATTTGGCTTTTGCGGCTCGGCTCGCACGTGTTGCCATCAAACGTCTCCCCGCCCGCGGGCGCGGACGGGGAGGGAACGATAGGCCAGATCACCCGTTCGTCAGTCAGCCGAGCCGACCTTGATGAATTTCGGGAATCTCAGCTTGCCGTTGGCGACCTTGGCCGGCCACAGATTGACCTGCTTGCCGTCCTGCCATTGCAGCATGAGGCCGGTGATCGTGTCGGGGCCCACCTTCAGCGCGTGCGGATTGGGCGTGTCCTTGCCCTTGAACTGGACGCGGCCGATCGTGCCGACGTAATCGGTCTTTTCCAGCGCATCGACAAGCTTGTCCGGATCGGTCGAACCGGCCCGCTTGATCGCATCGGCGATAAAATAGACCTCGTCATAGGCGGTGTAGCCGCAATAGGACGGGAAATTGCCGTACTTCGCCTTGAACGCATTGACGAACGGCAAGGTCTTCGGCGTCACCGCGACGTCGGGTCCGGAGACGCCTTGATACAGCACGCCTTCGACCGCGCCGTTGGTGTCGTTCCAGAAGCTCGAATTGGTCGCTTGCGCGGAAATGCCGAGCATCGGCACCGGAACTTCCTGCTGCTTCCACTGCACCGTCGGCTGCACGCCGACATGCGCAATGCCGGTGATCATCACATCCGGCTTCTCGCCTTCGATCTTGTTGAAGATCGGCGTGAAATCCGTGGTGTCGGGCGACAGGCGAATGTGGTCGAGCACCTGGAGCCCGATCGTGGGCAGGCATTTCACATATTCGGCGTCGAGCGGGGTCGTCCAAGCCGCATCCTCGCTCATGACGACGGCCGATTTCATGTGCAGATCATTGACCAAAAGATCCTTCGCCGCGGCGCAGACTTGGTCGGCTAGACTCGTCGACGTCAGATAGCCGTGGAACGTGTATTTAAGGTTGTCGTAATCCTTGGCGATGTTCTGCGTGATCACGTCGGAGGCGGCGCCCGGCGTCACCATCACTGTTTTGAGACGGCCGGTCCATGGTTCGAGTGCGAGCACAACTTCGCTGATATAGCTGGCGATCACCGCGTTGACGTGATCCTCGTTCGCGGCGCGCTGGAACGCGCGCACCGCTTCGGCGGCCGATGAGTGATCGTCGTAAGGCACGATCTCGATCTTGCGGCCGTTGATGCCGCCTTTGGCGTTGATCTCGTCGGCGGCGAGCTGAGCGGCTTGCGGGATCGACGCGCCGGCGACAGCCTGCGCCTCGGCGATGACGCCGATCTTGATCGGATCGTTGGATTGCGCGGAACTGTGCGTTGCGATGGCGAGCGCGGCGACGGCGGCACCCGCCGCTAACAGCACGCGCAGGCGCGTGGACGCAATGCCCCTATCTGATTTTCTCATAGGCTATTCTCCCTGGGATATTGCCGTCTTTTGCTTGAAATCGACGGCTTGCCGGCAAGTCTATCCCAATGCACCCGGACGGCAAGGCGGTTTTTCTTTGGATTAAGGAGACTAAAGGCGGTGCGGCGGTGTTACGCGTGCTGTTGGCTGTTACCGTGCAGTAGCTCGTCGATCAGGCGGCGGACGTCGGAGGATAGGAAAGGCTTTTCCAGGAGCGGCCGTTGCACGTCTCCTAAAAAGCGCTCGGAGGCGGTTTGGTGGTGAAGAACGGGTCGAACACGCGGGAGCGTAGATTGGCTGGAATGCCCGGGCCGTTGTCGGCGACTTCGACGAGAAGGGCGTCGCCGCCGCGTCACACGTGCTGGCCGCCGTTGATATGGATCTCGGCGCCGTTGACGTAAGATGACGTATCCGTGCACAGCACGTAAATGATCTTCGCCACCTCGTCCGGCGTGCCGAGCCGGTGCATCGGAATATTTTCGACGATCTTTTCGGTTCCGGGCGACAGCATTGCGGTGTCGATCTCGCCCGGCGCGATGGCGTTGACGCGGACGCCGACCGAACCGAAGTCCGCCGCCATCTCGCGGGTCAGCGCGGCGAGCGCCGCCTTCGAGGTCGCGTAAGCGGCGCCGGCGAACGGATGCACGCGCGAGCCTGCGATCGAGGTGACGTTGACCACCGAACCCTTGGCGGCTTTCAGCTCGTCGAGGAGCCCGCGTGCCAGCATGATCGGCGCGAAGAAGTTAACCTGAAAAACATGGTGCCAATCTTCGCGCGCGGTCTCAATCGAGGTAAGCCGCTTGCCGCCCGCGGCCTTGGGTGAAATCGCCGCATTGTTGACGAGCGCGTGCAGCTCGCCGTGCAGCCGATTCTTGGTTTCCAGGATCGCCGCCTCGGTATTTTCCGGATCGGAGAGATCGACCTGAATGTGATCCTCCGGGCCCGCTTCCCACGGGCAATTTTCCGGAAACGGGTGCCGCGAGCATGTGACGACGCGCCAGCCGGCGGCGGAGAAGCGCTTTACCGTCGCGTGGCCAATGCCGCGGCTGGCTCCGGTGAGAAGGAGCGTGCGTCGCGGCTGGTTGCTTGTCGGCATCTGTCTGTCTGCTTCCCCGCGTGGTCTATGGATAGAGCCGCGTCTTGGTCCACGGCATGTTCAAATTCGGACGCGCGAAGACGACGCGGTCGTGCAACCGGAATCGCCGCTCGTGCCAGAACTCGATCTGGACAGGGACGACGCGATAGCCCGACCAGTTCGGCGGCCGCGGCACCGCCCCGACCGCGAATTTCGCGGTCTGGATTGCGACCGCCTTTTCGAAGGCCGCGCGGCTTTCCAGCGCCGACGATTGTTTGCTCGCCCAGGCGCCGATTTGCGCCATGCGCGAGCGCGTGGCGAAATAAGCGTCGGCCTCTTCCTTGGACACCGCCTCGACATTGCCGCGCAGCCGCACTTGGCGCTGCAGCGACTTCCAATAAAACGTCAGCGCCGCCTTTGGAGCTAAGGCGAGCTCCTTGCCCTTGATGCTGTCGAGGTTGGTGTAGAACACAAAGCCCCGCTCGTCGAAGCCCTTCATCAGCACCATGCGGGCATCAGGCATCCCGGCACCGTCGACGGTCGAAAGTGTCATGGCCTCTGGATTGACCGGCTCCGAGCGCCTGGCCTCGGCAAACCATGCGGCGAACAGGCGCAGCGGCTCGTCGGCCTCGGTGAAGTCACCGCCCGTTAACCACGCCGGGTGTTCAATAGGCGCCGCGTCGGACATTCTCGGAGTACCCAAGTGTGGGTGTGGGGTGATCGGGAAGCGTGCCGCCGGTCTCTATATAGTGGAACAGCGACGTTACGCCCAGCTACGTTCAGTCTATGTGGGCGGTGGCATAAGCTTTCGTGCGTGACGGCGGTGCTGAGCGCGCTCGCCGTTTCCGGTTGTTCCTACCGGCTGTCTTCCCTGAATTCGAAAGACGACGGCGATCCGCCGACGACCGGTTCCATTAGGGCTCCGGCAGGCCTTGCCGTCCAAACTGGCGACGTCTCGCCCCGGGCAGAGGTCGACCCTGGCCTATGCGCGCGCCGCCGCGTCCGACGCCTTGGCCCGGGGCGGCAAGGACGCGAGCGTGCCTTGGCAGAACCCGCAAACCGGTGCCGGCGGCAATATCACCCCGTTGGCCACCTCTTATACGGAAGGGGGCCTGCCGTGCCGTGATTTCCTCACCAGCTACGTCCACGGCGGCTCGCAGGACTGGTTGCAAGGGGCGGCCTGCCGAACCATGGCCGGCGCCTGGGAAGTCCGCCGCCTGAAACCCCTCAATCACGGTTGAGCCGTCTATCATCGCGCGGTTTAAGCCGATTCGCCTGTTGGATTCGGCTGTTGCCTGCGATTGCTGCATTGCGTGACGGCGACTTTATGCCCACATTGAAAGCGACTGGGCGGGCGGGGCCGGCCCCATAATGTTAAATCGGAGTCCGTCGGGGATGCGTGATCCCTATGAGGTCTTGGGTGTCGATCGCAAGGCGAGTCCGGGCGATATCAAGAGCGCCTACCGGAAGCTCGCCAAAAAATTGCATCCCGACGCCAACAAGAACGATCCCAAGGCGGCGACGCGCTTTGCCGAGCTGAATGCGGCGCACGAACTCCTTGAAGACGAGGACAAGCGCAAGGCGTTCGATCGCGGCGAGATCGACGCCGAAGGCAAGCCGCGCTTCCAGGGTTTTGGCGGCGGCGGAAGACCGGGCGGAGCAGGCGCCGGCTTCGGCCCCGATACGAATTTCGAAAGCTTCAACTTCGGTCCGGAAGGTTTTACCCGTAGCACTCGTCGCGGGCGCGGCGGCAGCGCGGGCGGCGGCGGCTTTGCCGGCTTCGAAGACATCCTCAAGGAAGCGTTCGGCGCCGCCGGCCGTGGCGGCCGTCCGGGCGCGGGATCTACGTTTGAACAGGAAGACTTCGGCATCGGCGCCGACGTGCATGCCGCTTTGACGATCACGCTGCCGGAAGCGGCGAAGGGCGTCACCGAGCGGCTGCGCCTGCCGACCGGCAAGGACGTCGACGTCAAAATTCCGGCGGGCATCACCGAGGGCCAGCAGGTCAGGCTCAAGGGCCAGGGCATGGCGGGCCAGGCCGGCGCGGGCGACGTGCTGATCACCATCTCGGTCGCGCCGCATCCGGTGTTCAAGCTCGAAGGCACCGACGTGCGGCTCGATCTGCCGATCACGCTTTACGAGGCCGCGCTCGGCGCCAAGGTGCGGGTGCCGACACTCGACAAGCCGGTCGAGATCACCATTCCGCCGTGGACGTCAAGCGGGCGCACCTTCCGTCTCAAGGGCAAAGGCTTTCCCGCCAAAGGCAACCACGGCGATCTTCTTGCCACGGTGCGCATCGCCCTGCCGGAGCAGAGCGACCCCGATCTCGACGCGCTGATGAAAAAGTGGCAGGAGGAAAAGTCCTATGATCCGCGCAAGGATTTGTAAGCACCGATCACGATCGGGGCTCGGTCGGGCTTCTTACAATAACAATCAGGCTTTGCCAGCCGGGATCGCAAGTCCGGTCTGAACTGCTGCAGGCCGCGGCGCCGCTCCATTGGTCTGGGCGGTAGCGTCCGGCGTCGCTGCATTCGGCGGCTGCGGTGGCGTCACTACGGTTGCGATATCGCGCAGCAGGCGTCCCAACAGATCGGAGCCGGTGATAATCCGCCGCTGCGCGCCCCAGACCACAATGATGTCGTGATGGATGACGTCGTCGCCGGGCCGCTCGGGCAGCACTTTCATTTGCCCGATGACATCGCCCAGCCGGGTCTTCATGTCGCGCACGATGATCGGCCGGTGCCAATAGACACCGGGCTTGATTTCGAGCTGATCGAGCAGCGCGTCACGCAAAAAGTAATGCGTGTCGAGAACAAATTCCGGTTCGCCTTGCGGATTGGTGACGATCACCCACTTCTTGCCCGACGCATCAAGCTGCCGCAGAAACGGATCGTCGGGAGACGCGGTAAAATGCGGCAGGATGCAACGGCGGTTGGCGAGCGGCAAGCTGATGATGCTCCGCGCGTGGATCAATTCGCCCTCGTCGGTCACCGGGATATCGTCGAGATCGAGAAAATTGCGCGCGCCGGTCGCTTCGATCCGGCTAATGTCGCCGCCGCTTGCGGCGGTGCGCGCGATCAAACTGCGGACTCCTTGCTCCTTGAGATAGTCGATACCTTCGACGCCGAGCCATGTATTCAGCAGAAGCGCAGTCGGCTTCGCCAAGGGATAGAGCACCACGCGATAGAAATTGAGGAAGGGAAGAAATCGCGACGTCATGCGCACCGCGTTCCGCGAGAAATAAGCTTGCGGAATGATCTCGCCGAGCATGGTGATGGCGAAGGCCGAAAACAAGAAGCCGGCGATGCCGGCGAGGACGGAATCCGACAACAGCGTCAGCAAGACATTGGTCGTGACATTGCCCCAGATGATGGTCGCCAACACCTGATTGGAATTCTTCCGCAAGTTCAGCACGCGCGCGGCATCGGCATTGCCGCCGTCGGCTTCGATCTGCAGGCGCAATTGGCTCAAGCTGAAGGCCGCGAGATTGAGACCGGAGAACATTGCGGACTGCAGGATGCAAAGAACAATCCCGACCCAGATCCAGCCTTTCGGCAGATCGGTTAGATCGGGCAGCCAAGACATCAAATTCGCAATCCAGGACACAACAGATGACATGGATCACCTCACGCTTCTGGAAAAGCCGCGCTCACGACGGGCGATGGCCTGTTTCAGGCGGCATCAACCTACACATTTAGGTTCTGTGACAGTGAAGTGAGGCGCAATGAAACAAGGCGCGGGGACTGGCCCCGCGCCGCAATGGCGGCACTGCCGGTCCGCTTTTCTTAAAGCGGCGTGCGCTGATCAATTTGATCGTAAGCCGATTTCGCGATCTCGTGCAGCCGATCCTGTTGCGCCGGTCCGCTCAGCACATAGGCGACCTTGCCGTCGACCCAATAATAGGCCGCGTTGTTCTCGTCCGCGGTGTAGAGAAGTGCGGTCTGCTGGTCGCTGGTGCGTCCGCAATAAAGCGTAAAACGTTCGCCTGACGCGCCTTCATACATGAAGAACGCCGTCGCGCCGGTCGGGCCCGGCAACAGCCGGCCGCCGACAAGCTTTAATCCCTGTTTGTCGAGGTCAGGGGGACGCAACTGCGAGCCGACGCGCTTCGACAGCCAATCTTGAAGATGCGGCTGCTGGTCGCCGGGCACTTCGACCGGATGGCGGACTTCGACGGTGTAGAGACGATAGGCGTCGAGCGCATCGGTGGTGAAGAGCGCGAGATCAGAGGGGCTTGCGGCCACCGCGCCCCTCGCAGTCCAGCCGGCGACGCCACCGACGAGCAACGCCACCAGCGTTGCCGCAATGCCGGCCGCCATTGCGCCATAGCGGCGGCGTGTCAGCCGATCGACATTAAGCCGCTGCGGCGGCTTCTCGTTGATAACGGCGCCGTAGCGCGTGCGGATGAGTTCGGCCTGCTGACGCCACGCCGCCACTTTCATCGCGTCGTCCGGATGGCTCGCGAGCCAGGCCTCGACGGCGCCCAGGCGGTCGGCCGGCAGCTCGCCATCGACATAGGTGTTGAGCTCATCTTCGCTCACTATCTGGTCTCGATCGATCATCGTCTCGCTCTCTTCGTCACTTCACACGGCGCAGCGCTGGGCGCTCGCCGTCGAGAAAGGCCTTAATCTGCGTGCGCGCGCGCGCCAGGCGCGACATCACCGTGCCGATCGGCACGCCCTGGATCTCGGCGACCTCGCGATAGGTGAGGCCTTCGAGCACAACCAGGAGCAGCGCCGAACGCTGATCCCCGGCAAGCTCGTCGAGTGCGCGCCCGATGTCGCGGCCGCCGGAATCCGGTCCGCTGGTCGCCGCGTCGTTGTCGTGGATCGGCGTCAGCACCGGCTGCCGCGACAGGCTGCGCAGCCGGTTGCGGTTGAGGTTGGTCAGGATGGTGTAAAGCCATGCCCGCGTATCTCCGCCATGAAACAAATGCTCCGAACGCAAGGCCCGTACCAGCGTGTCCTGAACGATATCGTCGGCCGTTTCGGCATTGCGCGTCAGCGCACGTGCGTAACGGCGCAGCGCCGGAATTGCCGCCTCAATCTGCTCCCGGAAATCACTCAAGCATGTCACCTATTAAGGGACGTTAAGTTTTATCGCGTGCCGATCGGTCTTTTCGACATGCTCGCATTCAAAAACACCAAGCTTGGCTTGGTATTCCGTGTCGTGCCGCCGCAGGCCCGATTTGCTGTGCATGACCGCCAATCCTTAACGAACCTCCTCGTCTGCAGCGGCGTTTGACTGCCGGTGCTCAAC
Organism: Xanthobacteraceae bacterium; assembly: GCA_035642635.1. Taxonomy (GTDB): domain Bacteria; phylum Pseudomonadota; class Alphaproteobacteria; order Rhizobiales; family Xanthobacteraceae; genus BOG-931. Next base: position 41,489 of record DASQRX010000075.1, read on the forward strand.
CGGTGCTCATTTGCCGGGCGGTGACCGGCCGTGCTTGATGGTCCAATGACCCTATGCCATAGGAGGCCGGGGCTGGAAATCGGCAGACGGGGCCTTAAGGGAATGCCAGAAAACTCCGGCCTCTTGCGCGGCAAACGCGGCCTCATCATGGGGGTCGCCAACCACCGTTCGCTCGCTTGGGGGATTGCCAAAGCGTGCCACGGGCATGGCGCCGAACTGGCTTTCACTTATCAGGGCGAGGCGCTCAAGAAGCGCGTGGAGCCGCTGGCGAAGGAGATCGGCGGCATCGTGGTCGGCGACTGCGACGTCACCGATCCCAAGAGCATCGACGCGGTTTTCGCCGGCGTTGCGTCGGCCTGGGGCGGTATCGACTTTCTGGTGCACGCCATCGCGTTTTCCGACAAGGACCAGCTCGACGGGCGCTACGTCGACACGACACAGGACAATTTCAGCAAGACGATGCTGATCAGCTGCTTCTCGTTTACGGCGCTCGCCCAGCGCGCCGAGAAACTGATGCCCAATGGCGGCGCGATGCTGACGCTGACCTATTACGGGTCGGAAAAGTGGATGCCGCACTATAATGTCATGGGCGTTGCCAAGGCCGCGCTCGAAGCCTCGGTATGGTATCTCGCCGCCGATCTCGGCTCAAAGAACATCCGCGTCAACGCCATCTCGTCGGGGCCGATCAAGACGCTGGCGGCGTCCGGGATCGGCGATTTCCGCTACATCTTAAAGTGGAACGAGTACAACGCGCCGTTGCGCCGCAATGTCACCATCGAGGAAGTCGGAGAGGCCGGCGCCTATCTTCTCTCCGACATGTCGCGCGGCGTCACCGGCGAGGTGCATCACGTCGATGCCGGCTATCACATCGTCGGCATGAAACATCCGGACGCGCCCGATATCGCCGTCGGCAAAGAGTAACATTCCGGCAGTTGCGCGAATCCAGTATTTGTTGAGCTTGGTCCCTGGTCCCTGGTCCCTGGTCCTTGGTCCTTGGGGCTTGGGGTCCGCGGAACGCGCGGTAGTTCGGACATGCCGATCCTCTATTACATCCGTCACGGCGAGACCGACTTCAATGTCGAGCAGCGCCTGCAAGGCCGCCGGAATACGCTCTTAAACGCGCGCGGCAGATTGCAGGCGAAGGATTGCGGCGAATTGCTGCGCAACCTGTTCGCGCGCGACAACCGGAGCGCCGACGACTTTGTTTATGTGTCGAGTCCATTGCAGCGCGCGCGCGAAACCATGGAAATCATGCGCCCGCCGCTCAGGCTGCCGCCGCACCCGTATGAAATCGACGATCGGCTTTTGGAAATTTCCTACGGTGAATGGGAAGGTTCGACGCTGACGGAAATCGAAGCGCGTATGCCCGGCATGCTGGCCGAGCGCGAGCGCGACAAATGGGACTTTGCGCCGCCTGGCGGCGAAAGCTATCGCGAGCTCACCGCCCGCATCGGCGAATGGCATGCGTCGCTAACGCGCGATACCGTCGTGGCCGCGCATGGCGGCGGGGTGCGGGCGCTGATGGCGCTGTTTCACGTCATGCCGAAGGAAGAGGCGACACATGCGCAAATCGCGCAAGGCGTCGTCTATGTGTTCGCCGACGGCACAATGGCGCGCTACGCGTGAGCGGCAAGCACGAACAAACAGCGCGAACAAGCGAGAAATTTTCGCAAATGCAGTGCCGAAAAACGAAAGCGGCCGAACCTTGGTCCGGCCGCTGTGCGAGATCACGAGAACCTCGCAAAATCGGAAGCTGATAGCGCTGCCCCAATACGGGGCCCGCGCAAATCAGTTACTTCGTCTTCTTCGGCTTTTTCTTCTTCTTGGCCATGGTGATGTTCCTCGGTGTTTGTGTGATGAACCTACGGCAGGGTTGGTTCAGTCCGGTGATCTTAGAACTCGGTCCCTGGGCTTCAGCCCCCTTACCGAAAACGACAATGACACAGCAGGCTTTGGAGCGCAATGGAAAAATCGCAAAAAACCCTGATTTTTCCGTAACTTAACGGTTGTTCAGGTTGCCATTAATCAGTGTTCAGCGAGATGAATAGCGCATGAACAGCCCAATCAATGCGCGTCGAATGCTGCGCATTATTGCGGCAGAATCGGAGAGAAAATTTTGCGAGCGCGAACGAAGTCCAGGTTTTCTCCCGCATCTGCGAACGCTCTCGCGTGCGCCGCGAAGCGCATTTGACCCGGTGGGATGCCCGGGCTACCAAGCCGCCACTCGTTTCTTTCAATCATCCGTCACGCCTGCGTCATGTCGTTCAACACGTTCGGCCATTTATTTCGCGTTACGACCTTTGGCGAGAGCCACGGGCCGGCAATCGGCTGCGTGATTGACGGCTGCCCGCCGCGCATTCCGCTTTGCGAAACCGATATTCAGCCTTATCTCGACCGGCGCCGACCGGGGCAATCGCGCTACACGACCCAGCGCCAGGAGCCTGACGCGGTCAAAATTCTCTCCGGCGTGTTTACCGACGAACGAAGCGGCGCTCAGGTGACGACCGGTACGCCGATCGCGCTCCTCATTGATAATGTCGACCAGCGTTCGAAGGATTATTCCGACATCAAGGACAAATATCGGCCCGGCCACGCCGACTTCACCTACGACATTAAATATGGCCTGCGCGATTATCGCGGCGGTGGACGGCAGTCCGCGCGCGAGACCGCGATGCGGGTTGCCGCGGGCGCCGTGGCGCGCAAGGTGGTGCCCGATCTCAAAGTCCGCGCGGCGCTGGTGCAGATGGGTCCGCATTGCGTCGACCGCGCGCGTTGGGATTGGGCCGAGGTCGCTAAAAATCCGTTCTTCTGTCCCGACGCCAAGCTCGCCGCAATGCTTGGCGATTATCTCGATGGCTTGCGTAAAGCCGGCTCCTCGATCGGCGCAGTCATCGAGGTCATTGCCGAAGGCGTGCCGCCGGGCTTGGGCGCGCCGATCTACAACAAGCTCGACGGCGATCTCGCCGGAGCGCTGATGGGCATCAACGCGGTCAAGGGCGTCGAGATCGGCGCGGGCTTCGGCTCAGCCGAACTGACGGGCGAGGAGAACGGCGACGAGATGCGCATGGGCAATGACGGCAAGCTCCTGTTCCTCTCCAATCATGCCGGCGGCATTCTTGGCGGCATTTCCACCGGGCAGCCGGTCGTGGCGCGCTTTGCCGTCAAGCCGACCTCGTCGATCCTCACGCCGCGCCGCACCGTCGACCGCTATGGCCGTGAAACCGACATTTCAACCACCGGCCGCCACGACCCTTGCGTCGGCATCCGCGCCGTCCCGATCGGCGAAGCCATGGTGGCATGCGTAATCGCGGATCATTATCTACGTCAGCGCGGGCAGGTCGGCGAAACGCCGGCTTGGCCGTTTGCGCCGCCTGTCCGCTGACGGAGCGCACCGGGGCAAAGATCGAGAATGGAAGACCCTCACGAACGTATTCGCGCCGCCATCGCCGCATTTGGGCGCGGCGAGATCGTCATCGTCGCCGATGACGACGATCGCGAGAATGAAGGCGACCTGTTCGTTGCGGCGAGCCTGTGCACGTCGGAGAAAATGGCCTTCATCATCCGCCACACCTCCGGCATCGTCTGCGCGCCGCTGGCGCTGGAGCAGGCGCGGCGCCTGCATCTCGATCCGATGGTGGCGCACAACGACGCGCCGCTCGGCACCGCCTTCACGGTTTCGGTCGATGTCCGCCACGGCCTGACTACGGGGATTTCGGGAGAGGAGCGGACCAACACCGTGCGCGCGCTGGCGAACGGCAATTCCGGTGCTTCCGATTTCGTGCGGCCGGGCCACGTCTTCCCGCTGGTCGCCAAGGAAGGCGGCGTGCTGATGCGTTCGGGCCATACCGAAGCTTGTGTCGATATGTGCCGGCTCGCCGGCTTGCCGGCGGTGGGCGTATTGTCGGAGCTGATGAACGACGACGGCACGGTGATGCGCGGCCCCGAGCTTGCCGTCTTTGCCGAACGCCACAAGCTGCAACGCATCTCGATCGCGGAGCTGATCGCCTACCGGCAGTCGCGCGACAAGTTGATCGAACGCGCCGGTGAATTTCCGGTGCAGAGCGAAATCGGCACGCTGTCCGGTTACGCGTTTCTCACGCCGTTCGACCCGACCTATCACATGGCTTTCGTTTACGGCGCCATCGGCGACGGCAGGAACGTGCTGACGCGGCTGCACCGCGCCAATATCATTGCCGATGTGTTCGGCGGCGCCAAACCGATCCATCAGGCGCTGGCGCGCTTTAAGGCCGACGGCAGGGGCGTGCTGGTCTTGCTGCGTGACGGGACCGCGGGCGTGCCGGTGATCTCAATCCCGAAAAGCGAGGAGACCGCATCCGGCGAAGCGCGTTCGCGGCAGTGGCGCGAGGTCGGTCTCGGCGCGCAGATCCTCAAAGAGCTCGGTGTCACATCGATCCGCCTGCTAACGTCATCGCGCGGCATAACTTATGTCGGGCTTTCCGGCTTCGGCATCGAAATCGCGGGGACGGAACCGGTCGAAGGTTGAACTGTTCGCTTCGGTTGTGCGTCAAATGCAAATGAGGAGGGCAGCATGCCCAATTTTTTCGGCAATATTCGCACCAATATTCGCACGATCCTGGCCGTGATCGGCCTCGGCCTCACGCTGTCGGCGTGCGGTTACAACACCATTCCGACGCTGCAGGAAACAGCTAAGGCGCGCTGGGCGGATGTCCAGAACCAATATCAGCGCCGCGCCGATCTCATTCCCAATCTGGTGGCGACCGTGCAAGGTTACGCGGCGCAGGAAAAGAGCGTGTTGACGGCAGTGGTCGAGGCGCGCGCCAAGGCGACGCAGATCAAGCTCGACGCGTCCGACCTCACCGATCCGGCCAAGCTCAAGGCGTTCCAGGACGCGCAGAACCAATTGACCGGCGTGCTCGGCCGGCTCTTGGCGGTGACGGAGAATTATCCGGATCTTAAATCCAACGCCAACTTCCTGGCGCTGCAGTCGCAACTCGAAGGCACCGAGAACCGTATCGCCGTGGCGCGGCGCGATTATATCGATGCGGTACGCGCCTTTAACCTGTCGTTGCGCACGTTCCCGACCGTACTCTGGGCCAAGACGGTGTTCTCCCGTGAGCAGCCGATGGCGGAATTTGCGGCAACCGAAGGCTCCGACAAACCGCCGCAAGTGAAATTCTGATGTCTCGTCGTCCCGGACGCCGCGATGCGGCGGTCCCGGATGCACAACCAGGTCAGATGGTGTGATGACGTCTTACGTAGAATTGCACCGTCGGCGACTCGCGATCCCGCGCCCGCACATTGCGCGCTTCGGCATGGCGCCTGCCCTCGCGGTGGCAATCGCCATCCTTGCCACTGTCTTCGCTTTCGCGCTCGACTTTCCGCCCTTGACCGGCCGCGTGGTCGATCAAGCCAATATCATGACGCCCGAGAGCCGCGGCGATCTTGAAACGAAGCTGAAGGATCTCGAAGACAAATCCGGCATTCAGCTCGTTGTCGCCACCGTGAAATCGCTACAAGGCGGCGACATCGAGACCTATGCCAACGAGCTGTTCCGCAACTGGAAGCTCGGCCAGGCGCAGAAGAATAACGGCGTGCTCCTCTTGGTGGCGCCGAACGAGCACAAGATACGCATCGAGGTCGGCTATGGTCTCGAAGGCACACTCACCGATGCTTTGTCGTCGGTGATCATTTCGAGCGCCGTCGTCCCGCGCTTTAAGGCCGGAGATTTTTCCAGCGGTATCAGCCGCGGCGTTGACGGCATCATCAGCGTCCTCTCCGGCGACACTTCGGATTGGCAGCGCAAGGTCGAGGTCCGCCAGGAAGATCCCTCGGACGACTTCAACAAACTGTTTCCGATTCTGTTTTTCCTGCTGATCGTCTTCGTCTGCTGGTATTTGATTCACAATGCGGGTGGTGGCGGATCGTCCGGCAGTGGCACCGGGCGCCGCAGCGGCCCGCTCTTCATCCCCTATGGCGGCTCGAGCTGGGGCGGCGGCAGTGGTGGTGGCTTCGGTGGAGGTTTCGGCGGCGGCTTCGGGGGTGGGTTTGGCGGTGGCGGCGGCTCCTCGGGCGGCGGCGGCGCCTCCGGAGGCTGGTGATGCCGATATTGCAGAAGACCATAGCTGCCGGGCTTTTGACGCTCTGTCTTGCGCTCTGTCTTGGCAGAGCGTCCGCTTCAGCCCTCGATTTCCCAGCGCTGACCGGCCGGGTGGTCGATCAGGCCGATGTGATTGTTCCGGTCGTTCGCAGCGACATCGAAGCGAAGTCGAAGGACCTTGAGGAGAAGTCGGGTACGCAGCTCGTCGTCGCCACGGTGAAATCGCTGCAAGGCAGCGACATCGAAACTTATGCCAACGAACTGTTCCGCACCTGGAAGCTCGGCCAAGCGCAAAAGAACAATGGCGTGCTGCTCCTCGTCGCGCCGAACGAGCACAAGGTGCGCATCGAAGTCGGCTACGGTCTCGAAGGCACCCTGACCGATGCCTTGTCTTCAATGATCATTTCCACCGTCATCATTCCGCGCTTTAAGACCGGTGATTTCTCCGGCGGCATCGAGCGCGGTGTCGGCGGCATCCTCGACGTACTCGGCGGCGACGCCGCTGAGTGGCAGCCACAGCCAAGCGTGCGCCAGGATAGTCCATCGTTTCTCTGGGCGTTTTTCCCGCTCATGTTCGGCATCGGCCTCATCATTCTGGTGCAGATGATCGCCATGGGTATCAGGGACATCTACTGCGGCCTCCGTTATGGCGACTGGCATCCTGCGCCGTCTGGTCATTATGTCCGGCGTCACGGACGCTTGGTCGTCGTGCCGGCCAGCGGGTCATGGGGAAGCTCCAGTTGGAGCAGCGGCAGTAGCAGTAGTGATTCCTCAAGCAGCAGTTCCTCCGACAGCGATTTCTCCGGTGGCGGGGGTTCGTCGGGCGGCGGCGGCGCATCTGGGAGCTGGTGATGGAGTTCAGCAAAGAAGACCATGAGGCCGTCGCGACCGCCATTCGCGCGGCGGAGCAGAAGACCTCAGGCCAGATTGTCTGCGTGCTTGCGCACTCGTCATCGGCTTACGCCCATGTTCCGATCTTGTGGGCCGTCGCGCTGGCATTGTTCACGCCATGGCCGCTGATCGATTTCACGCAATGGAGCGTTCAGCGCATCTTCCTGCTTCAGCTCGTAGTCTTCATCGTCGCGGGCTTGATCTTTTCATGGATGCCGTTGCGACTGCTGCTGGTCCCGCGCGCGGTGCAGCGGGCAAGGGCGCATCGCGCCGCCATCGAGCAATTCGTCGTGCGCGGCATCAGCCGCACCAAAAACCGCACCGGCGTGCTGATCTTTGTGTCGCTCGCCGAGCATTACGCGCGGATCATCGCGGATGAGGGCATCGCCGCGAAAGTGCCGAACACTGAATGGCAAGCCGCCATCGACGCCCTCACCGCACATATGCGCGACGATCAGATCGCCGCTGGCTTCGCCGCTGCGATCGCCCGCTGCGGTGAAGTGCTGGCGCAGCACGCGCCACCGGATGGTTCAGCCAACGAGCTTCCGGATCGGCTATACATTATGTGAGCGGATTCGATGTGAGCGAATTTGCGGCGGGCGCGTCACCGGGCTGTCATCAAACAATCATAATCGAGCGGCGGGTTTTCGATCCCGCGCTTTAATAACCGCACAGGGTGGAGCGGACTCCCTTGGCACGGATTTCTTTGGGACGGACCCCCGCTGATAACGGACCGCGCTACGCGATCTATTTCGTGCCGGCTGCGGCATCGCAGCTCTATCGCTACGGGAGCGCGATCCTTGGCTACGATTGCTATACCGGCAATACCGTCGAATTTCCGGATGAGTTCGGCGACGGCGCGGTGAATTGGAACGAGCTTGGCGCAACGCCACGGCGCTACGGCTTCCACGCCACGCTGAAGGCGCCGTTTCATCTGGCGCCGTCATGCACCGAACAACAGCTCGTCAATGGGCTGCGGAGCTTTGCCGGTCTCGGCCATGCGGTGCATAGCTTCACGCCGACCTTGCGCGGGCTCGAAGATTTCTTCGCCGTCGTGCCGCTTAAGTCCGAGGCGTCGCTCGACGCGCTCGCGGCCTCCTGCACGACGATATTCGATGCCTATCGCGCGCCGATGTCGCCGCACGAGCGCGCGCGCCGCATCGCCTCGGGGCTGAGCCAGAGCCAGATTCAGAATCTCGACCGCTGGGGCTATCCTTTCGTGCTGTCCGAATTTCGCTTTCACATGACGCTGACCGGCGCGGTGCCGCAGCGCCGCAAGAAGGCGATCCTCGCCATATTGCTCGCCGGCCTTCATCGCATGAATGTCGAGCGGTCGGTCGCCGTCGACCGGCTGGCGCTGATGCGGCAGGAGACTTCGGATGCGCCGTTCCGCGTCGTGAGCGAGGCCATGCTCAAGATCGGCACGAACGGGCGAGATTGAGCGCGCTCCCTGCGCTCCAGCCGCGTTACGCCCGCTTCGGAAACAATTGCGGCCGCAGTTTCGGATGACAGCCCATCATTTTCGGCGCGTAAGGCGTATCGGCGCCGAGCTCCTCGGCGGCGTGCCAGGCCCAGCGCGGGTCCCACATTGCACCGCGGGCAAGGCAGATCATGTCGGCCTTGCCGGAGGCGACGATGTCCTCGGCCTGCTGATAGCCGGCGATCAGGCCGACGGTCATGGTGGTGATGCCGCTTTCCTTTTTTACCTTTTCGGCGAAAGGCACCTGATAGCCGGGCGCCAGCGGAATTTTCTGCTTCGGATCGAGGCCGCCGCTCGACACGTCCATATAGTCCATGCCGCGCTGCTTGAGTTCCTTGGCCAGCAGCACGGTTTCTTCCGGCGTCCAGCCACCGTCCACCCAATCGGTGGCGGAGACCCGCATGCCGATCGGTTTCCGCTCCGGCCACGCCGCGCGCACCGCCTCGTACATTTCGATGACAAAGCGCATGCGGTTTTCGGTCGAGCCGCCGTATTCGTCGGTGCGCTGATTGGAGAGCGGCGACAGGAATTGGTGGCCGAGATAGCCGTGCGCGCCGTGCAACTCGATGACGTCATAGCCGATGCGGTCGACGCGCTTGGCTGCGGCGGCGAATTCGCCGAGGCAACGCTGAATGTCGTCCTTGGTCATGGCGTGCGGCACCGGCCAGCCGGTGTCGTAGGGCAGCGCCGACGGCGCTTCCGGCGTCCAGCCGCCTTCCTCTTTGGTCAAGATTGGCTTGCCGCCCGCGGCCGGCGGTGTGGTCGGGCCTTTGCGGCCGGCATGCGCAAGCTGCACGCCGAGTTTGGCGACGCCGTATTGCCGGCAAAAATCGTGCACGCGCTTGAGCGCCTTCTCGTTGTCGTCCGACCACATGCCGGCGCATTTCGGCGAGATCCGCCCCTGCGGATTGACGTCGGTCATCTCGCACATCACCAGGCCGGCGCAGCCGAGCGACATGTTGCCGAGATGCATCAGATGCCAGTCGTTCGCCGAGCCGTTGTCGGAATTGTATTGGCACATCGGCGACACCACGACGCGGTTGGGAAGCGTAAGACCGCGCAGCGTGATCGGAGAAAACAGGACGCTAGCCATGGGCGGAGACCCTTTTGCTGAGAGCTTTGGTGCTGAGAATTCCAGGTAGGGGAACCAGGTAGGGGAACTTGTAGCAGGACGCTGCAATATCACGAAAACCGGCCGGGGAGTACGCGCTATTTTTCAAGCCGCGCAACCAGTTCGACGTGTGCCGCGTAGCGGAATTGATCGACCGGCGTGACGCCCGCGAGCCGATAGCCGCCATCGGTCAGGAGCCGCATGTCGCGCGCAAATGTGCCGGGATTGCACGACACCGCGGCGATGACGGGAACGCGGCTTGCCGCGATCTCGCGCGCTTGTGCTTGCGCGCCCTGGCGCGGCGGATCGAATACCACGGCGTCGAAGCCGTTAAGCTCGGCGGGGAGCAGCGGGTTTTTGAACAGATCGCGCCGCTCGGTGGTGACGGGTTTCAGGCCGGACGTGGTGCTGGCGCGCCAAAGCGCCGCGAGCGCCGCTTCATCGTCATCCGCCGCCGTGACGCGCGTCTGTTCGGCAAGCCGCAGCGCGAACGGGCCAATGCCGGCGAACAGATCGGCCACGCCCTTCTTGGCGCCGGCTGAGGCGCAGACGTCCGACACCAGCCGAGCCAATACTGTTTCGCCTTCGGCCGTCGCTTGCAAAAAGGCGGCGGGCGGCAAGAGGACGGTGGCTGAGCCGATGCGAATTGTGGGCGGCCTTGCCTGCACGATCAGCTCGCCGTGGCGCGTCAGCCGCGCCAGATTCTGCTGGGCGACAAGGCGGGCGAGCGCCGCCGTCGTGTTCGCGGTCAGCGGCCCCGAGCCGCGCACATCGATATCGAGGCCCACATCCGTCGCCGTCACGTGGATGTCGAGCGGCTTGCGGAGAGGGCTGAGCAGTTCGGCGATGGCCCACGCCGCCTTGAGCGCGCCGTCGAGGCTTTTGGCCAGAACCGGGCAGCGATCAATCGGTATCACGTCATGCGCGCGTGCCGCCGAGAACCCGACCTCAAGAACGTCATGCGTCCCGCGACGAGCATGAAAGACGACGCGGCGGCGGCCGTCACCATGCGCATCGATCAAATCGGCAACCGGCGCCTCGATGTCGGCCTGGCGCAGCGCCTCGACTGCGAGACCGCGTTTCCATGCGCGGTAAGCGCTGGTCTGCCAATGCTGCATGGCGCAGCCGCCACAGATGCCGAAATGCGGACAGATCGCGGCGATGCGTTGCGGGCTCGGCGTTTCGACGCGGAGCAGATGCCGGCGGTCGGGGTGACCCGGCACGCTCTCGACTTCGACCGTCTCGCCCGGCAGCGTCCCGGGGATGAAGATCGAGCCGTCGGCGCCATCGGCTACGCCGTCGCCGCGATGGCCGATCCGGTCGATCACAAGATGCTCAATCACGCGCGGCCTCAATGAAGAACTCGCGATTGCCGTCGCCGCCGCGGATCGCCGATGCTACGACACCGCCGACTTGCCAGCCGCCGAGCGATGCGATGAATGCGCCGATATCTTCGCAGATCATTTTATGGACGGCTTCGTCGCGAATGATGCCTTTCTTGCTGTACCGGCGCCCGGCCTCGAATTGCGGCTTGATCAGCGCCAGAATTCGCGCGCGCGGCGCGAGGAGCTTGCTCACGGCCGGCAGCACGAGCTTGAGCGAAACGAAGCTGACGTCGATCGCGGCGAAATCCGGCCGTTCGGGGAGGCGGGCCGGATCGAGCGTGCGGATGTCGGCTTGCTCGATGGAAACAATATCATCGCGGCCGTGCAGGCGCGGATGAAGTTGGCCGCGGCCGACATCGACGGCATAGACGCGTCGCGCGTCACGCGCGAGCAGCACTTCGGTGAAGCCGCCGGTTGAGGCGCCGACGTCGAGACAGCTACGGCCGGTAACGTCGAGGGAGAAATGATCGAGCGCTGCCGCAAGCTTGACGCCGCCCCGCGACACGTAGGGGTGCTCGGGCTCGGCGGCGATGACGGCGGCGGTCGAGATCTCGTCGGAAGCCTTGCGCACCGGCACGCCGTCCGCGCTCACCAGGCCGGCCGCGATCGCCGCTTGCGCGCGGGCGCGGCTCTCGAACAGGCCGCGCGCGACCAGGAGACGATCGGCGCGTTCGCGGTGGGTCATGGCAGGCGGATTATAGGCGACGATTAATCCGCGCGTCCCCGCGCAAGTGGGCACGCAGCTCCCGCGTTCGCGGGAATGAGCGGAAGGAAGATGCCTTATGCGAGTTTGACCACTTCGCCGCGCATGTTCTGGCCGAGCGCTTCGAACGCCTTGGTGACAATGCCTTTGGCGTCGAGGCCGGCCTTGGCGTACATGGCGTTGGGCGAGTCCTGATCGATGAAGATATCCGGCAGCACCATCGAACGGACCTTGAGGCCGCGATCGAGCACGCCGTGTTCGGCAAGCGTCTGCAGCACATAGGTGCCGAAGCCGCCGATCGCGCCTTCCTCGATGGTGAGCAGCACTTCATGCTCACGGGCGAGCCGCAGCAGCATGTCGACATCGAGCGGCTTGGCGAAGCGCGCGTCCGCGACGGTGGTCGAGAGGCCATAGGTCGCAAGCTCGTCGGCAGCCTTGAGGCATTCGCCGAGCCGCGCGCCGTAGGAGAACAGCGCTACCTTGGTGCCTTCGCGCAGAATGCGGCCTTTGCCGATCTCGAGCGGCTTGCCTTCTTCCGGCATGGCCACGCCGAGGCCTTCGCCGCGCGGATAGCGCAGCGCGGAGGGACGGTCGTCGATCGCCACCTGGGTCGCCACCATGTGAACCAGTTCGGCTTCGTCGGCCGCGCCCATCAACACGAAGTTGGGCAGGCAGCCGAGGTAAGCGACATCGAACGAGCCGGCATGGGTCGGGCCGTCGGCGCCGACGAGGCCGGCGCGGTCGAGCGCGAAGCGCACTGGCAGCTTCTGGATGGCGACGTCATGGACGACCTGATCGTAGGCGCGTTGCAGGAAGGTCGAATAGATCGTTGCGAAGGGCTTGAAGCCTTCGGTCGCCAAACCGGCGGCGAAAGTGACGCCGTGCTGCTCGGCAATGCCGACGTCGAAGGTCCGGTTCGGAAACTCTTTCTGGAACAGATCGATGCCGGTGCCCGAGGGCATTGCCGCGGTGATGGCGATGATCTTGTCGTCCTTGCGGGCTTCCTTGATCAGGCTTTCGGCAAACACTTTGGTATATTGCGGCGCGCCGCTCTTGGATTTCTGCTGCGCGCCGGTAGCGACGTCGAACTTGACGACGCCGTGATATTTATCCGCCGAATTTTCCGCGGGCTTATAACCCTTGCCCTTCTGCGTGACGACGTGAACCAGGAACGGACCGTTCTGGGCATCGCGCACGTTTTGCAGCACCGGCAACAGGTGATCGATATTGTGGCCGTCGATTGGGCCGACATAGAAGAAGCCGAGTTCGTCGAACAGCGTACCGCCATTGACCAGGCCGCGCGCATATTCTTCCACCGCCAGCGCGCGCTGCTCGAGCATTTTGGTTGGCATGCGCTTGGCGACCTGACGCACAAGCTTGCGCAGGCGGTGATAGCCGCGCCCGGAAACGCGGCGCGCGAGATAAGCCGACAGCGCGCCGACCGGCGGCGCAATCGACATATCGTTGTCGTTGAGCACAACGATCAGGCGCGAGTTGATGGCGCCGGCATTGTTCATGGCTTCGTAGGCCATGCCGGCCGACATGGCGCCGTCACCGATGACGGCGATGACATTGTTCTTGTTGTCCTGCAGGTCGCGCGCGACCGCCATGCCGAGGCCGGCGGAGATCGAGGTCGACGAATGCGCGGCGCCGAACGGATCGTATTCGCTCTCGGCGCGCTTGGTGAAGCCGGACAGGCCGTTGCCCTGGCGCAGCGTGCGGATGCGATCGCGGCGCCCGGTCAAAATCTTGTGCGGATACGCTTGATGCCCGACGTCCCAAACGAGCCGATCGGCCGGCGTATTGAAAACATAGTGCAGCGCCACGGTAAGCTCGATCACGCCGAGGCCAGCGCCAAGATGGCCGCCGGTGACAGCGACCGCGTCGATCGTCTCCTGGCGCAACTCGTCCGCGACCTGCCGAAGCTGATCGGGTTTGAGGCACCTGAGATCGTCGGGGGTCTTGATGTCGTCGAGCAATGGGGTCTTAGACAAAACCGTCACGCTACGCTCCTTAAGTTTCAGACGAATGTGTTATTTCGGCCTAACGCCGATTGTTGGGGCCCAGCATAGGGCCCACCGATGGAATAGGCGGATTTTAGCGTCCCCTATTAGGGTCCTTACACCATTCCGGGCCCCGTACGCAATTTAATCGGCAGGGCTCCGGCGGAACTGCTTAAAGGGAACTCTCAATCGCGCCAAAGCCTTGTATTTGAGCCCTATTGCACGCACGCAACCCAGATACTGTACCTTCTGACGCAATCTCCATGAGTTAGGTTCAGTTCAAAGCTTGGGCCAGAGGACCGGCGACGGCTATAAGGGGCGGCGGATGTGCCGGTACGCTGTGTCGGAAATTAGGCATGGCCACTGGATAACCGGCATGTAGCCAGCGAGTTGCACCCGTGGGGCTCGAAACTTACCGCAAAAAGCGACAGTTCAATGTGACCTCCGAGCCGCGCGGCCACAAGCGACGCGGCGGCGGTAACCGTTACGTCATCCAGAAACACGACGCGACCCGGTTGCACTACGACCTGCGGCTCGAACTCGACGGCGTGATGAAGAGCTGGGCGGTGACGCGCGGCCCGAGCCTTGACCCGAACGACAAGCGCCTCGCCGTCCACGTCGAGGACCATCCCATCGAATACAATTCGTTTGAAGGCACCATTCCTGAAGGCGAATATGGCGGCGGCACCGTGATGATCTGGGATCGCGGGCGCTGGACGCCCGAAGGCGATCCGCACAAGGGCTTCGCCAAAGGTCATCTCGAATTCACGCTGCACGGCGAGAAACTGCGCGGCCGCTGGCACCTCGTGCGCATGCGGACGCGCCAGGGCGACCGCCACGAGAATTGGCTCCTGATCAAAGGCAAGGACGACGAAGCGCGCAGTGGACGCCGCGCCGACATCCTCGAAGAGCAGCCGCTGTCGGCGGCCACCGGCCGCTCGATGGACGAGATCGCCGCGGGCAAGGGCAAGAAGCGGGTCTGGCACAGCAACCGTGCCGACAGCGCACCGAAGAAGACCGGACGGCCGCAATCGCAACTCGAGTTCAAAGCGCAACTGAGAGCAGCGGCCGCTTCACGGGCGAAACCTGCCGGCCAATCGGCAACGCGCCCGAAGACGGCGAAGCCCGCGGCAAAACAACGCGCGCGCGCCAAGACCGCCGCGGTCAAGGTAGAGCGCAGGAGCGAAAAGGGATTGCGCGACGGCAAAGCGGGGTTGCCCGCCTTCGTGCCGCCGAGCCTCGCCACGCTGCACGACGGTGCGCCGAGCGGCAAGAATTGGCTGCACGAGGTCAAATTCGACGGTTACCGGATCGAGGCGCGGCTCGATCACGGCAGAGTGCAACTGCTGACGCGCAAGCAATTGGATTGGACGCATCGTTTCAAGCCGATTGCCGAAGCGGTCAGGGCGCTCGACGCGGACACCGTGCTGATCGATGGCGAACTCGTCGTCGAGGATGCCCAGGGCGTTTCCAGCTTCTCGCTGCTGCAGACCGATCTGAAAGAGGGCCGCAGCGATCGCTTCGTCTATCGGGCGTTCGATCTGTTGTATCTCGACGGCCGCGATCTGACCGGCGCGCCGCTCACCGAGCGCAAAGCCGCGCTGCATCGGCTTCTCAAAGGCGAGAGCCGCCAAGGCCTCATCCGCTATGTCGAACATTTCGACGAGGACGGACCCCTGATTTTCAAACATGCCTGTGAAATGAATCTCGAGGGCATCGTGTCGAAGCTCCGCGACGCACCGTATCGCTCCGGCCGATCCAGCAATTTCGTCAAGATCAAGTGCCAGAACGAACAGGAATTCGTCGTCGCCGGCTTCAGTCCCTCAACCGCAATGCCCAAAGCCGTCGGCGCGCTCATCGTGGCGTTTCACGAACACGGAAAGCTCCGCTATGCCGGGCGTGTCGGAACCGGCTACACGCGCGCCACGGCGCGCGACTTATGGAAGCGGCTTGACCCGCTGCACAGCGATCGCCCGCCGGTCGCGCTGCCGCCGGATGAGCGGCGCAAGGACGTCGTCTGGGTCAAACCGCAAGTGGTTATCGAGGCGGAATTCCGCGGCATCACCCATGACGGCTTGCTGCGGCAGGCATCGTATAATGGGCTGCGCGAAGACAAGCCGGCGCGCGAAGTGGTGCGGGAAACCGCGGCTCCCGCCGCAATGGCAAGGCGGCAAGCCGCGCGCAAATCGTCGAGGCCTGTCGCGAAAGCGAAGCCGGCTGGTGCAGATAAGACGTCGGATAGGAAGAGCACCGAGATCGCTCATGTGCATCTAACCCATCCCGACCGCGTCTATTGGGCCGATGTCGGCGTTACCAAGGAAGATCTGGCCACCTACTACGTGCGCATGTGGGATCTCATGGCGCCGCATGTCGTCGGCCGGCCGCTCGCTGTCCTGCGCTGCCCGGAGGGAACGGCCGGCGAATGCTTTTTCCAAAAGCACATTGCCGCCAACATCAAGCAATCGTCGCTGCGCCATGTCGTCAAGGCGAAGGAGCATGATGTTATTGCTGTGGAAAATCTCAACGAATTGATCGAACTGGTCCAGTCCGGCGCTCTCGAGATTCACGTCCGCGGCTCGCGGCTCGACAGTTTGGAAGGCTGCGATCGCATCGTTTTCGATCTCGATCCGGGCGAGGGCGTCGCCTGGGAGGCAATCGTTGCCGGAGCAAAGGAGATACGCGATCGGCTGACCGAACTGAAGCTGAGAAGTTTTGCAAAACTCTCCGGCGGCAAGGGCATCCATGTTGTGCTGCCGATCGACAGCGCCGACTGGGACACCACCAAGGCCTTTACCGCGCAGATCGCGGCGGCCATGGCCGCCGACACGCCGCAGCTTTATCTCGCGAAAATGACCAAGGCGCTGCGCGCCGGCAGAATTTTCATCGACTATCTCCGCAATACGCGCGAAGCGACCTCGGTCGCCGCCTATTCGACGCGCGCACGCGCCGGTGCGCCGGTTTCCATGCCGGTGTCATGGGAGGCGCTGTCCCGCACCACCGGGGGCAATCAATTCACGCTGCCCGAGCAAAAAAAGTTTCCCGCGAAAGACGCTTGGGCCGACATCGGCAAAGTGCGGCAGAAACTGCCCGAGACGAGCAAGACGCGGCGATAGCGCGTCCGCGAGCTTTCAGTCGAAATTCGCATTTATCCGGCGAGCTTGAAGCGATCCGCTTTCGGCTCGAAACGCGCACGGAAAATTTCCGCGTCCAGCGGGTCTTCGAAGCAGTAGCGCACGAAGGCCGCGTATTCGTCCTCGACATACATGTCGAACTTTTCGACATGTTCGATGAGGAAATTCAAGATCTCGCTGTCGTCGCAGAGTTGCTGCCGCGGCAGCACCACCTGATACGGGCATTCCTCATCGAGCTGGCGCAGCCAGGCGCTGCGTTGGTCCGAATCCATCATCGCATGACCCCTTTGATCCGAACGATGGATTGTTCTCTATTTGTTCCAAAAAGTCAAGCAAAAACCGCCATTTTAGGGGGAAAACCGAGGTCCACGAGCTCCACTATAGGGAGTGGTTCGAGGCCATCGGCTACTCAACATCCAGCGGTGTAGTGCCGGTGGGCTTGCCGGCGGCGTCCAGCGTGATCTTCTCTACGCGGGCTTCGGCTTGACGCAACAAGTCCTCGCAGCGGCGTTTGAGCGCTTCGCCGCGCTCGTAAATGGTCACCGATTCCTCAAGCGGCACCTTGCCCTCTTCGAGCCGTTTGACGATCGATTCCAGTTCCTCGATCGCCCCCTCGAACGGCAATTGCTTGATATCGTCGTTGGTCTTCTGTGCCATTGATTGCTCGATCTAGCCTGGATCACGCCGCGCGTAATCGGGGAGATTCATGCTCCCGGATCGCGCGGTGCGCAATCCGGGCGTCAAATTTATCCACGCATTGGCGCGGTGACATTTATCCACGCATCAGCGCGGTGACATCTATCCCCGCATCAGTGCGGTGACGTGGGCCGCGACCGAATTGCCCAAAGCCTGAAGATCATAGCCGCCCTCAAGCAGCGAGACGACGCGGCCGCCGGCCCGGCTTTCGGCGACGTCCATGATCTTTTTCGTCGCCCAGGCAAAATCCTCCTCGGCGAGATTGAGATTGGCGAGCGGGTCGCGGTAATGCGCGTCGAAGCCGGCGGAAATGATGATCAGTTCCGGCTGGTATTCGATGAGCCGCGGCAGGATGCGATCCTCGAAGGCGGCCTTGAATCTCTCGGCGCCGTCGCCGGGGCGCAGCGGCGCATTGACGACGGTATTGTATTCGCCGCTCTCGCCGATGGCGCCGGTGCCGGGGAACAGCGGCATCTGATGCGTCGAGCAGTACATCACCGTCTTGTCGGCCCAGAAAATCTCCTGCGAGCCGTTACCGTGATGCACGTCGAAATCGACGATCGCGGCGCGGGCGATGCCGTGATGATTTTGCGCATGGCGCGCCGCGATGGCGGCGTTGTCGAACAGACAAAATCCCATTGGCCGCGCCGTCTCGGCGTGATGGCCGGGCGGCCGCGTGGCGACGAAAGCGTTGGCGGCCTTCTTCGCCAGGACTTCATCGACGGCAAGGACGGCGCCGCCCACGGCGCGCAATGCCGCCTCGAACGTGCCGGGCGACATCGAGGTGTCGCCGTCGAGCTGGATCAATCCCTCGTCGGGCGAGGCGTCGCGCAGCGCGGTGATGTAGTCCATCGGATGGCACAGCGCCAAGGTTTCGAGTGCCGCCATCGGCGCCTCGACCCGCGCCAGCGCCTGGAATTTCTCCGCCTCGAGCGCGCGCTCGACGGCGCGCAGCCGGTCGGGCCGCTCGGGATGGCCCTGCGGCACGATGTGTTCGAGACAGGCGGGATGGGAAATGAGCAGCGTCGACATGTCTCACACTTAAGGCGCGGGAGGCGCGGATGGAAGATGTTCAGGACGCGAGCGCCGCGTCGGCACCCATGACGCCTTCGGCGCATTCGACCACGGTGCGTTCGAGCCCGCCGGCCTGAACGGCGAAGTTCTCCGCGAAAAACCGCGTTATGGCGATGCGCGCCGCCGCGTCGCCGCCAAGCCGCATGGCCGCAAGCGCTTCCTTGGCGAGGAGAACGCCGCCGGTCGCGAGCCCGAACAACCGCAAATAGGGTGTCGCGCCGACCAGTGCCGCGTCCGGTTCCTTGTCGAGTCGGGCCAGTAGCCAATTGGTCGCGCGCGACAGGCTCTCGACCGCGTCGCCGAGCCGCACCGGCGCCCAGCCAAAGCCCGGATCGTTGCTGGCGCCAAGTTCCTGCACAATGCCACGCAACTCCTCGATATGCGCGCCGACCGTTGCGCCATTGGCGAGCGGCAGTTTGCGGGTCACGAGATCGATTGCCTGAATGCCATTGGTGCCCTCATAGATCGCCGCGATGCGAGCGTCGCGAAAATGCTGCGCAGCGCCGGTCTCCTCGATAAAGCCCATGCCGCCGTGCACCTGCACGCCGAGCGAAGCGACCTCGTTGCCTATATCGGTTGAGAACGCCTTGGCGACGGGCGTGAGCAGCGAAGCGCGCTGTTCCGCCGCTTTCCGCGCGGCTTCGTCGCTGCCGCGCTCGCCGCGATCGAGCTCCATCGCGGTCACGTAGCAGATGACGCGCGCGGCCTGGGTGAGGGCGCGCATGGTGAGCAACATGCGGCGCACGTCGGGATGCGCGATGATCGGCGACATCTCGCCAGGCTTGGTGCCGGCGTCACGGCCTTGCCGGCGGTCGCGCGCATAAGCAAGCGCCTGCTGGGTCGCGCGTTCGGCGATGCCGACGCCTTGCAGGCCGACGGCGAGGCGGGCGCGGTTCATCATCGTGAACATGCAGGCCATGCCGGCATTTTCCTGCCCGATCAGAAATCCGATGGCGCCGCCGGCATCGCCGAAGATCATGGTGCAGGTCGGCGAGCCGTGAATGCCAAGCTTGTGCTCGACCGAATGCGCGCGCACGTCGTTTCTCGCGCCGAGCGAACCGTCCGGCGTGAGCAGGAATTTCGGCACCAAAAACAGCGAAATGCCGCGCGTGCCGGCCGGCGCATCGGGCAGACGCGCCAGCACGAAATGAATGATGTTGTCGGTGAGATCGTGCTCGCCGTAGGTGATGAAGATCTTTTGCCCGGTGATGCGATAGCTGCCGTCGGCGGCGCGCTCGGCTCGCGTGCGCAGCGCGCCGACATCGGAGCCGGCTTGCGGCTCGGTGAGCTGCATCGTGCCCATCCATTCGCCGGACACCAGCTTTTCCAAATAGGTCTTCTTCAGCTTTTCGCTGCCATGGGCGTCGAGCGCGTCGATCGCCACCATCGTCAACATCGGCCCGTCGGCAAAGGCCATCGAGGCCGCATGCCACATCTCGGTGCAGGCGGCGTTGACGATCTGCGGCAGCGCTTGCCCGCCCCATGCAAGCGGCGCGGCGAGGCCGTTCCAGCCGCCTGATTGCCACGCTCTATAGGCTTCCTTCCAGCCCGGCGCCGTGGTGACGGCGCCGTCCTTGAACGGCGTGCCGAATTTGTCGCCTGAGCGATTGAGCGGCGCGATGACTTCATCGGCAAAGCGCCCGGCTTCGGTCAAGACGGCGTCGATGTCGTCGAGCGTCAATTCGCCGAACAGGCCTTGTTCGATCGCGGAGGTGAGCGAGGCGCCGTGCTTGAGCGCAAAGGTGATGTCGGTGAGGGGGGCTTTGTAGGTCATGGGAATTTGTAGGTCATGGGAAGAGGCCATGTATCGAGCGTGCCCGGCTGGGCGCCTGGCCGGTATTATAGGGACATTATTGCGGCCTCAAACTCCTAAGGATGTGGCGGTGGGATATCGTCGGGCACGAAGAAATCCGGCGCTAATGGTTGCGCCGGATCGACGCGATAGCGCTCGAAATTCGTCACGCCGTTGGCAGCCAGGAAATTATCGTCGATGAGAAAGTTTCCGGTGAACTCACGCGACGGCCTTGCAAAGACGGAGTAGGCCGCATCCGCCACGATCTCGGGCTTCCTCCCATGTCGCATCATCGCTTCGCCGCCGAGCAGATTCTGCACCGCGGCGGTCGCGATCAATGTCCGCGGCCACAGCGCGTTGACAGCAATGCCTTGCAGCCGCAACTCGCCGGCAAGCCCAAGCACAACCATGCTCATGCCGAATTTGGCCATGCTGTAGGCGGTGTGCGGCGCGAACCATTTTTCTTTCATGTCGAGCGGCGGCGACATCATCAGAATGTGCGGATTGGTGGCCTTGGCCAAATAAGGGATTGCCAATTTAGAGACGACGAAAGTGCCCCGGGCATTGATCTGGTGCATCAGATCGAAGCGCTTCATGTCGGTTTGGGCCACCGGCGTGAGCGAAATGGCGCTGGCATTGTTGACGACAATATCGACGCCGCCGAAGCGCGCCGCGGTTTTGGCGAGCGCGTCCTCTACCAAGTTTTCGTCGCGGACGTCGACCACGAGCGGCAGCGCCTTGCCGCCGGCCCGCTCGATGTCTTCAGCGGCAGTATAGATGGTGCCGGATAGATTCGGATGCGGCATCTCGGTCTTTGCCGCAATCGCGATATTGGCGCCGTCGCGCGCGGCGCGGAGCGCAATCGCAAGCCCGATGCCGCGCGAAGCGCCGGTGATGAACAGGGTCTTTCCGGCAAGCGACATTGTGGATCCTATTTATTTCTTGCGTGCGAAGAAGGCCGCGAAGGCGGCACGCGCCTCGTCGGATTTCAGCAATTCCTTGAAATGCATTGCTTCGGTCTCGATCCGCTCGGCGACGCTATCGGCTTGGCTGCGCATAAGCCGGCGCGCAAGCATGACGGCGTTTGGGGGGAGCGCGGCAATTTCTTGCGCCGCCTTGAGCGCGGTCTCGTCCACGGCTGCGGCCTCGACAATTGTATTGACGATGCCGGCCTCTCTCGCATCCGCAGCCGACAGCGGCCGGCCCATGACCAACAGTGCAAACGCGCGCGCGTGTCCCATGCGCTGCGGGGCGAGAAGGCTCGATGCCGCTTCCGGAATGAGCCCGAGTTTCAGAAACGGCGTCGCAAAACTCGCGCTGGTCGCGGCGACGACATGATCGCAGTGCAGCAGCATGGTGGTGCCGATGCCGACGGCGGTGCCGCCGACAGCTGCGACCAGCGGCTTTTCGTTGCGCGCCAAAGCATGGAGAAAATCCACGGTGACGGGTTCAAGTCCGCCTGCGGCCCGCTTTTGAAAATCGCCGATGTCGCTGCCGGCGCAAAATGCATTGGCGGCGCCGGCCAACACGACGCAGCGGATCGCCGTGCTGTCTCCAGCCTCGCGCAGCGCCCGGGTCATTTCGGCATACATCGGCTGCGTCAGCGCGTTCTTTTTCTCCGGCCTATTCATCCGGATGATGCGGACGGCACCCCGGTCCTGCACGACAACTGAGTCGGTCATTTTCCCCTCGGGCCGCCGCCTCGCCGGTACGGCGGCTCGGGCGACATTATTATGGGGGGACATTATAGGTGCTGTGGCGAGCGCCGATAGCGGCGAAAATGGCCGGGTTTCAGCGCTCTGCGTATGGTCCGGCCACCCGGCCGGTGCGGCAAATATTGATCCGCCGGGGGTGTATCGCTATGGTCCGCCCGGCCGACGGCAGCACAAAACTAGGCGACCCGATCGGCAATCCCAGCGAACATTGGGGCGTAGCCAAGTGGTAAGGCAGCGGATTTTGATTCCGCCATTCCCTGGTTCGAATCCAGGCGCCCCAGCCAACAGTTTCAATGGGTTACGTGTTTCCCATATGCTATATTTTGACGCTGGGTATCACCGGGGTATCACGAAAACACTAAGTCCACCAAGATAGCGGATACATAGCTTCGCTGTGGGTGAGTGCATGCCGAACCGTCGGGAAGACCCCCAAGAACAAAGTCACTGGTTCACTTTGCTCGAAGCGATTGAGTACATTCGAGAGGTCGAAAAATGCACGGCGGTCGAAGCCGAGACGTACCTCAAGGATGAAATCGCCGAAGAGAACATACCGGTGAAGTGGGCGGATGCGGACGGCGGTCGTCCAGCAGACGTTTGGTACCTGCAGAACTCAAAGTTTATTCGTTCGGGGCCTGGGCTTGCCGCAGATGTCGCTTCCTACCGACCACTATTTGTCCTGCGTAGGGCTGTCGCCGCCACTTGGGACGCTAATGGCCGGTATATCGGAAAACATAAGCGCAAGACTCATCCACACCGCGGTCAGCTGATTAGACTGGGCAGACGCGAACTTGAACTCTGGATGACCTTGGTCCGGGCTATCGAACATATTCAAGTAGCGGAAAAATGCGATTCGGCGGAGGCGCTGCGTCAGCTCAAGGACGAGATCCGTGATGGG
>DASQRX010000076.1:0-32197 GCA_035642635.1 Xanthobacteraceae bacterium
CGCGCAGTCGGGAAAATTGACATTGACCAGAACGTCTTTGCGCACGCCACCACCGAGAATGCCTCGGCCGAGCACGCCGCGGATGATATCGGGCGCATGGCGCAACCCGGTGTCCCAGAACGGCGGCTGGCCGCTGCGCGATTTGTAGGATTGCGACAGAGCCACCGACGGAATGCCGAGCAGCGCGCCTTCCATGGCGCCGGCGACGGTGCCCGAATAGATCACGTCTTCGCCGACATTGCGGCCGCGATTGACGCCGGACAGAACCAGATTGACCTCTTTGCCGTCGAGCACGTGACGCACGCCCATGATGACGCAATCAGTCGGAGTGCCACGCACCGCATAGCGGCGATCACCAATTTGGCGCAGCCGCAATGGATCATTCAGCGACAGCGAATGGGCGACGCCCGACTGATCGTGTTCGGGCGCGACGATCCAAACATCATCCGACAAGGCGCGCGCGATCTCGGCGCACACGTCGAGACCTTCGGAGTGAATGCCGTCGTCGTTAGTGACCAGAATCCGCATGTGGTCAATTCGCTGCTATCTTTTTCATTCCGCCCATATACGGCAACAGCGCATCCGGCACCGCGATCGAGCCGTCGGCCTCCTGAGAGTTCTCCATCACGGCGATCAGCGCGCGGCCGACGGCGACGCCTGAGCCGTTGAGCGTGTGGACGTGGCGCACATTGCGGCCCTCCTTGGTGCGGTAGCGCGCATTCATGCGCCGCGCCTGGAATTCACCGCACACCGAGCACGATGAAATCTCGCGATACATGTTTTGGCCGGGCAGCCATACTTCGATGTCGTAAGTTTTTTGTGACGCAAAGCCCATGTCGCCCGTACACAAAGTCATCACCCGATAATGCATATCGAGCCTGCGCAACACCTCCTCGGCGCAGGCGAGCATGCGCTCGTGCTCATCCTTCGATTGCTCGGGCGTCGTGATCGAGACAAGCTCGACCTTGGTGAACTGATGCTGCCGGATCATGCCGCGCGTATCCTTGCCGGCGGCGCCGGCCTCGGCGCGGAAGCACGGCGTGCAGGCCGTGTAACGAATAGGCAATTGCGCTTCATCGACGATGGATTCGCGGACGAGGTTTGTGAGGGGGACTTCGGCGGTGGGGATTAAACCACGACGCGAAGCGTACATGGCTTGGAGAATTGAGGGTCCTTCATCAGTGGCATTCAAGTCGTCTTCGAATTGGGCGCTTACAATCAATTCACCTGGAAGCGCAAAAAACTGATCGTTCTCGAACTTAGGCAATTGCGCCGTACCAAACATGACTTCGTCACGAACGAGTAAAGGAGGCGACACTTCATCGTAGCCGTGCTCATTCGTATGTACATCGAGGAAAAGCTGTCCGAGCGCGCGTTCGAGGCGCGCGAGGCCCTTCTTCAAAACGACAAAACGCGCACCAGAAAGTTTGGCAGCGGTTTCAAAATCCATCTGCCCAAGCGCTTCACCGAGCTCGAAATGCTGCTTGGGTTTGAAGGAGTATTCCCGCTTCGCGCCGAAGCGATGATGCTCGACGTTGTCTTTTTCGTCTTTGCCGTAGGGTACTTCGTCGAGCGGCAAATTTGGAATTTCCGCAAGCTTGTCTTTAAGCTTCCCGCTCGCTTCGTCTGAGACTTGCGCTCCAGCGTTTGCAATATCGCTTTTTAGCCTCGATACCTCCTGCATAAGCTGGGCAACACGCGCTTCATCTCCGGCGGCCTTTGCAAGTCCGATTTCCTTAGACTTCCGATTTCTATCTTCCTGCCATTTTTGGACCAACGCGATATTCGCCCGGCGCTCATCATCGAGTTTTTCAATTTCTGTCAGAATCTCATCCGCGTTGAGACCCCGCCGCGCAAGGGCTTTCTTGAAGGCATCGGCGTTTTCGCGTATCCAGCGGATGTCGTGCATGTTCGGACACTCAAGACGTGGATGGCCGGATCAAGTCCGGCCATGACGAATCAACACCACAGATAATACGCGCTACTTACTCGGCAGGCTTGGCCGCGGCCGCAGCGCGTTCGGCCGCCACGCGCCGCTCGACCATGCGTACCGACCAGATCGAGCCCTCGTAGAGCGCGATCAAGGGCAGCGCAAGCGACATTTGACTCAACACGTCGGGCGGCGTCAGGACTGCGGCAATGACAAAGGCGATGACGATGAAATAGCGGCGTTTCGAACGCAGCTGCTCGGAGGTGATGATGCCGACGCGGCCAAGGAGCGTCAGGATCACCGGCAGCTGGAAGGCGATGCCGAAGGCGAGGATCAGCTTCATCATCAGCGACAGATAGTCTTCGACCTTCGGCAGAAGCTCGATCGTCGCCTCGCCCGGCCCGCCCATCTGCTGCATCGAGAGCGAAAACCGCGCCAGCATCGGCCAGACCACGAAATAGACCACCATCGAGCCCAGCACGAAGAACACCGGCGTCGCGATCAGATACGGCAGGAACGCCTGCTTCTCGTTGCGGTAGAGGCCCGGTGCGACGAACATGTAGATCTGCGAGGCGATCACCGGAAAGGCGAAAAACGCCGCGCCGAACAGCGACAGTTTGAGCTGCACCACGAAATATTCGAGGAGGCCGGTGTAGATGAATTTGGAGTTTTCGGCGCCCGCGACCCAGATATAGGGCCAGGTCAAAACGTTGTAGATGTGGCGGGCGAAGAAGAAGCACACGATAGCGGCGAGGAAGAACGCGGCCAGCGCCTTGATCAGCCGCGACCGCAGCTCGATCAAGTGGTCCATCAAGGGCGCCTTGGTGGCCTCGATCTCCTTCTCTTCGTCTTCGCGGTTCATCCGGTTCGCTCTGTGCTCTCCGGAACGGCAGTAGTGGCCGGCTCTGGCGTCGGAGCCGGCAATGCGGGCGCGGCTGTAGCATCGGCGCTCGGCTCAGCGGTGGTCTCTGCAGCGGCGCTTTGCTCGCTGGGGCTCTGCTCCGTGGGCTTCAGCAGGTCGAGCGGCTTTTTCTCGAAATCCTTGCTCAAGTCCTTACCGATATTCTCGACGTCTTCGCGGGCGCTTTTGAGCGGATCGTAGCTCTTGATGTCGTGCGCCATCTCGTCGACACTCTTCTTGAGGTCGGCCATTTCGGCTTCGCGCATCGCTTCCTGAAACTGGTTCTGGAAATCGGCGGCCATGCCGCGGATCTTGCGCGTGTATTGCCCGAGCGTGCGCATCACGCCGGGCAGTTCTTTCGGACCGATGACGACAAGCGCGACGATGCCGATAAGAAGAAATTCGGTCCAACTGATGTCGAACATGGAAACAACACTCCGGCGGCGTCACCGCCGCAGCGATCGCGATCGGCACGAAAGCGTCAGGACCGCAAGCACCAAACCGCGAGGGAAGATCGCTAGACCTTGCTCTCGGATTCAGCGCGCCGCTTGAGGTCGGCGGCCGCCTGATGGTCGATGGTCTTCATCGGCCCATCCGATTTCGGCGCCGCTTCGGCCTCGTCGTCGGACATGCCCTTCTTGAAGGCTTTGATGCCCTTGGCGACGTCGCCCATCATGTCGGAAATCTTGCCGCGCCCGCCGAACACGACAAGCAGGACCGCGCCGACAACCAACCAGTGCCATATGCTCAGAGAGCCCATGAATTCCTCCGTCCGCCGCGGCGCGGCGGCCACACGCCGATTTTAGCCAGAAACTAGGCGTCGGGGGCGGCAAAAACAAGCGCGGCGGGAATGCCGCCGCGCCGCAGGGAGAAAACCCTTGAAGTTAACCCTACGCCGCCACGCCTTTCCGTAATTGATTGCCGGAACGGCGTTTTATTCCCCGGCGCGTTCGGCTTATTCCTCGCTCCGCTCTTGCGGCTATTCTTCGCGTCGCTCTTGCGGCGGCACCAGGCCAAGGTCGAGATCGGCGGGTTCGAGCGGATCTTCATCCTCGCGCAGCGCCGGATCGTCGGAAGGAACCGGCACCGAGAACTCGGCCGGCAGCGTTGAATCGACAATGCCCGCGCCGCGAAGCTCATCGAGGCCGGGAAGATCGGTCAGCGCTTCGAGCCCGAAATGCGACAGGAACGCCTCGTTGGTGCCGTAGGTCACGGGGCGACCCGGCGCCTTGCGGCGGCCGCGCAGCCTGATCCAGCCGGTCTCGAGCAGCACGTCGAGCGTGCCCTTCGACGTCGAGACGCCGCGAATCTCCTCGACCTCGGCGCGCGTCACCGGCTGGTGATAGGCGACGATCGCCAGCGTCTCGATCGCGGCGCGCGAGAGTTTGCGCGTGACGACGGATTCATGCGTCAACAGCCACGCGAGGTCGCTCGCGGTCCGCATCGTCCACCTGCCGCCGACGCGCACGAGATTGACGCCGCGCGGCGCATAGTCGCGCTGCAATTGCGCGAGCAGCGCCTTGACGTCGGCGCCGACCGGCAGGCGGGTCGCTAACATCTTTTCGTCGAGAGGCACTTCGGCGGCAAAAAGCAAAGCCTCGAGGATGCGCAGTTCTTCCGCACGGTCCTGCTGCTGCTTCCCGCCCTCAATCACGCGCATCTCCGCGACATTCGCCATAGATTTGGTCTCCCTCTTACGCATTCCCGGATTCCGGAGCGACAACACCACCGGCGCCCGCGCCATTCCCGGCGTCCGCCGGTATCTGCCGTTTGCGCAGGTAGAGCGGCGTGAACGAGCCTTGCTGGTGGGCTTCGAGATGGCCCTCGCGCACCAATTCGAGCATCGCCGCGAAACTCGAGGCGAGAACCGTCGGTATCATCGCCGGCTCGAGCAGATAGGTGACGAGATATTGGTCGAGCGGGGTCCAATCCAAAGACTGCCCGATCATGCGTTCGAGCGCTTCACGGGCCTCGGCCAGCGACCAGACCGTGCGCTTGCGCACCCGCACAAAGGACCGCGCCTTGGTCTGCCGCCGGTTGGCATAGGCCGAGAGCAGATCGTAGAGCGTCGCCGTCCATTCGGGCTTTCTGATCTCGGCGATCGGCTCCGGCTGGCCGCGTTGAAACACGTCGCGGCCGAGTTGCGGCCGGTTGAGCAATTGATCGGCGACCCTCCGGATGCCCTCAAGCTGCCGCAGCCGCGCTGCCAGCGCATTCGCCATGTCCTCGGCGCTGACGCCATCGGGCGCGTGCTGTTCGGGCAGGAGCAGCCGCGACTTCAGATAGGCCAGCCACGCCGCCATCACCAGATAGTCGGCAGCAAGCTCAAGCCGCATCTTGCGCGCCGCGTCGACGAAGGCGAGGTACTGATTGGCGAGCGCCAGAATGGAAATCTTGGCAAGATCGACCTTCTGCTGACGCGCCAGCGTCAGCAACAGATCGAGCGGACCCTCAAAACCCTCGACGTCGACGACCAGCGCCGGCTCGTCGCTGCCGCGTTCCGGCAGCCGCGCTTCGAATTCCTGGATACTGGCGTCGTCGACGTTCATACCGAAGCGCTCATACTGAATTCGGCGCGGGCGCCGATGGTGCTGCCCATGCGCCTGCCATGAGATTGGAAAATTCGGCCCGGCTTGCGGCGATATCGATTGGCGCCGCCGGTTGCCGCGCCGCAAGCGCGGCCGCGGCCCGCCGTGCTGCCTCGCCAGCGAGCACCGGCGCCGCAGCGGCCACCGCCGTCATCTCGGACATCTTGCCGTTACAATGCAAGACCACATCGCAACCTGCTGCAATCGCTGCCTTTGTGCGGTCGCCGAGCGTGCCGGATAGTGCGCCCATCGAGACATCGTCGCTCATCAAAAGTCCCCGGAAGCCAATCGAATCGCGAATCACGTCCTGCACTATAGTGACGGAACTCGTGGCCGGCGCGACCGGGTCGAAGGCTGTGAACACAACATGCGCAGTCATCCCCAGTGGTAATCCGGCAAGCGGCCGGAATGCCGCGAAATCGGTCGCTTCCAGCGTCGCCCGGTCGGCCGTGACCAACGGCAGCTTGTGATGGCTGTCGGCTGTGGCGCGGCCATGGCCGGGAATATGCTTGAGGACAGGCAAGACGCCGCCCGCGAGCAGGCCTGAGGCGATTGCGCCCCCAATAGCGGCTACTTTAGCCGCGTCCTGGCCATAGGCCCGATCGCCGATAATCGGGTCGGAACCTGGAGCCGGCACATCGGCAATCGGCGCGCAATCGACATCGACGCCGAACCGGGCGAGATCGGCCGCCATGAGCCGCGCGCCGAGCCTGGCGGCGCGAAGGCCTAGCTCCCGATCACGGTCGTAAAGCACGCCAAAGGCTGCACCCGGCGGGTAGCTCGGGCAAAGCGGCGGCCCCAGACGCTGCACCCGGCCGCCTTCCTGGTCGATCAGGATCGGCGCCTGGCGCCCAAGCGTAGCGCGGAACTCCTCGATCAAGCGCCGCAGCGACCGACCGTCACCGATATTGCGCGCAAAGACGATGAGGCCCCACGGCTCCGCCTCTTTGAGAAATTGGCGCTCCTCTGCCGAGAGCGAAGCGCCTGCGACACCGGTGATGAAAGCGCGCATCTCGGCCGCTTAGCGTGCGGCGCACGCGAGGGTCAAGCGCCAGGCTTAAGGAACAGCTTGAAGTCCCCGCCTTAATTCCGCTGCACGATGCAGCTGCCGCCGGCGGCTTTCAGGCTGGAGCACATCTGCGCCGCCTGTTCCGCCGAGCCATAGGGGCCGACCAGCGTGCGATAATAGACGCCCTTGTCGCCAAGATCGACTTGGCGAACCGTCGGCGTGTGCCCGCCGAGCTGCGACGGATATTTGGCTTGCAGCCCGCGATAGGCCGACTGGGCCTCAGCCTCGCTGCGCTGCGACGACACTTGAACCGAATAGCCGCCGCCGGACGATGGTGCCGGGTCCGCTGCTGCGCTGGACGGCGTCGCGCTGGATGACGTCGCACTGGATGACATCGCACCGGATGACATCGCACCGGATGACGTGGGGCGAGCGACCGCGGTCCGGGTGTGGGCCACCGGCGTGTCGCCTTGCGAGGGCACGATCGACAGTGGGGCACTGCTGCCACCCTGCGGCGCCGCGGCGAGCGGCTTGGGAGCCGGCGCGTGGGAGGCGGCATCAGCGCCATCCGGTTGACCAGGGTGGATCGCGACGGTGTGAACTTTCTTCGAGCCGCTGGTTCCGGCAATGGGCTGCTGCGCCTGCATCTGAGCGCCCTGGCCCATTCCGGGCAAAGCCGTCGCGGGCGCCGGCGCGACGGACCCGCCGTAAGCTGGCGTAGCAGCCGTGGGACCGATGGCGAGCGGAGCACCTACGCCACCGCCAGCAGAACCAGGCGCTATAGCGCCGGGGATATTCTGCCCGGCCATATTTTGGCTTCCCGGCGCCACGGAGGATTGCAGCCCGGCATTCGGATCCGGGAAAATCGGAATGGTCGATACCACCCGCGGCGTGTTGGTCGGCACCGGCACGTCAACGGGCTTTTCCTCGCGCGACACCAGCTTGTCGGGTGAACCGGCTTTGCTGGCATTCGCCTGGCCGAATGCAGCCGCTGAACTGCCGGCCGGCACGATCTTGTTCGGGCTGTCGTCGGCTTTGATGATCGGCGGCAGCGACGGCAGCATCGAGCCGCCGAACATCGCGCGATAACCGAAGGCGCCCGCGGTGCCGAGCACCATCAGGCCCAAGAGCGCTGCAACAACGGCAAAGCCTCTGCGCCTGCGGGGTGGAGCATCTTCCTCCTCGTAATCCTCGAGCTCGTAGGGCTGATCGTCGGCGTCGCCCTGCTCACCTTCGGCATAGTCGTACCGATCGTCGCGCGTCCGCGGTAGGAACGACGGCAGATGGATTGAATCGTGCTCGTCGTCATAACGCGGCTCATCCGCATAGCCGCGCGGGTCGGTGGCGTAACGCTGTGGGGGCGCCGGATATTGATCGGCGGCCGGCTGGTCGTATTTGGCGTAAGACGGCGGCGCCGGGCGGTAGGGCGGCTCAGGGTCGGGGAGCCGCGGGGTGTCATAGCGCTCGGCATACGGGCCTTGGTGCGAAGCTTGCTGCGAACCTTGGCGCTCGTCCTGCTGCGCTTGCGGCTCGTCATACCGATACTGACGCTCGTCGTATTGGTCTTGTGCCGGTTCCTGCGGCTCCACGTAGCGATCGTCGGCCGCCGGAGCATTGAGCGGTGGCGCCTCATAATGCCGCGCGGCGCGGGCGGGATTGTTCGCCGGCTCAACATTGCTCGTTGGCGCACCATTGCTTGTTGGTGCACCCTGCCCGATCAAGCGCGCCAGTTCGGCGAGCGGGTCGTCGGTCTGCTGCCCGCGCGCAGGCGCGGCAACGCCGGAAGCGGCACCCGGAATGACCGGGTCGCGGCGATAGGAACGGAAAATATTGTCGGCCATAGGATTCGCCCCGATTCAGGCGTCTACGCGATACCGGTCAGCCGCCCCTCGACCGCAGCGCGCTCAACTTCAACGGCGCAACGACCTACCGCATCTCGTTTGGCGCTTTGACCCCAAGTAGCGCGAGCCCCGAAGCGAGAACGGTGGCAACACCTTGTACTAGGACAAGCCGTGCCTCTGTCACTTGTCGATCATCTTGCATAATGAAGCGTAAATGAGGCGAGGCATTGCCCTGCGTCCAAAGCACATGGAACTCTGACGCTAACTCAAACAGATAAAACGCAATTCGGTGCGGCTCGTGGGCCAGTGCGGCAGCCTCGACGATTCTCGGATAAAGAGCAATACGCCGCATCAACGCGAGTTCGGCAGGGTCGCAAAGCCGGTCGAGAGGCGCCTCAGGAAGCGCGTCCGTGCTGGCGAGATCGGCGGGCAAATCCGGAAAGGCCGCCCGCGCGTTGCGGAACACCGACTGCGCCCGGGCATGGCCGTATTGGACGTAAAACACCGGATTGTCGCGCGACTGTTCGAGCACTTTGGCGAGATCGAAATCGAGCGTGGCGTCGTTCTTGCGGAACAGCATCATGAAGCGGACCGCATCTGGTCCCACCTCATCTACAACCTCACGTAAGGTGACGAACTCCCCTGCCCGTTTCGACATTTTAACTGGCTCGCCGGCGCGAAGGAGCTTCACAAGCTGGATGACCTTCACATCGAGCTCGGCCTTGCGGTCGCTCAGCGCCGCGACCGCGGCCTGCATGCGCTTGATATAGCCGCCGTGGTCGGCGCCCCAGACGTCGATCAGGGTACGGAAGCCACGCTCGAGCTTCGAGCGATGGTAGGCAATGTCGGAGGCGAAATAGGTGTAGGACCCGTCCGACTTTTTCAAAGCTCGGTCGACGTCGTCGCCGAATTCGGTCGAACGAAACAGGGTCTGCTCGCGATCTTCCCAATCCTCGACCGGCGCGCCTTTCGGCGGCGGCAAGCGGCCCTCATAGACGTGGCCGCGCTGCCTTAGCCATTCGATCGTCTCGGCAACGCGATCGGCACTGCCCGCGATCAGCGAGCGCTCGGAGAAGAAGACGTCGAACTTGACGTTCAGCGCTGCGAGATCGGCGCGGATCGCCTCCATCATCATCGCGATCGACTTCGCCCGCACCACCGGGAGCCATTGCGCCTCGGCTTGCGATTTCAGTCTGTCGCCATATTCGGCGGCGAGCGCTGTGCCGACGGGTTTGAGATAGTCGCCCGGATAAAGCCCTTCGGGAATGGCGCCGATGTCTTCGCCGAGCGCTTGGCGATAACGCAGGAACGCCGAGCGCGCGAGCACATCCACCTGCGTGCCGGCGTCGTTGATGTAGTATTCGCGCGTCACTTTGAAGCCGCTGAAATCAAGAAGGCTCGCCAGCGCATCGCCAAACACGGCGCCGCGGCAATGGCCGACATGCATTGGGCCTGTCGGATTGGCCGAGACATATTCGACATTTACCGGCACGCTCTGGCCGAGGTCGGCGCGGCCGTAGTCTCGGCCGGCGCGCACCGCGCGACGCAATTCCTGCGTCCACGCCGCCGAAACCAAAGTGAGGTTGATGAAACCCGGCTTCGCCACGACGGCTTCCGCAATCACGTCGTGCTTTTTCAGCTCGTCGCGAATGGCATTGGCAAGATCAAGCGGATTTTTGCCGAGGCCCTTGGCCAGCACCATTGCGGCGTTGGTCGCGATATCGCCATGGCTCGCGTCGCGCGGCGGTTCGACTTGAACGCGGGACACGTCAGTGCCGGGCGGAATGACCGCCAGCGCAGCTGAGCGTACGCGCTCAAGCGTGTCGGCAAAGACGTTAATCGGTGCTGGCGATTTGATCATGGCGCGCCGCGCGCCTAACGCAATTCGGGAGTTGAGTCAAAAAGCCGGCCGTGTTCGGCGAGCGCATAGCGGTCGGTCATGCCGGCGATGAAATCGGCAATGCGCCGCACCCGCGCCGCCTCGTCGAGGCCCGAAAGGCCCTCCTGCCATTCCGGCGGCAAATCGGCGGGCTTGTCGCGATAGCGGGCGAAAAGGTCGGCGAGGACGCCTGACGCCTGATCCATCACGCGCATGACCCGCGGCGAGCGATACATCCGTCTTTCCAAGAATGTCTTGATGGCGCGGTCCGCCTCCCCCATCATCGGCGAGAAATCGGCGACAGGGGAAGCCGCGAGCCGCACATCGTCGGCCGATTGCGGATTGAGCGCGGCAAGCCTACGGCCGGTTTCGCCGACGACATCGTCGATCAAAAGGCCAATGAGCTCGCGCACCAGTTCGTGCACTAAGCGAGGGGTATCAAGTCTTGGATAAGAAGCACGTATGGTACCGATGATCTTGCCCGGCAGCGGGACTGCGGCAATCTCGTCGAGCTGAAACAGGCCGGCGCGCAAACCGTCGTCGATATCGTGGGCATCATAGGCGATATCGTCGGCGAACGCCGCGATCTGCGCTTCGACGCCGGCAAGGCTCCAGAGCTGAAGGTCTTGCAGCCGCGAGTAATTCAGAATCGTTCCGGGCACGCCGTTTTGGCGATAGCGGCCAAGCGGCGCGCCTGAGCGATCGGTGAGCGGACCGTTGTGCTTGACCAGGCCTTCGAGCGTTTCCCAGGTCAGGTTCAAACCGTCGAAACGCGGATAACGCCGCTCGAGCGCGGTCACGATGCGCAAAGTCTGCGCGTTGTGATCGAAGCCGCCGAACGCGGCGAGGCATTCATCGAGCGCGCGCTCACCGGCATGGCCGAACGGCGGATGGCCGAGATCGTGGGCGAGCGCCAGCGCCTCGGCCAAATCCTCGTCGAGACGAAGCCGCCGCGCCAAAGCGCGCGCCACCTGGGCGACTTCGAGCGTGTGGGTAAGGCGCGTGCGGTAATGGTCGCCCTCGTCGAAGACGAAAACCTGGGTCTTGTGCTTGAGCCTGCGGAACGCGGTGGCATGGATGATACGGTCGCAGTCGCGGCGAAAACCGCTGCGGCTCTTGCTCGCGGGCTCGGCATGGAGCCGGCCGCGGCTCAAGTCCGGATCGCACGCATAAAACGCGCGGGAGGTCGCGGTTTGCATCGCCTCTAACTCTGCCATGGGGCAAAAGGCTCTCGGGCGACCGGCTATGGCCGATTGACCTTGGCTGTTGCCGCACTTAACTAACCTTGTGGTATCGTTGCAATCGGCGCGATTTCCACACCGGAGATAGGAATGACTGGCAACGTGACTGTCACCGAGGTCATTGTGACCGAGCGGGCGGCGCAGAAAATAGGCGACATCCTGCGCAAGGAGCCGGCCGGCACCATGCTGCGCGTTAGCGTCGAGGGCGGCGGCTGCTCCGGCTTCCAGTACAAATTCGATACCGAGCGCAGCAAGGGCGACGACGATATCGTGATCGAGAAGAGCGGCGCCACGGTGCTGATCGATCCGGTTTCGCTCAATTACATGGCCGGCTCGGAAATCGACTTCGTCGACGACCTGATCGGATCGTCGTTTAAGATCAATAATCCGAAAGCTGTCGCGTCGTGCGGCTGCGGCACCAGCTTCGCGCTCTAGAACGTCGTCCTAGAAGCGGCCTTCGCTTTTCGAATTAGATTACGCTCCCACTCAAATAGTTTTCCCGTGCGCATCGCCACCTGGAACGTCAATTCGATCAAGCAGCGCACCGATTCCGCGGTGGCGTGGCTCACCGAGCGTCAGCCCGATATCGTCTGCCTGCAGGAAACCAAATGCGTCGACGACGCATTCCCGCGCGAGCCGTTCGAGGCACTCGGCTACAATCTCGCCATTCACGGGCAGAAGACGTTCAACGGCGTAGCGCTGTTGTCGAAACTGCCGTTCGACGAGGTCAATGCCGGCCTGCCGGGCGATGACGGCGACGACCACGCCCGGTTCATCGAGGGCGTCGTCTCGACGGCCAAGGGCGCGCTACGGGTCGCGAGCATTTACCTGCCGAACGGCAATCCGCCCGAGACCGAAAAATACACCTACAAAATCGGCTGGATGAAACGGCTCGCCAAATACGCGCGCGAGCGGCTTCTCTTGGAGGAACCGCTCATCCTTGCCGGCGACTACAACGTCATCCCCACCGCGGCCGACGCGCGCAATCCGCAAGCCTGGACCGGCGACGCTTTGTTTCTGCCGAAGACGCACGAGCATTTCCGCGCGCTGATCAATCTCGGCCTCACCGACGCCGTGCGCGCCACCAGCGACGATCCCGGCCTCTACACGTTCTGGGACTATCAGGCCGGCGCCTGGCAGAAGAACAACGGCATCCGCATCGATCACCTGTTGCTGTCGCCGACGGCAGCCGACCGGCTCAGCGACGCCGGCATCGACAAGCATGTGCGCAGTTGGGAAAAGCCGTCAGATCACGTGCCGGTGTGGATCGATCTTGCAATCGAGGCGAAGTAGCGCGGCTCAGTCCCGCCGGCCCTTCATCCAATCTTCGAGGTAGACGAGCGCCATGGTGCGCTCGTCGTCGTTGGCGCGCTGGAAGGCGCTGTCGTAGAGCGGCTTGACCCAGGTCTCGTCGGCGCCGGCGCAATCTTTGCTCAGCGTCAGCCACATCAGCCCGCGCGCCGCTTGCCGCGGCACGGCTTGGCCCCGGAACAGCATGTCGCCGAGCGCGGCTTCGGCGCGGCATTGGCCCTTGGTCGCGGCCACTTGGAACCAGCGCGCCGCCTGGTGCGGATCGCTTGGTTTGTCGTTGAGATAAAGCCGGCCGAGCTCATATTGCGCGTCGGCGTCGCCGAAATAGGTGGCGGCATAGCCCAGCATGTCGCGCGCGCGCGACGGATCCGCAGCGACCTTCGAATTCGGGATGCCGGTCAGATAATAGTGGCTGAGCGCCACGAAAGCATTGGCGACGAAACGCGCCTGCGGCGTGCCCGGCACTTCATCGGGATGCGAATTGGCGATCTGGCTGAAATAATTGAAGGCGCGCAGATCGTCCTGCGGCACGCCATCGCCGTCGGCATACATGCGGCCGAGCTTCCATTGCGCGACCGGCTGGCCCTGCTCGGCGGCGTATTGCAGGGCGGTCAAAGCGCTCGACTTGGCCTCAGGCGCGTGGGCGCCGGGACGAAGACCATCGCTCGGCGTCAGCGCGGCCGTGCTCGGCGAGGTCGCGCCGTCGAAGGCGAAAGCCGGCGCGGTGACGAGACCGTGCCCGTGATTGGTGCCGAGCGCGAGCACGGTGCACAGGCCGCCGACGAGGCCGACAGCGAGCCCAGTATTGATGCCGTTCTTCGCCAAGCAAGCTATCGCGCTAGATATCCGCATAGCACTCTTTCTCAGCCGCCGCGCCCGGATGCGTCAGCGCGCCGAATCGCGCCGATCCCACCTGCTGGGCGTATTTCCACAAATAGCCGGAGCCGAATTCCTCAGGCCGCGGCTTCCAGTCCTGCTTGCGTTTGGCAAGCTCGCTCTCCGTCAATTCGACTTCGAGCGTTCCCTTTGCGGCATCGATCTTGATGATGTCGCCGTCGCGAATAAGTCCGATCGGTCCGCCGATCGCGGCCTCAGGTCCGACATGACCGACGCAGAATCCGCGGGTGGCGCCGGAGAAGCGGCCGTCAGTGATGAGCGCAACCTTGGTGCCCATGCCCTGTCCGTAAAGTGCGGCAGTTGTTGAAAGCATTTCACGCATGCCGGGGCCGCCTTTGGGGCCCTCATAGCGGATGACCAACACTTCGCCTTCCCTGTACTTCTTCTTCTGAACCGCCTCGAAGCACGCTTCCTCACCGTCGAAGCAGCGCGCCGGGCCGGTGAATTGCAAGCGCTCCATCCCGGCAACCTTAACGATGCCGCCTTCGGGCGCGAGATTGCCCTTGAGGCCGACTACGCCGCCCGTCGCCAAAAGCGGCTTGTTCGCCGGGCGAACGACGTCCTGATATTCGTTCCACTTCACCGACTTGAGATTTTCGGCAATCGTGCGGCCAGTGACGGTGAGACAGTCGCCGTGCAGGAAGCCATGATCGAGCAATGTCTTCATCAGCAACGGAACGCCGCCAGCTTCGAACATGTCTTTGGCGACATAACGGCCGCCAGGTTTCAAATCCGCGATATAAGGTGTTTTTTTCAGGACTTCGGCGACGTCAAACAAATCGAATTTGATGCCGCATTCGTTGGCGATCGCTGGTAAGTGCAGCGCAGCATTGGTCGAACCGCCGGTGGCGGCAACGACTGCCGCCGCATTCTCCAGCGCTTTGCGCGTGACAATGTCGCGCGGACGGATCCTTTTGACGATCAACTCCATGATCATCTCACCGGCCAGCACGCAGAATTTGTCGCGAATCTCGTAAGGCGCCGGCGCGCCGGCGGAGTACGGCAGCGCCAGGCCGATCGCTTCCGAGATCGTCGCCATCGTGTTGGCGGTAAATTGCGCGCCGCACGCGCCGGCCGACGGACAGGCGTTCTGCTCTAAAGTTTCCAGATCGGCATCGTCCATGGCGCCGATCGAGTGCTTGCCGACGGCTTCGTAAACGTCCTGGATGGTAACCGGCTGCCCCTTGAAAGTGCCGGGCAGGATCGAGCCGCCGTAGATGTAGATCGACGGCACGTTGAGACGGCACATCGCCATCATCATGCCGGGCTGCGATTTGTCGCAGCCGGCGACGCCGATCAGCGCGTCGTAGGAATGACCGCGGACTGTTAGTTCGACGGAGTCGGCAATGACTTCGCGCGACGGCAGCGACGCCTTCATACCGGCATGCCCCATGGCGATACCGTCGGTCACCGTGATGGTGCAGAACTCGCGCGCGGTGGCGCCGACCGAGGCGACCCCAAGCTTCACCGCCTGGGCTTGGCGCATGAGCGCGATATTGCAGGGCGCGGCTTCATTCCAGCAGGTGGCAACGCCAACGAAAGGCTGGTGGATCTGGTCCCGCGTCAGTCCCATCGCGTAATAGAACGCGCGGTGCGGGGCGCGATCAGCGCCTTCGGTGGCATGCCTGGACGGCAGCCGGGACTTTAAATCGGTTTTGGCGCCCATCAAACTCTTGGGGCCAAACGGGCCCTCGCCCTCCCAACCGGACCAAAAACGCGAAACGCCAAAAAGCGTCCCGCGCCATCGGAACCGGAAGCACGCTGCGGCGTTGAGTTAGTTCAGCCCGTGCCGCGCCGTTCGTTTCGTGAAATCCTATGGCTAAAAAGCGGCGTTTGGCGTGGCCGGAACATGATCCTGTGAAATGTTCCCTGGCTGTTGCGGGGGAGACACAGATTCGTGCGCCCTAGCTCAAGCCGTTAACTGGCGATTTACCAACACTTATCAAGAGCCGACCGGTTTGCGACCATAGGCAGTGCGCAAACGCCTGAGCCGCAGCTTCTTTGATCGCAGCGTTCACGAGGTGGCGCCCGATTTGATCGGGGTGACGCTCCTTGTCGCCGGCGTCGGCGGCCGGATCGTCGAGGTCGAGGCTTACCACCAAACCGATCCCGCAGCGCACAGTTACCGCGGCGAGACAGAGCGCAATGCCGTGATGTTCGGGCCGCCGGGCTACGTTTATGTCTACCGTTCCTACGGTATTCACTGGTGCATGAACTTCGTTTGCGAGCCAAAGGGCTCGGCCGCCGCCGTGCTGATCCGGGCGATCGAGCCGACCGAGGGGTTACCGCTGATGCGGCGGCGGCGCGGACTGTCAGAAGCGCGCCTGCTCTGCTCCGGCCCCGGCCGGCTATGCGAGGCACTGCGCGTTACCGCAATGCACAATGGTTTGGCGCTCGATGCGCCGCCGTTTGCGCTCTTGGCGCGGAGCCAACCGGTCGAGATTGTGGCCGGAATCCGCATCGGCATCACCAAGGCGGCCGACAGGCCGTGGCGCTATGGCGAGAAAGGCTCGCGGTTTCTGAGCAAGCCGTTTCCGGTCAATCCTCCGGCGTCCGGATCCTGAATTTGGGGTCGAAGCCCAATTCCTTGTGAGCCTTGGCGATGTTCACCGCGCCGTCGTCCTCGGCGACGTTGTAGACGCCGGGCTTGCCGCGCGACACGGCAAGGAGCGCTGCCTGCGCCGCCGCATCGACATGGACCGGCGCCCGGCCGTTCGGCGCCGCTGCCCAGGTGCCCGGGCCGTAAAGCCGACCATAGCGCAGCACGATGCCTTCGATCTCCGGCCCGGAGCCGAGCACGTACTCTTCCAGTGCCCGCACTCCGCGTGCCGTGAGGGCACTCGGCTGATTGCCTTCCCCCGAAGCGATCGGGTCGGTCTCGGCATGGGGTTCGGGCCCGTCGGCATAGGCAAAGGCAAGGCTTTGCGCGATCAGCCGGCGCGCGCCGGCGACACGGGCGGCGGACACCAGATTGCGTGTCCCCTCGATGCGCAGGCGGCTGTTTTGCTTGATCGCTTCGGCGAGATGGGCCGGGTCGAGAACTTGCGGCAGATCGGTGAGCTGATGAATAACGACGTCCGGTTTGACCCGGACGACCGCGTCGTGCAGCGCCCGCGCATCGAACACGTCGACGACGATCGCCTGGGCGCCGCTCCGTTTCAGTTCGGGCACCCGGTCCGCCGATCGCGTGGTGCCGCTGACGAAATGACCGGCGCCGATCAAAAGCGGCACGAGCCGGCGTCCGATCGCGCCTGTCGCACCCGCGAGAAAAATCTTCACAGCGCTCCCCTCACACTGCGCCCCTCAGCCTGTCCATCGCCTCGGCGATCTTGGCCTTGCGCGCCCGCGCCTCTTCCCGTTTTTCTTTCTCTTCCTCTACCACTTCCTCAGGCGCGCGCGCGGCGAAATTAGCGTTATTGAGCTTGGCATCGACGCGGGCGATGTCGGCGTCGGCTTTCGCCATTTCCTTGGCGAGCCGCGCGCTTTCGGCTGAGAGATCGATGACGCCCTTGAGCGGCAACGCCGCGACTTCACCGCGCACGACAAGCTGCACCGCACCCTGCGGCGGCGCCTCGGCAAAGGAAATGCCAGCGACGCGCGCGAGCCGCTGCACGAATTCCGACCAATGCCGGGCCCGAGCCGCGCTTTGTGGCGATACGCCGGCCAGCACCAAAGGCAATAGCGTTGCCGGCGGAATGTTCATTTCGACGCGCACCGAACGGATGGCGTTGATGAGATCGATGACCCAGCCGATCTCGGCTTCGGCCCCGGCATCATCGAGACCGTCATGTGCGGGCCAGGCGTCGAGCGCGAGCATGTGATGGCGCTTGGCGCCCTGCTCCGCCGTGACGCGCCACAGTTCTTCGGTCACGAACGGCATGAACGGGTGCAGGAGTTTTAGAATTTCATCGAGCGCCCAGGCGGCCGCCCCGCGCGTTTCGGCCTTGGCCGGACTGTCCGCGCCGGTGAGCACCGGCTTGATCAGTTCGAGATACCAATCGCAATAGACATTCCAGACGAAGCGGTAGGCTGTGTTTGCCGCATCGTTGAACTTGTAGGCTTCGATCGCCGCCGTCACTTCGCGGCCGGCCTTGGCGGTCTCATGCGCGATCCAGCGGTTGAGGACTTCCTTGGCATGGTGCGGATCGAAATCGGGATCGCGCGCGCAGCCGTTGATCTCGGCAAAGCGTGCCGCGTTCCAGAGTTTGGTCGCGAAATTGCGGTTGCCCTCGACGCGCTGCGCCGAAAGCTTGATGTCGCGCCCTTGCGCCGCCATCGAGGCGAGCGTGAAACGCAGCGCGTCGGCGCCGTATTCGTCGATCAGTTCAAGCGGATCGATGACGTTGCCTTTCGACTTCGACATTTTGGCGCCGGAGGCATCGCGCACCAAAGCGTGGATATAGACGTCGTGGAACGGCACCTCTTTCATAAAGTACAGCCCCATCATCATCATGCGGGCGACCCAGAAGAAGATGATGTCGAAGCCGGTGACGAGCGCCGAGGTCGGATAGAAGCGTTTCAGTTCCGGGGTTTCATCGGGCCAGCCGAGTGTCGAGAACGGCCAGAGCGCCGAGGAGAACCAGGTGTCGAGCACGTCTTCGTCGCGATATATAGGTACAATTGAGCCCTTAAACTTAGAGCGACCGCTTTTGTCAGGGATCGAGTTCATGAGCCAACTTGTTTGGGCATCTGATCTCGACATCACCTCCACTGGCTTGCCATAGTGCGCTTGAGCCGCGGCTATAGCGTCGGTCTCTGTTAGTTCGCAAAATAGTCCGCCTTCTGGTCCATACCAGGCTGGGATCTGGTGACCCCACCAGATTTGCCGCGATATGCACCACGGTTGGATATTTTCCATCCAGTTGAAAAAAGTCGCTTCCCATTGCGCCGGCACGAATACGGTCTTGCGCTCGCGCACGGCTGCCA
This sequence comes from Xanthobacteraceae bacterium, assembly GCA_035642635.1. Taxonomy (GTDB): domain Bacteria; phylum Pseudomonadota; class Alphaproteobacteria; order Rhizobiales; family Xanthobacteraceae; genus BOG-931. Next base: position 18,524 of record DASQRX010000076.1, read on the forward strand.
TAGCCGGCTGCGCCAGAGTCTTGGCGTCGACGTACCACTGATCGGTGAGAAAAGGCTCGAGCACAGCGCCGGAGCGATCGCCGTGTGGCACGGCGTGGACAGTGGGCTCGATTTTTTCGACAAGTCCTTCAGCTTCTAGCAATTCGACAATTTTCTTTCGAGCAACGAAGCGATCCAATCCACTCAAGGTTCTCAATTGGTCTAACCGTTCATCATCGACTTTGTAGCGGACGTATTCCTCCTCCCCAATCGGATAGCCTCCAATCATATCCATAAGCTCGTCAGCGCCGCCGGCTTCTTCAGCGAAGAAGGTATTTTCCCAAAACGTTCGGTTTTCTTCGATAAAGATTTCAGCAGAAGGCGTCAGTATATTGATCGGCGTGAGATCATGCCGCTTGCCGACCTCGAAGTCGTTGAAGTCATGCGCCGGTGTGATCTTCACCGCGCCCGAGCCTTTCTCAGGATCGGCATAATCGTCGCCGATGATCGGGATGCGCCGCCCGACCAGCGGCAGGATGGCGTGCTTGCCGATCAAATGTTTCAGCCGCTCGTTCTGCGGATACACCGCGACCGCGACGTCGCCAAGCATCGTCTCCGGCCGCGTCGTCGCCACGACAATGAATTCGTCCGAGCCTTCGATCGGATATTTGATGTACCAAAGCTTGCCCTTGGTCTCGACCTGCTGCACTTCCAGGTCGGAGATCGCGGTCTTCAGCTTCGGGTCCCAATTGACAAGCCGCTTGTCTTTATAAATCAGACGCCGTCCGTCTGGACCCTCAGTATTATATAAATCGACAAAAGCTTTCAGAACGGCGCGCACCATCTGCTCATTGGGATCACCCCGCTCACCCATGGTGAAGCGTTCGCGCGACCAGTCGCAGGAGGCGCCCAGCCGCTTCAACTGGCTGATGATGGTGCCGCCGGATTCCGCCTTCCATTCCCACACGCGCTTGATGAACGTGTCGCGGCCCATGGCGCGGCTCGACTCCTGGCGCTCCATGAGCTGCCGCTCGACCACGGCTTGCGTCGCAATACCGGCATGGTCGGTTCCCGGCTGCCACAGCACGTCCTTGCCGCGCATGCGCTCGAAGCGGCAGATGATGTCTTGCAGCGTATTGTTGAGCGCGTGGCCCATATGAAGGGAGCCGGTGACATTCGGCGGCGGAATGACGACGCAATAGGGCTTAGCCTTGGCGCGTTCCGGCCGGCCGGCGCGAAAGGCGCCCGCCTTCTCCCATTCCGAATAAATGCGGGCTTCGACTGCGCCGGGCTGGTATCTGTTTTCGATCATTGTCGCTTCGCTTTTGCGCGGGGTAAAAAGCCCGCCCCGCATTGAGTGTCAACTTGCTGTATTCACCAGGCTCACCGCTCGCACGACAGGTTCCGACGCGCTCGATCATTCTCTTGGCGATGGCGGGCTTTGCCAGCCAGGCCCAGGTGCGGGTGATGGACTCGCTGTTGCCGCAGGTGGCGGCCGATCTTCATACCACCGTCGGCGCGGCCGCCATGGTGGTGACGGCCTATGCGATCACCCACGGCTCGATCCAGCTCATCATCGGCCCGGTCGGCGACCGCTTCGGCAAATACCGGACGGTGGCGCTCGCCTGCGCGATCGGTACCATCCTGGTGGCGGTTTGCGGCATGGTGTCGACACTGCCGCAGCTTGCCTTGGCGCGGCTTGCGACCGGCGCCGCCGCCGGCTGGGTGATCCCCATCTCGATGGCCTATGTGGGCGACGTCACGCCGTCCGAACGGCTGCAACCGATTCTGGCGCGCTACTTATCGGGCCAGATTCTCGGTCAGCTGTTCGGCCAGGCCGCGGGCGGCGTGCTCGGCGATCTTTTGGGCTGGCGCAATGTCTTTTTCGTGCTGGCCGGGATGTTCGCGATCGCAACGGCCGGACTCATGTTCGAGCTCGCCGTCAATCCGCAAACCCGCAAATCGAGCGCCGGCGCTGCCGGGCGCGGCCTGATTGCGGATTACGGCCTCGTGCTGTCGAACCCGTTCGCCCGCATCGTCATCGGCGCCGCCTTTCTCGAGGGCGCGCTGGCCTGGGGCGCGTTCGCGTATATCGGCGCGGACCTCCATCTGCGCTTTGGCCTGACCTACACGCTGGTCGGGATCACGGTGGGCTGTTTCGGCATCGGCGGGCTGATCTATGCGGGTCTCGTGAAGATCCTGGTGCGACGGCTCGGCCAGATCGGACTCGCCATCGGCGGCTCGCTCGTTCTCGCCGCGGCTTATGTCACGTTGGCCGGCAGTCCCGCCTGGTGGCTCGCGCCGGCCGCCACCACTGCGATCGGGCTCGGCTTCTACATGCTCCACAACACGCTGCAGACCAACGCCACCCAGATGACGCCGGAAGCGCGCGGGACAGCGGTGGCGCTGTTCTCGTCCGCGTTATACGTCGGCCAGACCGCGGGCGTCGCGCTCGGCGCGCTGGTCATCGATCGCGTCGGCGCAGTGCCGCTGTTTCTCGGCGCCGCGGCGACGATCCCGGCCTTGGCGCTGTGGTTTGCCGGGGAGCTGAAACGGCACCGGCGGGTCATCTGACCCGCCGGCTAAACCAATTCAGATTAAACTGCTTCAAGCCTTGACCAGCGGCACCTTCGGCACCGTGCCGCGGCGCGGCGGCGTGTCGTCGCCGCCTGGACCACTAATGCCGCCCGAGCCCGGCGGCTTCTTGCGCGGCGATGAACGGCGCTTGGCTTTGGCGCGGCGCGGCTCCGGCAGCTTTTCCGCCCGCGGCTTCACCGGCCCGTCCGGATAATCGAAGCTGAGCTTGCTGTTGCCGGCCTCGTCGGTGACCACGATGACGCGGACATGGCCACCCGACTTGAGCTTGCCGAACAACACTTCGTCGGCGAGCGCCTTCTTGATGTGCTCCTGGATCACCCGCGCCATCGGGCGGGCGCCCATCAGCTCGTCATAGCCATTCGCAATGAGCCATTGCGTGGCTTCGTCGGTGAGCTCGATCGTCACATTGCGGTCGGCAAGCTGCGCTTCGAGCTGAAGCACGAACTTCTCGACCACCATGGCGATGACCTCGGGCGACAGATGCGCGAAGGTGATGATCGAGTCGAGCCGGTTGCGGAATTCCGGCGCGAACAGTCTGGTGATCGCCTCCATGTCGTCGCCCTCGCGCTTGCTTCGCGTGAAGCCGAAGGCGGCCTTCGCCATATCGGCGGCGCCGGCATTCGTCGTCATGATCAAGATCACATTGCGGAAATCGACCTGCTTGCCGTTGTGATCGGTGAGCTTGCCGTGATCCATGATCTGCAGCAGCACATTGAATAGATCCGGATGCGCCTTCTCGATTTCGTCGAGGAGCAGCACGCAATGCGGATGCTGATCGACGGCGTCGGTGAGGAGGCCCCCCTGATCGAAGCCGACATAGCCGGGCGGCGCGCCGATCAGCCGCGAGATGGTGTGGCGTTCCATATATTCCGACATGTCGAAGCGCGTCAGCTCGACGCCGAGTGTCGCCGCGAGTTGCTTGGCGACTTCGGTCTTGCCGACGCCGGTCGGACCGGAGAACAGGTAACAGCCGATCGGCTTTTCCGGCTCGCGCAAGCCGGCGCGGGCGAGCTTGATCGACGCCGACAGCGCCTCGATAGCCTTGTCCTGGCCATAGACGACGCGCTTGAGCGTCTCCTGCAGGTTTTTGAGAACCTCGGCGTCGTCCTTCGACACCGCTTTCGGAGGAATGCGCGCCATGGTGGCGATCGTGGTCTCGATCTCCTTGAGCCCGATCGTGCGCTTCCTCCGGCCTTCCGGCAGCAACATCTGCGCCGCGCCCGACTCGTCGATCACGTCGATCGCCTTGTCGGGGAGCTTACGGTCATGGATATAGCGCGACGACAGTTCGACCGCCGCCTTGATGGCTTCGTTGGTATATTTGAGCTTGTGATAATCCTCGAAATAGGGCTTCAGGCCTTTGAGGATTTCGATGGCGTCGGAGATCGTCGGCTCGTTGACGTCGATCTTCTGGAACCGCCGCACCAGCGCGCGATCCTTTTCGAAATACTGCCGGTACTCCTTGTAGGTCGTCGAGCCCATGCAGCGCACGGTGCCCGAGGCGAGCGCCGGCTTGAGCAGGTTCGACGCGTCCATCGCGCCGCCCGACGTCGCGCCGGCGCCGATCACAGTGTGGATCTCGTCGATGAACAGGATCGCGCCCGGATAGGCTTCGAGCTCTTTGATGACCTGCTTGAGCCGTTCCTCGAAATCGCCGCGATAGCGCGTGCCGGCAAGGAGCGTGCCCATGTCGAGTGCGAACACCGTCGAGTTGCGCAGCACGTCGGGCACTTCGGAATGCACGATGCGGCGCGCCAGGCCTTCGGCGATCGCGGTCTTGCCGACGCCGGCCTCGCCGACGAACAGCGGATTGTTCTTCTGCCGCCGGCACAGCACCTGGATGGTGCGATTGATCTCGGACTCGCGCCCAATCAAGGGATCGATCTTCCCCTCGCGCGCCTTCTTGTTGAGGTTGACGCAATAGGCATCGAGCGCGTCGCCCTTCTTCTTCTGCTCGTCGCCGGACTTGGCGTCGTTCTCTTCGTCGGCGCCGCGCACCGGCCGCGCTTCCGACATGCCGGGCCGCTTGGCGATGCCGTGGCTGATATAGTTCACCGCGTCGTAACGCGTCATATCCTGCTCTTGCAGGAAGTAAGCGGCGTGGCTCTCGCGCTCGGCGAAGATCGCGACGAGCACGTTGGCGCCCGTTACCTCTTCGCGACCCGACGACTGCACGTGGATGACGGCGCGTTGAATGACGCGCTGGAAGCCGGCGGTCGGCTTAGAATCCTCCGCCCCGTCAGTGACCAGATTGTCGAGTTCGGATTCGAGGTAAGCGATGAGGCTGCGGCGCAGCTTTTCCAGATCGACATTGCAGGCCCGCATGACGGCAGCGGCGTCCTGATCTTCGATCAATGCGAGCAGGAGGTGTTCCAGCGTCGCGTATTCGTGGTGCCGTTCATTGGCAAGCGCCAGTGCCCGATGAAGCGATTGCTCAAGGCTGCGCGAGAACGTGGGCATTCTTCAATTTCCCATCATTTGTATTGGTTGCTTCCCCCCGGAATCACTTCTTCTCCATGATGCACTGCAAAGGATGCTGATGTTTGCGGGCAAAGTCCATAACCTGCGTCACTTTAGTTTCCGCGACCTCATAGGTGAATATTCCGCATTCACCGATTCCGTGCTGATGCACGTGCATCATGATGCGATGCGCCGACTCCTGGTCCTTGTTGAAGAAGCGCTCGAGGACGTGGACCACGAATTCCATCGGCGTGTAGTCGTCGTTGAGCAGCAACACGCGGTAGAGGTTCGGCCGCTTGGTCTGCGGCTTCGTCTTGGTGATGACCGCGGTGCCGGGTCCGCCATCGCCTTTGCGCTTGCGATCGTCGTCAGCGAGGCGGGCCGGCGGCACGGATATCGTCACTTCAATCGGCGGCATTGGTTCGTCTGATTTCCGAAACAGCGGTCTTTCCCGACAGTCTTTGCCCAGTTGCACTAGCTCAAGCGGATTAACTCAAGCGGATTCGGCGATTGCTCGCCGGCCGCCGAATGCCCGTCCTCGGGTTCCCGGCGCACGACGACAAAGCTAGCGCGATTTGCGTGCCAAATCGAGAGAGGAGCGCGCTCCGCCTAACTGTCGCGGTCCGTCTGCGTCGCTCTTGTCACAACTGCGCCCGGTTTCGGGGTTCGCCGCCGCGTCACAGCGCTGACGAGGGTGTCAGATAGGGTGCGCACCGGTCGAGACAAGGTGGTGGCGGCGCGCGAGGGTAACTGATTTGTGCTTGCCGCCGACTCGGCTATCAATCGCGGCCATCTAACCTATCGGCGGGCTACAGGAGGTGACCATGGCCGACCCACGGCGGGCAAGGTTCATCCGCGAAATGGAGCAGGAATTCGTTCCGGATTACGACGCGACGAGCATGCCGTCGGCCGACAAGCGCACCGCTTACGCGCTTGAACACATTGCTTTTCGCGTCGGGCGGATCGAGAACCTTCTGGCGCGATTAGCCGCCGCGATTGAGTCCGCCATTCCCAAACCGTAACGTCACGCACGCGCCGCGCGGCTCAGCGCGCTGCCGGACTGACGCCACAAAACTTACGCGCCAAAGCTTGCACACCAAAGCTGACGTGCTTTGGCTTACTTCATTTTGGCGAGCGCGCCCTCGAACGGCTTGTAGGCCTCTTTGGCGAGGTCGACATAGAGCTCGCCGAGCTTGGTCGCTTCGGCGACAAAATCTTCATACGAAGACTTGAGGTAGGCGCTTTGCACTTCCATCGCCTTTTCCGGGGTCTTGGCGCCGAGAAGGCGCTCCCAGGCGGCGGCGGAATCTTCGACCGACTTCTTGGAATAGTCGGCGATCTCAGTCGCAATGGCCTGGGCGCTTTTCGACCAAGCGCCGAACGAGTTCATTGCCATTTCCATGCCTTCTTTGCCGAACTTCTGCATATTTTCCGGTGCCATGATGATCCCCTTGATGAAGCTTTGAGCAGTGTGACGGGCGGTCTGGGCGGCTCCGCACAGAAAACGGTCTAATGGCCTTCGCCATGAAAAGGCCTTCTCTGGCGGTGACAATACTTATAGTGCAGTGCACAAAAAACCGCAACCGCTAACGGCACGATGCACAAACTAACGACTTAGGATCGTGACGGTTCAAGGATCGCAAGCGGCGCAGGGCTGACTTAACCCTTTTGCAACGGCGCCCAAATAAGGTACTTGACCGTGTTGCCTGGGTGACACTGATTCGGGGCAGGCTTCTCGTGGGGAGGGGCCAAGACCCGACGAGGCAAACAGGGGCGGCCTCCAAAACTTTAGCCTCCAAAAGACTTGGGGCGAAGTGCTTGGGGCGCACGTTCGGGGACGGGGTAAGTCAATGGCCTGGCTGAATTCCGGAGCCTGTCGGGGGCTTCGCAGTGGCACTTTAGGTCTCGCCGCCGCAGCAGCGGCTCTCACCATCTCAAGCGAAGCTGCCGACGCGCGGCGCCATCATCATCGCGAGCACGTCGCTTACGTGCATTCGCACCGTTCCGCCGGCCACGTGCACCGGCACGCCAAATCCGAAGAATACGCCCCGCCCGGCTCCTCTATCGTCGTCGACGGCAATAACGGCGCCGTTTTGGAATCGGCCAATCCGGACGCGCTCCGCCATCCGGCGTCTCTCACCAAGGTCATGACCCTTTACCTGCTGTTCGAGCGTCTCGATGCCGGCAAGATCAAGCTCGATACGCCGCTGAAGGTTTCCGACCACGCCGCCGACCAGTCGCCGACCAAGCTCGATCTCAAGCCCGGCCAGACCATTACGGTCGAAGACGCGATCAAGGGCGTCGTCACGCGCTCCGCCAACGATGCCGCGGTCGCCATCGCCGAAAACCTCGGCGGCGACGAAGACGGCTTCGCCAAGTTGATGACGCAGAAGGCACGTGCGCTCGGCATGACACGCACCACCTACGTCAACGCGTCCGGCCTGCCGAATGACGACCAGATCACCACCGCGCGCGATCAGTCCATTCTGGGCCGCGCTATCCAGGATCGCTTCCCGCGCTATTACAAATATTTCTCGACGGAATCCTTTGTCTTTCACGGCGAAGCGATCCGCAGCCACAACCACCTGCTCGGTTCGGTCGACGGCGTGGACGGCATCAAAACCGGCTTTACGCGGGCTTCCGGCTTCAACCTCCTCACCTCGGTTCATCGCGACGGGCACTTCCTGGTTGCCGTCGTCATGGGCGGGCACTCGGCGTTCGAACGCGACGCCCGCATGCGCGACCTGATCGGCGAGCACATCAAGGAAGCCGCGCTCCACCGCACCGTTCCGATGATCGCCGAATCCAGCGATCAGCCGACGCAGCCGATCGCCTTTGCCAAGACTCCGATGGTGGCGCACGCCGATCCCACGCGCACCTCGACCGTCCCCACCACGGCTGCGGCGCCGACAGCGCCAAGTGTCAGCGCCCGTGTCGCGGCGGCGACAGCGCCTACCGCCCGCACCAACGATATGCGGGCCATTGTGGGCTCGAACGATCCGATCCGGCCGCTTCTGGTGCGGACCGTCACCTTCCGCACCGCGCCGGTGCAGTCGGCTTCGATGGCGCCGATGCCGGCGCTGGTGGCTGTGCCGCAAGTTGCTGCGCCGCCACCTGCGCCTGTTGCCGCGCCGGTTGCCGTTGCGGCTCCGCAACCGGCTCCGGTGCGGCAGGCTGTCCAGCTCCCGGCCCCGCAACCGGTTCAGCTCCCGATTCCTGCCGAGCAGCCCCGCGCGGTCGTGGCGTCAGCCGATCCGGTTGCCGCCGTGCAAGTCGCCGCGCCGGTGCAAGCCGCACCCCAACCCGCCAAAGCCAATGTCACGACGGTCGCGGCCCCTGTTGCTGCGCCGTTTGCCGCGCCGGTTGCTGCCGCACCAGTTGTTGCCGCACCAATGGCCCAACCGGTCCAGGCCGAGCCCGACACGGCGAGCGCTGATGCGCCCCAAGCTCAGCCGGTTCTGTCCGCGCCCGCCGCCACAGCGATCCACGCCCATGGCGGTGGCGGCTGGATGATCCAGATTGGCGCCTTCGACGATGAGGATCAGGCCAAGCAGCATCTGAGCGCCGCCCAAGGCAAAGTCCGCACCGCGCTTGCCGCCGCCGATCCATTCACCGAACGGGTCCAGAAGGGCGACAAGGCGCTCTACCGCGCCCGCTTCGCCGGTTTCGACAAGACAACCGCCGAAACCGCCTGCAAAGAGCTCAAGCGCAGCGATTTCCAGTGCATATCGGTTAAGGACTAACAGTCCTTAGAGCCGACGGCGCTGAAAGCTGATGCGCCGTGTAAGCGCCTCCGCCGCCCGACGGAAACTCTTCGCTAACTTTGGTCGCGCATCATGCTGGCCCACCGGCGTGCGCGAAGCGCACGCTTAAAGTTCCCGGCAAACGGGACTTGAGACGCAATTCCAGGGACGTCGATCGCGGACAGGCAGACCACGCGAGGGTAAGTACGGAGTACCTCAGCGATGGCGGCGAAGCAGGACGTCCTTGGCCTCATTGACGCGGGCCGCGAGATACGTCGTCCCCCCTTGGTCGGGATGCAGTTTCTTCATGAGGGCGCGGTGGGCCCGGCTGATGTCCTGCGCGCTCGCCCCGGCTTGAATGCCAAGGATCTGATAGGCTTCCTGTTCAGTCATTTTGCCGCTCCCCGGCGGCCGCGCCCCGCTCCTCCCCGCTGCCGCATCACCTTGCGCGTGCTCACGCCAGCCGGGCTCCCGGCGGTCAAGATAAGCTGCAAGTAGATCGCGGCTGTCGCTGTCGATCTCGGCGAGCAGGCCGATCAGCGTCGCCGCGTCCAGCGTGTCGAGCGCCATGCCCGCATAGCGTCCGGAAAGAACGTGGCCGTACATCGCGCCGCTGTCGTGGTCGAGCTGCATTTCCAGATATGCGGTGCGGACCTGCGACGCCTGGCCGGCGCTCTTTTGCGTGCGCGCGCCAAACGACGCTAACCACCCCGGCGACCAGCCGAGCAGACCAAAGCCGAACAAGCCGACCGGCACCGCAACCGCAATCTCGCCCCGAAAAAGCAGAAACGCGGCGAAGATCAGCGCGCCGCCGCCGCCCATCCGGCGGATGAGCTTCGCGACCTGTTTGGGATCGGCCTTGGAAAAGGAACTGCCGATCCACAACAGCAGCAAGAGGACGACGACACCGAGCAGGAAAGGCATGAATGCAATATAAGCCTATTTGAGCTGCTCGATCAGCTTCACCGCGCCCGCCGAGTGCCGCGCTTTGAGGTTGGCCAGCGCCTTCATGCCGCCGGCCGCATAAGCTGCTGCCGCGCGCAAGAGTTCCGCCAGTTCGTGCGCTGAGCCCGGTGAGAACCGGCAAAAGGCGCCATGTGTCAGCCGGACCACCTCGCGGAAAGCCTGTTCGCAGACCGGATCGTAGCCCTCCTGGAACATGAAGGCACGGACATTGCGCAGCCCGAGTTCGCCCGCGGCCGCGCACAGATCGTCGAGCGATTCCTCCATGGCGTCGCCGACGAAGACCAGCACCGCGATTTTGCGGGCGTCGTGCTCACGGCGCGCATGGGCCAGAACCTTGCCTATTTGGGTCTTTCCGCCGCGGCAGTCGATGCCGGACATGATCTCCCGGAGGCGCTCCGGCTCGGCGACCCATGACGAGGCGCGGCACTCGGCGAGGCCGCGATAATAGACAAGCTGAATGTCGAGGCCGCCGACGGAGGCGGCTTCGCGGAACATGTCGGCCTGGAGCCGGCAAGCGGTGTCCCAGGTCGGCTGCCGACTCATCGTGGCGTCAAGCGCGAAGATCAACCGGCCGCGCTCGCCGGCCGCCGTGACCGGACCGAGCGATTTGACGCGATCGAGGAAGAACTCGATCTCGGTGCGCGACGACTCAGCCGGAGTCTTCGTGGGGTCGGATGCGGGGGCTGGCGTATGATCGGGCCGGTCTTTGCTCATTGCAGGACCCTTAGGGCAAGCCGTTAGGCTTGGCCACAAAGGTGGCCCCAACCGGGAACGCTCGCAATGGCCGGTGGAGAATTACACGTCCGCCAAGAGATCGTGGGTCTCGAGCGGCTTTCCGGCCGACTGGACCCATTCGGCGCGCGCGGCGGCGCGGCGCTTGCCGCGCTCGTCGATCGGCAGCCGCAGCGCGTCGATGACAGCCTTCACTTCGTCGCGCGCCGTAACGTGCGAGGTGGTGGACCGCAAGCCAAGCGTATCCTCGGTGAGGTTGTCGAGCGCGGTGAGGCCGCGCGGGAAATACTCGCGATAAACGACGCGTTCGGCAAAGCCGTCGATGCCGCGGAAGCCGAGCTGCTTGGCGAGGCCCTCGACGCCATCCCCGACCAGCCGCCGGTTGCGCGAGCCCAAGCTCGACAGCCGATTGCGCACCACGACCCAGTCGGTCATGCCGCCGTCGACCAGGCGCCGCTGCCGGCGCGCCTCGCGCACCATTTCGGCGTAGTGGCTGACGCCCGCGACCTCGAACGTGGTCTGGTCGATCACGCCGAGCACGTCGAAATCGACAAAGCTGTCGTTGAGCGGGGTGATCAGCGTATCGGCCATCGAATGGGCGAGCCGCATCAGGTAGGAATCGGAACCCGGCGTATCGATGACGACGAAGTCGTGGCTTTGCTCGACCTTGCTCACGGCTTGCGCAAAGGCGGCAAATTCCTGCTGCTCGATCTCCTCGATCTGCGTGCCGAAGCCGCGGGCGACGCAAAAGTGCAAGGGAACGTCGAGCGGAACGCCGCTTCGCGCCGCCCAGGCGCGCCGGTTCTCGATGTAATGGGTAAAGCTCTTTTGCCGGGAATCGAGATCAATGGTGGCGACGCGCTGGCCGGCTTGCAACAGCGCGACCGCGACATGCATGGCGGTGGTCGACTTGCCCGAACCGCCTTTTTCGTTACCAAGGACGATGACATGCGCCGAGAAGGGCCTGCCGACATCCGCCTGCATCAACATGGGAGACGACACCCTTTGGGAGACGCAATCCCCGCGTTGCGATTGGTCCAGCGTTTTGTCCGGGTTGCAACGCGCAGGGTCAAGATACAGCATTGTCCGCCCTAAGTTAATCCATTAACCCGCCCCGCTTCGACGAAAACGCAGCGGGTGTGATCGGCGATCCAGTTAGTGAACTGCCACTCAAGGAACTTGCCACTCACTGAACTTGCGACTTACTAAACTTCCCACGCGATGAACTTGCAACTTACTGAACCTGCCACTCGATTCCAGCAACTCTATGACCAAAGTCACCAAGCGTCATTTGCGCGTCATCAAGACCCTGCCGAAACTCCACCGCGCCATCGCCGATTTTCGCGCGCGCCGCGAAACCATCGCGCTGGTGCCGACCATGGGGGCGCTGCATGCCGGCCATCTCGAGCTGGTCAAGATCGCGAAACTCCGCGCCGACCGCCTCATCGTCTCGATCTTCGTCAACCCGGCGCAGTTCGCCCCGCACGAGGACCTTAAGACGTATCCGCGGACCTTTGCGGCCGACCGCGCGGCGCTGGCCGCGGCGGGCATCGATCTGATCTGGTCGCCTGATGTCGCGACTATGTACCCGGAGGGCTTTGCCACCCGGATCGTGCCCGAGGGCCCGGCCATGGTCGGGCTCGAAGATAAGTCCCGGCCGCATTTTTTCGGAGGCGTCGCCACCGTCGTTGCCAAACTTCTGATCCAGTGCGAGCCCGACATCGCGCTGTTCGGCGAGAAGGATTATCAGCAGCTCAAAATAGTGACCCTCGTCGCCCGCGATCTCGGCTTGAAGACCAAGATCGTCGGCGCCCCGATCGTGCGCGAGGCCGACGGCTTGGCACTGTCCTCGCGCAACCGATATTTATCGCCGCAAGAGCGCGCCGTGGCCCCTGCCTTGCACCGGGTGCTCAAGGAGTGCGCCATCGCGATCGCCGCCGGCAAACCGATTGGCGCCGTGCTCAAGCACGGCCGCGATGCGATCAGCAAGGTCGGGTTTGTGGTCGATTATCTGGAGGCGCGAGATGCCGAGGGTCTCGTGCCGGTCGGCACGTCGCGGAGCGGGAAAATCCGCCTGCTTGTCGCCGCGCGGATTGGGACGACAAGGCTGATCGACAACGTAGGGGTGTAGATTTTAATATATGTAACGACAAGTGAGGACTTTATTGCGGCCAAGTGACCACCACGAGAGCAGCGTATCTGTGAAAAAATTGAGATTTCAAGATTTATGTGAACGTCACCACGGGTTGACGCCTGCGATATCAGCCTTCTACTCCGAAGCAGCAGGTCTTTGTCTTGGAAGGCACTACGCGTCGCCTCAAACCATTCTTCTAAGGGATGGCACCCTGGAGACGCAGAGTTCGGCCGAATGGAACCCTGCCGATCAAAGGACGATCGACGCATGGGCCAACCAAGACGATGCAACGGAATTCGGTGCGTACGGATTAGCTCTGGCTGCAGCCGAAGTAACTCGGGGTTTAGTTGCAGTCAGACGCGCCGAAACTAGAACCGGGGCGGATTATTACTTGGGTCCGCCAAACGAAATGGCTGAGGATTTGGAGAGCAGTTTCCGTCTTGAGGTTTCCGGTACCGACCTCGGGACCGATGCCGTAATCGAAACACGGCTCATTTTTGAAGATGACTCGAAACCTCTCTCCATCCGGGAAAGTATTTTCGCAAATGGACATTCAGGGGGCTGGAGATCGAAGACCGGTTACTCTTTCGCCCGATTCGCGAAAGCTGATTTCCGAGACACTTCGTGGTCCTAGTAGAGACCCCAGCCACGATCAAACCAAAGAAGAGGCCACTATTCGCGGCGTCTTGAGAGCACTACATTTGGACAAGGATTGGCTGGAGATAGTTGTGGACGATGGAAAGCATCGAAAAGTGAGCGGCGTAGGCGAGGCTGTAGACGATCTGATTGGTCCTATGGTCAATCACGCCGTAATTGTGCGTGTACGACGGGGCAAAGGCGGGTCGTTGAGGTATATCGATATTGAGTTAGATGAGTGAAGGGTCTGCGAAGGCGCCTTCTATCTTGAATTTCGCATCAAGACCCGTGGTGTTTGCCGATGAATGTCCCCAAGCCGATTGTAAAAATATACCTGGTCCTGCGAACGATCCTGATCTTCACCGCCGCAACGGCGATGCTGCTCGGCGGTTTGTATTTGCTCGGCGCCGAAGCGTTCCTGGTCCA
>DASQRX010000077.1:0-6702 GCA_035642635.1 Xanthobacteraceae bacterium
CAACCGGCCGCTGCCATCGGTCACAAGCTGGCGGCAGCGGATATCGACAGAGTTGGTGTCGTCGAGCTTGATCTGTTTCCGGCTGCACAGGCGGCGCTCCTGATGGGGAACGATGGTGCCGTTGTTCTCAACGACGCCACCGCTTTGTTTCGCTCGGTTCGCATTCGCGTGGATGCGACAGAGATCTCTCTCGTGCGTCGCGCCGACGATCTCGCGCGCCATTGTCTGGAAACGTTTCACCGCGGCGATGACGCACGCCAAATGGCGGCCGACATCGAGGCGCGTGCCAGGCTGGCCGGCGCGGAAGAAGTCTTGGTCGGCGTCAATCCCGATCTCGGCCGTTCAAACGCTTTTCTGCGCAGCGACCGGCTTGATGGTCTCGGCGAGCACTTCGCGATACGCCTCTCCCTGTCGTTGCAGGGAAGTTGGGTCCGGCGCACGATCACGCTGAGCCTTATCTCCGAGGCGCAAGCGATGTTCGCCGCCGCAGATGCCGCTTTTGAGCGCGCGCTTGCGTCGGCTTCGCAGACGGCCGCCTTGCAGATGCTACAGGATGGCTTTCCCGGCAAGATAACGGCATGGACCGTGGAGGCGTGCGTCGGCTCGTATCCGCTCGAGGTGGTGAGGCGCTCCGGCGGCACCCAGGCGTTTGCGGGCAATGCATTTTCGGGTCATCTTCCAGTCAGCGTTATTTCGGCGCAGGCCGACCTCGACGGGGTCACCTGGCTTGGAGCTGGGCCGGTCATCGGTGAAGCTCGGCCGTAACGGGCGCAAGAGCGAAGCCGGCCGCCACTGCAGCGCCGTTCGATTGAGCGGCCGCAATCACATGCCGGTCTTTACCGGCACGAACTGCATCGTGAACAGCGTGCTATCATCGGGAACTTCCTCCAGCAGTTTCATTTCGGTGAAAGACCGCTTGAGGGCCGCGACGGCCTGCGGTTCGAAGGTACCGTCCTCGCTGAAGATTCCGATCTGCTCGTCATAAGCGCGCGCAGCGACGGCCGGGCTGACATTGATCACCTTGGCCGAAATCTCGACCGATTTGTCCTTGTTCGCCTTCATGAAGGCGATGGTTTCGAACCAGCCCTGGAGAAAGGCGCGCACCGTTTCCGGATGTTTCTCGATCAGTTCGTTGCGCGCGAAGATCACGTGGGTGATGAAATTGTCGACAAAGGGCGTCGCGGTGGTGATGACGCGCCATTCCTTGGCTTCTTCGAGCATGTAGCCGGTTTCGAGTGCGCCGATATAGCCGTCGATCTGGTGGGTCTTGATGGCGGCGCGCGCTGGCGGCATGCCCCCGATCGGGACCGTGATGATGCCGTTGTCGCCCCAGCCTTCCTTCATGTTGATGCGCTTGCCGATCCAATCGGTGAGGGAGCCGACGGTTGTAACGCCGAGCATTTTGCCTTTGAGATCATCGACGGTTTTGACATTTGAATCATAGCCGACCATCACCGCCATGTTGCGTGGCACGCCGGCCATGGCGGCGACCGCCTTCGCCGGTACGCCCTTGGCGATGAATGCCATGCCGGGTCCGCTGCCGATGCCGATGTCGATGCTATCCGACGTCAGGAGCTGCTGGAGTTTGGCATCACCGGCGGAAACCGTCTCCTCGATGTCGAGACCGTGCTTGGCGAAGATGCCGGTCTGTATGCCGATATCGAGCGGCGTGAAGGCCCAAGCAAATGGCACCACTTTGGCAACGCGAAGCTTCTCGGCCGCGCCCGCCGGCGCGACCAGCGCCGCGAGCAGGAGAACTCCGCTCCATGGCAGACTTACACGGAATAATCGCCTCATTGGTTCCTCCCACGATGTCCGCTTCGCCGCCGGACGTCATCGAAATCATTGCAGAAACCGGCGCCTGTGGCCATGCGGCAGGATGGGTTCTCACGTTGACCCCGAACGCCCCTGTTACTAAAATCGTTGAATCGCCCGCCGTTTGGCCAGGAGCTCCGCGTGCAAATCATCGACTCGCATTTCCACTGGTGGCCGAGGTCAATTTTCGACAAGCTCTGCAAGCGCAGGGATTTCCCCAAATCCAGGGTCAACCAGCGCGGCGGCTACGATTACATGCGCCGGGCGGACAGTGGCCAGCACTTGAATTCATGGGCCGAGTGGTTCGATCTCGACAAGCAGCTCGAATACATGGACAGCCTCGGCCACGAGGTCGACGTGGTCTGCTCGATCGGCCCGTTCTCCGTCGCCTTCTCCGACATGCCGCTTGCCGAAGGGCGCGATTACGCGCTGATGTGGAACGAGGAGATGGCAGGCGCGCAGAAGAAATATCCCGGCCGTCTCTGGGCGAGTGCGGCGGTGCCGCTGCAGGACGCGCGCGTGGCGATCGAAGTGGTCGACGACGCGGTCAATCGCCTCGGCCTGATGGGCGTCAATCTTCCCGGCAGCGTCGGCGGCGACGCCCGTATCGACTCCGAGCGGCTTGAGCCATTCTACAGCCATGTCGAAAAACTTGGCCTGCCTTTGTTCCTGCATCCGACCGACGTCATCTTCCAGGACGCGCTCGACGGCTACGACGGGGCGCTGCACTTGAGTCTCGGCCGCGTCATCGAGGTGAGCGTCGCGGCGATGCGGTTGATTCTTTCCGGCATGATGGAGCGCCACCCGAACCTCAAAATCGTGATGTCGCACACCGGCGGTTCGTTACCTTATCAGGCCGGCCGCATGGACAAGAATTCCAAGGCGGCGAAACTGCCGCGGCCGGTCCAGGACTACATGAAGCGCATGTATACCGACACGGTGTCTCCGCACTCGGCCGGTATGAAGTTCGCAATCGACTATTACGGCATCGACCATGTGATGTATGGCACCGACTATCCGTGCTGGGACCCGGCACCATGCCTCAAGCTGATTGACGAGATAGCGCTCTCGGCGGCCGATAAGCAAAAGCTGTTCTACGACAATGCGCGGCGCATTCTCAATCTGCGCGATCCGGCGCCGAAGTCGCAGCCCGCGAACCGCCAGCCGGCGCTGGTCTAAAAAAGACGCGCGCTTGACGACTCTTTGTCACGCTCGGGCTGACGAAGAAGGTAGATTACCGGCGCGGTGCAAATTTCTCGTCGACGCTTTCCCATTTGTCGTAGCCGACAAGCTTTTTATATTCCTCGAAGTCCATCCCGTCGTTGCGGCGGACGAATTTTCCCGATTTCATATCGAGGAGGACGGCTTCGATCGCCTTGGCAGCGTGCATAACGGTGTCAAGTCCCAGTACCGCGCAATTGAATCCAAGTTCTCCCAGTTCCTCCATGCTCAGGATCGGGGTGTGGCCGCCCATCAGCGGATTGCAGATATGCGGCACGTCGAACGCGCGCCCAATGCGCTTGAGTTCTTCGACACTGCGCGGCGCCTCGATGAAGATGCCATCGGCTCCGGCGCGGATGTAGCGCTCGGCCCGGCGCATCGCCTCGTCGATGTCATAGACCGCACGCGCATCGGTGCGCGCCAGGATCCAGGTTTCCGGATTGATCCGCTCCGAACAAGCCGCCTTGATCTTCGCCTCCGCAAGCTCGGTGGCAACGACCTTTTTGCCGGCCATGTGCCCGCAACGCTTTGGCCATTGCTGATCCTCAATCAGGATGGCGCTGACGCCCATGCGCTCATAAGTTTGTACTGTATGCACCACGTTCTTGACGTCGCCATATCCGTCGTCGCCGTCGACGAAGGCCGGCAAGTCGCAGGCCGACATGATGTCGCGCACGGCCGCCGAGATTTCGCCGAAGCCCTTCAAGCCGACGTCGGGTACCCCATAACGCGCCCCGACGACCGGGAAGCCACCGATGAAATAGGTCTCGAAACCGATGCTTTGGATGAGCCGGGCACTGAGCGCGTCATGGGCGCCCGGAACAACCAGGAGCCGCTTGTCATTCACAGCCTTGTCGATGATTTTGCGAAAGCTTGTCATTGAACGGATCCATCCGGGATTGTCGGGCCTAATCTTTCCCTTACTCATTTGCGCCATCGATAAAACGCTTGGGGGCGATTTGTCTGCGCTGCCGGCTTTAACTCAGCCCTGGTCAAGGGACCAGGGCTCTTGCTTTTTCGATTGTAGTCTTCAGGCCATCATGTCCGCTTTGGGCCAAAAACGGAAATCGCGGATATCTATTCAATCATCTCGTCGGCTTCGCTTGAGGCTTGAATATTTTATAGTTAAAGTATCTGCGGGCGCGCGGCCTAAAATGGGCGGCTTATGAAAATTGCTGTGCTCGGTGGTGGCAACGGCTCCTATGCGGCAGCGGCCGATTTGTCCGCCGCCGGCCACGAAGTGCGTTTCTGGCGCCGGGACGCCGACGCGTTGCGGCCGGTGCTCGAAGGCCGCACCATCCGGCTGCGTGATTTCACCGGTTCGCGCGATACGGAGATCGCGCAGCCGACGACCAATATTGCCGACGCGGTCCGTGGTGCCGACCTTGTCGTGGCGCCGACGCCCGCCTTTGCCCAGGACGATCTCGCAGTGCGTCTCGCGCCGCATCTCGCCGCCGGGCAGGTCATATTTCTGCCGCCCGGCACCTTCGGCTCCTACCTGATGACGAAAGTATTGCGCGCGCATGGTTGCCGCGCTGAAATCATGATCGCGGAAACCGGAACATTGCCGTGGCTGGCGCGCAAGCACGGCGCGGCCGAAGTGGCGATAACAACCCGCGCCACCCGACTGCCGACCGGAGTCTTTCCGGCACGTCTGACCGCTGCCGCCATTGCGGTCATTGCCGCAGCGTTTCCCGGCGTGATCGAGCCGGTCGAGGATGCGCTGTCCGGCGCACTAATGAATGCTGGGCCGATTATTCACCCGCCGCTGATCTTGATGAATGCCGGCCCGATCGAACATTTCGACCGCTGGGATATTCACAAAGAAGGCACGCAGCCGGCCATTCGCCGGGTTCACGACGCGCTTGATCGCGAGCGCATCGCCATCCGCGAAGCCTTGGGCTATGCCGCGCCGCATTTTCCGTTGGCCGACCATTACAACACATCGAACTGGATGTATGGCAAACTCGCCCACGACAAACTCGTCGATTCCGGCGACTGGCATGAGCATCTCGATCTGGCGAGCCATCGCTACATGCGCGAGGATGTCGGCATGGGATTGGCATTCCTGGTGTCGGTCGGCGAATGGTCCGGCGTGCCGTGCCCGGTCGCGGCCGGACTGCTGGCGATCGCCGAGGCCGCGAGCGGCGAGCCTTTCGGGCGCTCCGATCGCACGCTGCACTCGCTTGGGCTCGCCGACCAAAGTCGCGACGGCATGCGCAATCTGCTGCGGGAGGGTTTATGACGACCGACGCGCACCAGCCGGTTATCGCCTGCGTCGGTGCCGGCCGCATGGGCCGCGGGATTGCTCATTGTTTCGCCTATGCCGGTTACGTCGTGCGGATGCTCGACGCCAAACCGCGCAACGCTGAGCAACAGGCGGCGTTTTTTGCGCAAACGCTGGAAGAGATCCGCAACTCGCTTGACATGGTCGCCCGGCTTGGTGGTTTCGACCCACAAGCGATCGATGCCGTCATGGCGCGCGTCTCGCTGTTGCCACACGACCAGGCGGAAAATGCGCTGGCGGGCGCCCACATTGTCTTCGAGGCCGTTCCTGAAACCGACGAAGCCAAGCGCGCTGCGCTCGGGCTGATTGGCAAATTGGCAGATGCGGGAGCGATTATCGCCTCCACCACCTCAACATTTCTTTCAACGCAGCTGGCTGATCTATGCGGCCGTCCAGACCGCTTTCTCAACGCCCATTGGCTCAACCCGGCTTTCATGGTGCCGCTTGTGGAAGTAAGCCCCACGAAGACGACGGACCGCGCCGTTGTCGAGGAAATTAAGACGCTGCTGACGTCGATCGGCAAGGTGCCGGTCGAATGCGCGGCTTCGCCTGGCTATATCGTACCGCGCATTCAAGCGCTGGCGATGAACGAAGCGGCTCGGCTCGTGGAGGAAGGCGTCGCCACAGCCGAGGACATCGACAAGGCCGTGAAATACGGCTTCGGCTTTCGCTTTGCCGTTCTTGGCCTGCTTGAATTCATCGATTGGGGTGGCGGAGATATTCTATATTACGCCAGCCGCTATCTCGCCGAGGCGATGGACGACGACCGCTTCACCGCCCCCAAGGTGATCCACACCAACATGGCCGAAGGCCGCAACGGCCTGCGCGACGGCAAGGGCTTTTACGATTATTCCGCGACGGATATTGCCGCCTATCGGCACGCGCGCCTTGCCGCGTTCTTTCGCATGCTGCAGCAGGCCGAGCTGGTCATGCCGCCCGCCGGCAACAGGCAGTCGACCGCCGAGGCCCATTCGGATCGATAAAGGAGCTGCAGGCTTGCCGCGCTCCTGACGCGGTTGCGCCATTCCGACGCCAGATCGCCGTCAACGCGGCAGCACGATATGCGTTGCCATCGCAAAATGTTTGTTCGGCCCGGTAAAGCGCGGAAAGGCTTTGAATTCGGCGCGCATCTCGTGGCGCACCGGCGAGTTCAGGGCTTGCGTCAGCGCTTCCGTGCTGTCGAAGGCGACCTTGTTGCGCTGCATGAAATTCACCCGCGACCACGGCAGGCCAGAGACCCAATCGAGCCGGGTATAGATTTCAAGTTCGCGGATGCCGGGAAACGTCACCATCAGCTTGGGGTGGTTCTCGAGGTAATGGCTGTGCCAGGCGTGTGGATCCTCGGCCTCGCCTTCATAGGACACGAGATAAGTGCAATG
>DASQRX010000078.1:0-5012 GCA_035642635.1 Xanthobacteraceae bacterium
ATGGCATGCAGGAGGTCGGCGGTTCGATCCCGCCTGGCTCCACCACCCCTTACCCTCTCTAAGCCGCGCTAATCCGGCATCAGCCCCCGTCGCCATATTTGTTTGCTGCCGCCGCCGTCGTGGTAATGTCACGTGGGGGCGCGAATGGAGACGGGGTATGCGGGTAGTATCTATGCGTGCGGTACTGATAGCCGGGATCGGAGCGGTCGCTGCGGTGTCCGTCTTCATCATGAGCTTGGCCACTGCCGGTTCGCTCGCGGCGCAGCAAAACGGCCCGGACCAAGCTCCGTACCAACCTACGGTACAGGATGAACCCGTTCCGGCGGCACCGGCGCCGCAGCCGGCGAAGCCACCGAAGCACAAGACCGCCAAGACCAGTTTGCCCGGAACGCCGACCAATCCCGATCTCGACACCAACGACCAACTCGCGCCGTCGCAGATGCAGCAACAGATGCCGGCCGCCGTGTCGCAGCCAAGTAGCGCCCCAGTGAAGCCGACACGTCCGGCCGTGCGCGCGGCGACGGACGGCGCGGCGAGCGCCGCCCCGGCCGCCGGTCCCGGCGCTGTGCCCAGCGCTGCGCCTGCCGCCGGACCAAAAGCCGCAGCGCTCGCGAATGCGCGCGTAGTCGTCTGCAATGGACCGTTTTCAAAAGATTCGAGCCATCTGCGGCTGGCGATGACTTTCGACACCAAGAACGTCACTTATTCCGATGTCGAGTCGAGCGGCGGCACCAAAGTTCCGGCCTCGGTGCTGTTTCCGGCCGACCCGAAGCGGCGTCTGGAAGTGTGGTGGGCAAATGCCGCGGCGCGGAGCCAGACCTATCTCATCGTCATCAACGGCAAGTCGACCTGGACCGCGCCAGGCGGCATGAAGCTTGGCCTGACTTTGGCGCAACTCGAAAAGCTCAATCACAAGCCGTTCAAGCTCAAGGGTTTCGACAAGACCGGCACTGCGACCGTCAGCGACTGGGATGGCGGATTACTGGCGACGCTCGCCGGCGGCTGCAAGTCGGGGCTCAGCCTGCAGGCCGACCCCAAAGCCGCACCGGATGCGATCAGCGCGCTCGGGGCCGACAAGGAATACAGTTCCTCCGACCCCGCGTTCCGCGCGGTCAAACCGGTCGTCAGCGAAATTCTGATCGGATATTGAACGGACTCTGATCCAATTTTGAATCGGATCAGAGGCTAGATTCTTTGTTTGAGCATGATCTTTTCCCGACCTTCCTTCGCCCGCCGAAGCGGGCTTCGCGAAGGCGGGAAACCGGTTTTCCCCTCGGATCAAGTCCGAGGACAGGCTTTTTCGGGATCATGCTCTAGAGCTTTGGCTTGGCCTGCGCCGGCGGAATCTGCGTGCTGCCGCCTTTGTCCCCCCTGCTCATCGACCTGACGTCGCGCGCCATTTCCAGGCAGGTCAAGAGTTCGGTGTAGCTCGCCTCGCCGCCCATCGTCGATTCGTTGGTGCACGCCAACTTGTCGGGCGGCGCGAAACTTGGCCATTCCTTGACGATCTGATCGCGCATAGCCTACTCGCTGTCGAGGCAATTTTGTTTCTCCTCACCGACGGCGGAGTCGTGGAAGGTCACGCCGCCTTGCTGCGCGATGCCCTGACAAACCTGGTCCACGTTGAGAGTTGGCACGCTGTCGGCGACCGGCATGAGCAGGCGCGCGCCAAAAATTTGTGCGCCAACGATTTGCGCGCCCAGGATTATTGCCGGTGGGAGAATCATGACCGTGCTCTAGAACCTGCATATAGCATGCCGACGCGACGGAACCATAAAGGGGGAACCGGAAGACGCCAAGAGGTGCCACGTATGCCGAGGGTGAAGCTTGGCTCAGCATTGATCCGGGAATAAAAGCCGCCGCCGTCTTCCCTGAGTACCGTGCCGCTGATGCGATGGGCGCCGGCCGGCAGCGCGCGTCGCAGTTTCTTGGCAATCGCCCTAACGCGGGATCGACTGGATCGCATATCCTGTGGTCGGGTCGATGACCAGGATCCGACCGGGTTCATACACGTAGTGGTAGATATACGGCTGCGCGCCGACGATCGAACCGTTGTCGATGACGGGCGCCCGCGGCGTCGTGACCACCTCGTCGTAGAGCGGCCGCGCATAGTCCGGACTTGTCGCAACCACCGCCGGCGCCGGCGTCACTTCATCGTACAGCGGCTGCGGGTAAGTCGCGACCGACCGGTCGATCACGGTCGTCGGCGCCGGCACAACGCGTCGCGTCACCGTGCGCGTCGTGATGACTTGCCGCCGCTCTGCGTGAGCGGGCAGCCTCCGCACCGTGCGCGTCTCGGTGGTCACCGTCTGGGTTGTCACCGGCTGCGGTGTGATCATTGTTTGCGCGCTCGCAGCCGATGCGCCGGCGATCAGCGCAACGCCGAGCGCCGTATATGCAATTGACGATCTCAGGGCTGTCATTGGCCTTCTCCTATCTCGTTCGGACGCAAGGAACTGTCTCCCCGAGCCACAGACATAACGCGTAACGGCGATGCCCGTTCCTTGTGCGGTTTCCGTGCACTGCGCCGCAATCAGCGAGAATTCGCGGCGTTCGGCGCCGCTATAGCGGTTGTTCCAGCGCCGTAAAACTGACGCGCTCGCGCCTTGCCGGCCCCGCGGCCGAGCCGGCGCCCGAATCAGGCCGATCGCGGCCTCGATTGACCGGGGTGGACGCGAAGTGCAGTCTGCGGCGCGACGCGGGAATCGGCACGCGGGTTTCGCTGGGGGTAGTCATGTTCGGCTTGGGCGACCTGTTCCAGTGGGAGCGGTTCGTAACGCCCACCGTGATCAAGGTTTTTTACTGGCTGGCCGTGCTGCTCTCGATCCTGCTTGGCTTTGCCGGCGTCGTGAACGCGCTGACGACCATGGCGTTCAATCCCTTCGTCGGCATCATCTTTTTGATCGCCAGCGTGCTCGGCGCCTTCATGGGCGTGATCGTGGCGCGCATCATCGCCGAATTCGTGCTGATCGTTTTCCGCATCAACGAGCATCTCGGCGCGATCAGAAATCAGGGCAATGGCCAGAGGGGTTAGCGGACATTTCCCCAAGGTCCTGAAATTGTTTCTGAGGCTTAGTTGGCGAAGCGGAAATGCATGACGTCGCCGTCGGCAACGACATAGTCCTTGCCTTCAAGCCGCATCTTCCCGACGTCGCGGGCGCCTGCCTCGCCGCCGTAGGTCACGTAGTCGTCGTATCCGATCGTCTCGGCTCGGATGAAGCCGTGCTCGAAATCGGTGTGAATGACACCAGCCGCCTGCGGCGCTTTGGTGCCGCGGGTGATCGTCCAGGCGCGCGCCTCTTTCGGCCCTGCCGTGAAATAAGTGACCAGCTGAAGGAGCGCATAGCCGGCGCCAATCAGCCGGTCGAGGCCTGCTTCCTTAAGCCCGACGGCTTCCAGATAGTCGGTGCGCTCCTCGCGCGACAGCACTGCGATCTCCGCTTCGATCTTGGCGGAGATCACGACCGCGGCTGCGCCTTCCGCCTTGGCTCTCTCCTCGACCTTGCGCGAAAACGCATTGCCGGTTGCCGCCGATTCCTCATCGACATTGCAGACGTAAAGCACCGGCAAGGACGTCAGCAGGCCAAGCGTGTGGAAGAGTTTCTCTTCCTCGGGCTTGCGTTCGGTGAGCCGTGCCGGCTCGCCGTCGCGCAATAGCTTAAGCGCGCGATCGACGAGATCGAGCGCCTCTTTGGCTTCCTTGTCGTTGCCCTTGGCTTTCTTGCTCAGCGCGTCGACGCGCCGTTCCAAACTGTCGAGATCGGCGAGCATCAGTTCGGTTTCGATGGTCTCGATATCGGCAATCGGATCGATGCGACCCTCGACATGGGTCACGTCGGTATCCTCGAAGCAGCGCACGACATGCGCGATGGCGTCGACTTCGCGGATATTGGCGAGAAACTGATTGCCGAGCCCCTCGCCTTTCGACGCGCCGCGCACCAGGCCCGCGATGTCGACGAAGGTGAGCCGCGTCGGCACGATGACGGCCGATTTGGCGAGCACGGCCAGCGTATCGAGCCGCTTATCCGGCACCGCGACTCCGCCGACATTCGGCTCGATGGTGCAGAACGGATAATTCGCCGCCTGCGCCGCCGCGGTTTCGGTCAGCGCATTGAAGAGGGTCGACTTGCCGACATTGGGCAGGCCGGCGATGCCACATTTGAAGCCCATTGAAAATTTTACCCGCGAAGTTCGTTAGCTGTTCGCCGGCGGTTCACGCCGCGTCATCATCGCCGCTTTGGCCGCCGCCGTTTTGTTGTTCGCCAAATCCCTTCGCCACCATGGCGAGATGGACCTTGTTCTGAAATGTCGCGTCCTCGCCGTGCGCGATCAGGCCGGCATTGTCGGCGAGGACGCCGATCAGCGCCTCGACCCAGCCCTTCTCGCCCTTGGCGAAATCGCTCAACACGTAATGCTGCACCATTTCCTTGTTGCCCGGATGACCGACGCCGATCCGCACCCGGCGGTAGTCATTACCGATATGTTCGGAGATCGAGCGCAGGCCGTTATGGCCGGCGATGCCGCCGCCGGTTTTCACCCGGACCTTGGCCGGCGGCAGATCGATCTCGTCGTGAAACACCGTCACCGCCTCGAGCGGCAGCTTGTAGAAGTGCGCGGCCTCCGCGACCGCGCGCCCCGATTCATTCATGAATGTGCCGGGCAACAGCAACAGAGCGCGCTCGCCGCCGATCGGCCCCTCGCACGCGACACCTTGAAAGCGCCGGCGCCACGGCCCGATGCCGTGGCGCTTGGCTATTTCCTCAACGACCATGAACCCAACGTTGTGGCGAGTCTCAGCATAGCGTGCTCCTGGATTTCCAAGCCCGACCAGGAGCAGCATTCGCTTTGTCCCGCGCTAGTGCGGTGAAGTTCCTAAGGTTTGGAACCTCACTTCTTGTCGCCGCCACCACCACCAGCGGCGGGCGCGGCACCCGCCGCACCGCCTGCGGCGGCAGCAGGGGCAGCACCCGGAGCACCTGCGGGCGCGGGTCCGGCAGCAGCGGCTGCGGCAG
>DASQRX010000079.1:0-44731 GCA_035642635.1 Xanthobacteraceae bacterium
CCCTACGGCGAGGCGCACACCCGCGTCCTTGACTCGGCCGGCTTCGCCCATGCGCGTTTGAGAACCGGGTAGCCAGATAGCCCGCAGACCAAAAAACGAACGCTGGCCCGGTCGCTGACTCAGCACGCCCCGCCGCAGGCCGTCCGGTGAGCGAGTGGGCAAAACAAAAATCGGCTCCCAGGAAGGTTTCGGAGGTCCGTCGCTCGAGGGGGAAGCGCCACACGCCGCGCGAGCATTTTACCCTGGCGCTCGTCAAAAGCGAAGTTGGGCGATCCGATGCCATGCCGGGGGGCTCTCCCGGCCCGTCAACGGCCGGCGCCGAGCGAGATCTCGAGGCCGATCGGCGGCCGCGGAGGGTCGCTTGGGTCCAGGGTTGGGTCCAGACCGGTCGACCGCTGTCGCAAGTGCCTGACACGCCGGCGTTTGTGGCCTCGACGGCACCGCATATCGTGTGCGGTGACGCTGGCTCGAGCTCCTCGCGTATGCGCTGAGAACCTAGAACCATCCGTGCGCATAAAGCCTCGCCGGCGGCGCTCAAGCTGGGCGCCGCGGAAATTCCGACGCCGCGAATCCCGCGCCAAATACAGGTTCCGCCGCTTCCCTGCGGGTAGCCCCGAGCGTGACGTGACAGAAGCCCTATAGGCTTCTTGTCACGCATGTCACGCTGCTAGGGCCGTGACAATTGTCACGCTTTGTCACGCTCTGTCACGCTTAGTTGTTAGCTCGATCCTTAGCCGGTTTTGTTGTCGCTATTGAATTTTGTCACGCTCTGTCACGCAAACGCGGGGTTGCAAAAGAGCGTGACAATTTAGCGTGACAGTCGCTTTCTGGTTGAGTGTCACGCTTTGTCTGGTTTCGCGAGCCACACGAGTTGCACGCCGGCGATTTCGCGGGTGGCGATGAGGCTTCCCTCTTGTGCGGCCTTGAAGGCGCGGTTGAACGCCTGGCGCCGTGCGTCGGTCTTTTGCTTCTCGGTGCCGTCTGCGGGGTGTTGCCGATAAAATTCGTTGCGGACGAGATCGAGGTTGCACGCTCTGACGATCGGGCCATCGGCGAACGGCTGATGATCGGCGCCGTGATCGGCGAGGATGGTCATGAGCACCTTGCGCAGTTGGCGAGTTACTTTCGTCCAGTCCTTGGCAACGGCCGGGGCTTGCGCGACACCCCAATCGAGCACGAGCGTCGACATCGGCTTGCCGAATTGATCGAGGCCCATGTCGATCTTACGGGCGGTGAACGGGTGCTCCTCGCCATTTGGACCGCCGCGGCGCTTGCGGAGGGCCAGGCGCGTGTTCGTCACTTCGCCGCTCACTGACTTGTCGCCGAGCATGGCGATCACCACGTCAGCGCTTGCTTCCTTGGCTGATGTGCCGCGCGTTCCAGTTTCCACCGTCTTGCCGAAGTGGTCGACGCCGAGCACGAAACAGCGCATCCGCTTGGCGACGGCTTTAAGCGTGTTCATGATCGCCTGGCCGGCGGCTGCGTCGTTTTCCTGACCATCTTTGCTGTAGCCGCTGCCGGCGATCAGGGTGTCGATCTCGATGAGCACGAGCGGCACGCCGAACCGCTCCTCGAATTGCTTGGCGATCGGCTCGATGGTCTTGCACAGTTCGTCGGCGGCATTCTTGGCGAGGAGCGGCGGGCAAGCGTCAATCCACGCAAACGGCGCCGGGCCGGTGATCTTACCGCGATCGTCGATCACGCCTTGCAGCCTGACCGGCACTTCGTCGCCGCCCTCGAGCGCGACGAACAGCACGCCGCCGGACCGCATGATCTGATAGCCAAGGAACGGCTCGCCGCTCATGACGGAATGCGCGAGATCGAGCGTACCGAAGGTTTTGAACGTTCCCCATTGACCGGAGATCAATCCGTGGCCGACTTGGGGGATAACGTCTTGCACGAGCTGCGGCCGGCTTGTGCGGTAGTCGACGTCGCCGTGCCAGGATACTTTCGGCGGCTCTTTGCTGGATTGGTCGCCGGCCTCGTCGGTCGTTTCCCGGTCGGACTGCGGTTGCCAATCGGGGGCCTGGTCGACCAGCGCGTCGAGCTCCTCGCGCGTGCCGCCGGCTGCAATCCAATCGACAATATCCTCTTTCGATCCGAGCCCCGGCAAGGTGAGCAATCGGACGCGAGACGCAATGCCTTGCAGCGACGCGCCCACTATGTCGGCATGATCGCGGCCGGGCTCGTCATTGTCAGGCAGGATGACGACTTCGGCGCCGCCGCGCAAAAATTCCGAATGCTCGGCGCGCCATTTCTTGGCGTCGCCGGCGCAGCATGTCGCCGGCACGTTCATGGCCCATAATTCGTCGACCTTTCTTTCACCTTCGGCAATGAAGATCATTTGCCCGTTGCTGATAGCTTCGGTTAGCTCCGGCAACCGATAGGGCACGATCGCAACGCCGTCGAGATTCCATATCCACTCGTCGTCGAAAGAATGGGGCTCGGGGCGCTTTTGCCGGAAGGTTTTCTTGCGCTTGCCGTCTTTGAGAACAAAGGAACCATCGGGATTTTGGAACTCGACGCGCTCGACGACAAACAAGAGATTGCCGAATTCGTCGACGTATTCGAACGAGGCGGCGACGACCTTGCGCGGCTCGGGGGCGCCGTGATCTTTGCCGTTGCCGGGCGGCTTTGGCGCCGGCTTGCCGGTCAACAATTCGACGGCGCTTTTGAAGTCGATTCCATCCAGATGAATCAACAAATCGATGACATCGCCGGCGGCACCGCAACCGCGGCAATTAAATATTTGTTTTTTGATGTTGATGGCGAAGCGGTCGTCCCCGCCGCACCGCGGGCATGGTCCGACCATTTCCTTGCCTTCGCGGCGAAGCTTGATGCCGCGACGCGCAATTTCATTTTCGATCGGCACAGCGCGTGCGCGAGCGACCCATTCGGCGGAAAGGCCGCTCATCGGTCATCCCCCGTATTCATTCCAGGCGAGGTCGATATCGACACGGCCAAGGGCGAAATCACCGAAAAAATTGTCGGGGTCTCTGCGGTCCTGCGGGCAGAGGGTAATGCCATTGTGGCCGCCATTGCGGGCCAGGGCCGATTCCGCAATAGCGCGGCCGATAAGTTTGGCGCGCTCGACGGTCCAATGGCGCAGCGTAATGGAAAAACTGTTCGTCGCTTTGCTGTCGCAAAAGATCGTCGCAGTTAATCGGCATAACGATTCCGGCAAATCGAGAACGAAAGCGCGCATGAGCTCGAGCTCGTGCGCCTTTCCGTAACGGCTATTGAGTTTGACGCCGTTGACCGCGATCGACTCGAACGACGTGGTTGCAACCTTTTCATCGTCGCCAAAATGCAGCCGAGCGCCGGCCTTGATTACTTCCGGCTCGTGTCGCGGTATCGGCAATCGCTGGCGTGCGTTCATTGTCTGCCCCTCAAAACGGAATTTCATCGCTGAATGGAGCGCCGCCGGCGGCCGGCGCCTGGCGCTTCGGTTGTTCGCGCGCCGGCCGCTCGTCTCTCGGTCGGTTGCGTCCAATGGTGTGCGTCCGCTCGCATTTGAATGCCGCGACGTTCAAGCCGTGCCGCTCGGCGCCGTCGCTGCCGCGCCAGCTTTCGATTTTGATCGAGCCCTCGATATAGACGCGATCGCCTTTGACGAGCTGCGCCGCGTTCTCGGCGGCCTTGCCGAACACGGCGACAGAAACCCATTGCAGCGCGTCGTCTTTTCCGACGCCGACAGACAGTCGCACCCAAAGCTTGCCGGCTTGCGATGTGCGCGGATCGGCGTCGCGCGCCAGGAATCCGTAAAAGGCGCAATCAATACTCACGGCTGCGTCTCCGCTTTCTCGAGGACCGCGGCGACTGCGGCCGGCTCAGTGTCGAACACGCCGATCGAGACTTCGCGGGCGGTGTAAGCCTCAAAGCTTTCAAAGCGTCGCAAGACAAAACCGAGCACCCGGCCGCCCTTGTCGGTGACGGTCCGCAACAGCGGTTTGGTTGTTGTCGCGGTCATGGTGCCTCCACTTCGGGTTGGCGAAGCAAATCGACGCCGGTCACTCGGCCGCGTTACAAGCGAGTAGCCGCTCGATCGCAGCGCGGGAAATGATGTCGCGCCGGCCAAGCCGAACGGATGGGATCGTGCCGGCGCGCACCAATTTGTAAGCGCTCGTTCTGCTGATCCGCAGGATCTCCGCCGCTTCGTCGACCGTGAGCGTGTCGCGTGCGCGCCATCGCTCCGTCAGCACCCTTGATTCTGTCATTCCGTACCGTCCAGTAGTTTTTCGTTGACCGGGGCCCACCTAGCGTGTAGATGGGGTCTAGTATGTACACATTGTGTACAGTTCGAATAAGTCCTGGGCCCATACGTACCGCATAGAGGGCCCATGTCAATCACTAACCCTGGGAGGCGCCCCAACATGGTGGAAAGACTGAAGGTTGGTTTCGATGAGCCGTTGCGTGGTTGGCTGGAAGAGGCGGCGACGGCGCACGGCACGTCCCTGGCCGATGAGGTTCGGGTGAGGGTGTTGCAGACGCTTCAGGTCGACAGGTCGATGCCCAAACAGAACAGGGCTCTTTTGAACGCGGTTGCCGCTCTTATGGATTACACCGAGCGGCAAACGGGGTGGCCGTGGCACGCGCATCCTTTTGCGTTTGATGTGCTCCGGCACGCGATTGCGACGCTGCTCGATCGCGTACACCCGCCGGAGGAGCCAGCCGGTGATCCGCCGCGTAAGCCGGTGCGCCTCGTCGCCTCGACGGACCCCAAAGAGATCGGCAAGGGGCTTGAGACCCTCGCCGCCAATTCGCCGGACGCTCAATTCCGGCCCGACGCCAGCATAGCCGTGACCGACACTGCTCCGATCAGGCACCTATTGGAGATCCAAAAGAAAGATGAAGAAGCCATTCAAAAAGTTCGCAGGCGAGGAAAGAGGGGGTGATCATGAGCAGCAAGCGACGCGGATTCCGCGACGGCGCTGTCGAGGCGCGCGGCGAGAACACTTGGAGGCTTCGATACAGGATCAAGGGCCAGCGGTTCACCAAGACCGTACACGGCTCGAAAAGCGAGGCGATAAAGGCGCTGCGCGACGCGCTACACGCCGGTGACACCGGCACGCATGTTGCGCCCGACCGGCTGACGGTCGAGGCTTGGGTCGAGGTTTGGTTGTCGGCCGGCGCTCCCGGCCAGCGGCGGAAGGCGATCGGGGCTCGGGCCCAAGAGCGATATGCACAATTGCTTCGTTGCCATGTCTTCCCGGCCTTGGGCGGCCGGCCATTGCAGCAACTTCAATCAACCGAGATCGACAATCTCTATTCCCGCTTGGCCGAGACGATGGCGGCGCCGACGCTGCGCTACGTGCATATCGTCCTCTGCTCATGTCTCGCGACGGCGGCGCGGACGGGCAAGATCTCGGTCAACCCGCTGTCACAGGTCGTCAAGGTTCCGGCCAATAAGACCGAACAGCGGGCCACGGCGCTCGAGGCCGAGCAACTCCGCGCGCTTGTTCAAGGTTTCCGGGGCACATCGTTATCCTTGATCGTCGCCGTCGCTGCGTTTACGGGCGCCAGGCGTGGCGAGATCCTGGCGCTGCGTTGGGATGATCTCGACGTGGCGACCAAGACATTGCGGATCGAGCGCAGCGTCGATGAAACCCGCGCGCACGGCCTCCGCATTAAGAGCCCCAAGTCTGCGCGCGGCGTGAGAGCCATCAGTATCGACGCCGGCCTGATCGCCCTATTGCTTGCCGAGCGCGATCGTCATTTGCGTCTTATCGCCGGCGTGCCGGAAAGTGCGCCCGTTGACCTATCGCTTGTCAAGCTGCCGACTGACGCTTTGATGTTTCCGGCCCCGCCATCCGCCGGCAAGCCGTTCTCGTTCACCCGGCTGCGCGTGCCGCGGCATGTCACTAAGGCATTCGAGCGAATAGCGCCTAGGCTTGGGTTTGAGCGATTGCGGTTTCACGATTTGCGGGCGACACACGGCACGATGCTTCCCGACGCCGGCTTGCCCGCGCACGTCGTTGCTGAACGGCTCGGCCACGACACCGCAAGACCGGCGATCCCCGAAGAGTCGAGATCATGTCAGTCCTGCAACCATTCGGTTTTTCTGAGGACGCCAACGGAACGTTGATGCTCAGAAGCCACCACCACTAGGGGGCCGAGACAATGACCGCGACACAGACACGGTGCCAAAATGGTGCAACTGCCATGTGTGCCTATGGCGGCGACGCGGCGTGAGAGCGTGCGCGTAACAATAAAACGGAGAGAAATATGGACGTGATAAATGTCGATCTGTTTGACATGACGGTCGAACAAATTGCGAAGGCGTGCGTCGAGCAAAACGACACGGGACTTCGCTCATTGCTGATCCTCGCTGAAGAGTCGTTTGTCTCCGTGCCGGAAAAGCCCATTCGTGCCTTGGTCGAAACTGGTCAATTGATCGAGACGGAACAGAGGGTGGAATGGACAGACGACGCGAAGGAGATCGTCCTCAGAGCAATGGAAGATCACAGGCTCAATCCTGTGACCCGCGTCGATAAGTTGCTCGCCAAGTACCGGCGCGCACAGGTGCCGAAATGATGCCAAGGCATAGAGGTGCCAAAATGGTGCGACTGCCATGTGCCCTATGTCCGACGTGGGGATTATTGGGGGTGGAAAATAAGCTACGCGAGATTGCCGCCGAACTTGATTTTCCGCGATGGCTTTCGACCGCCAGCGGCCAAGTTCGACGGACAAGTACTCCGCGCGTTCCCGTTGTATCATTTGCACTTACCGGGCAAATCAGGATACGCCCATGTCCATATCCATGTTTTGAGCATCAGCGATGGCATCAGCGGCAGCATCAGCAAAGCAGCGGGGTCGGCCCTATCCACCGGGCGTGAGCGGCAACTTGGCCGGGCGACCGAGCGCCGCCAAGCGTTATCATGAACTGTTCGATGCGCTGTCGGCCGATCTCGGCGGTGATCTCGGCGCGATAGATCGCGCGATGCTCGAACAGGCTTGCCGTCTGATGGGGGCCTTGAGGATCCCAAAAACGATCTTTGAGCGTTGGACCCAAGTTTGGACCCAAAGTCCCCGCAACGGGAAAATACGGGACGGCCAAAGGGGCACCGCACTTCTGCTAATAAGCCTTGTTAAATCGGGCTTTCTTCAACGCGACACTACCTGACATAAGAACGCCCGGCGCATTTCGAGTGCGGTGCTTTCAACCACTCAGCCACCTCTCCGAAGGCCTCAAAGACAGGGTCGAGTGTTGCGGCGCAGTATGTAGCGGCCACAGGCGCGGGAGACAAGGGTTGATGACGGTCCACGCACCGTTATGGACGCGCATAGCCGTTCGAAGAACGGCGTCGCTTCGCTCGCCTGCGTTGCGGGCATCCAATTGTCCGCTTCTACAACTCCCGGCCGAGCTTGCGATCGAGCGAATAGGGTCCGCCGCCGCGCAGCGCGATGGCGAAGCAGATCAGGCCCCACAACAGCGTGTATTCGTAGCCGCGGTGCATCCAGCCAAAGCCGTTGTTCCAATAGAGCAGGGAGATGACCAACATTTCGATGGCGGCTGCGGCGGCAAAGAAGCGGGTGAAGAGGCCGAGCACGAGCGAGATGCCAGCTAGGCCCTCGACGGCGGTCGAGCCCCAGAACCACAACAGCGGCGGCGTGAACCCGAGATCGCCGAAGCCTTTGAGAAAAGCATCCGTCGCGCCGATCATGATCTTGCCCCAGGCGTGCACCAAGAGGTTCCAGGCGACGGCGAGGCGGATGACTAGCCACGATAACGGAATGGCTTGGTCGTAGAAAGGCTGCAGGAACGGCAGTAAGAGTTTCGGCTCAGTCTGTGCTTGCGCCATGATTCCCTCCCGGCTCTCGCTAACGCGAGTTGACGATTCTTGAAGAACAATCGGCAGACCCGATTATTCGTTTATTTGGTCGGCACCACGAGCGAATAGCGCTCGTCGGCGGCGAGGCTTTCGGCCAACGGAAAGCCGTGCTCCTTGCGCACGATATTGGTGCCGAGCACGAGCGACACCATCTTGTAGAAGGCGTGGCGGCGGCTCATGCCCTCGCGCCCCATGCCGCAATCGGTCGAAATCACCAGCCGCTCGGGCGGAATGAATTTGAGCGCGGCGCGGATTTTCTCGGCGACCTCGTCGGGGCTTTCCACCTGCAGCGTGTGATGATCGATGACGCCGATGGCGATTTTCTTCTCGGTGATGGTCTTGCCGATGGCCTCCAAATCGATGCCGCCGGAGCTTGAGGATTCGAAAGTGATCACGTCGGCATCGACGGTGTTGTAGGTTTCGAGCGCCGGCTTATAGCTCTGCACCTGCGCGAACATACGCTGCTGGGACGGGTTGCCCCAGCACGAATGCGCCCACACTTCGGTTTTGGCGCGCAAGCCCTTCACCGTGCGATTGAAGACTTCCACCATCAGTTCGGGATTGATCACTTTATCGACGATCTTGCGCACCGCGATCAAATGGATCTGCGGCTCTTCGATCTGGATCACCGGGCAGCCGGCGTCGGCGAGCTCGTGATATTCCTCGTTGAAGGCGTCGGCGATCGCGAACATGCGGTCGGGCACGCTCTTGTAGTGCCTGTCCTGCAGCGCGAAAGCCACGATCTCGGCCGACACCGCGCCGAACTTGACCGGCTTCTCGGTAAACCGCTGCGCCGCCTTCCACATCGCGGTGTATTGCAGGTTGCCGCGCCCGACCGGGCCGGTGATCACCGGCATGACGCGCGATTCCAGATAGTCGTGCAAAATGTGGCCGCGCGGAAACCAGATGCCGCCGCGGCCCGCGGGCGTCGCCACCGGATGCTCAATGTCGAGGCCGGACATGTGATTCGGCGGATAGGCGGTCCAGCTCTGGCCGCCGACATCGTCATCGAAACGGCAGTCGCCGTCGGTGACGATATCGAGGCCGGCGAGTTCCTGATCGCGCAGGTAACAGGTCAGCGCGTCTTCGTATTGCTCGCGGAAACGGCGGCCGACCATGGCTTCGAGGAAATGCCGCGTGCCGAGATTTTCGGTGTACCAGCTCGGCCGCGGCAGCGAGCCGGTGATCGTCGTCGGTAACTTGATATCCTTGGTGCCCCGAAACATTTTTACTCGCCTCCCGCAATGCGCCGCGAGTCATTGTCCCGCTCGCTGGCTAGCCAAGCATAGCTTAGCAAGCCAAGCCTGACGTTGATAAGTCTTGTCGGAGCGAATTTTGCGCGCGACCACGATTTGCCCAATTGGAAGTGGGCAGGTGTGGGCAGCGACATACTTTGGCTTTTGCGCGAAGCGGCGCGATCAGGTGCCGGTGAAGACCGGCTTGCGCTTTTCCATGAAGGCGGTGCGGCCCTCGGTGTAATCGCGGCTCTGGAAACAGGCCTCTACCATCTCGGTCGCGCGCGCGACATTGCGCTTGGAATCCTCCTTGAGGATTTCGCTGACCGTAACCTTCACCGTCTTGATGGAGAGTGGCGCATTGGCGCAGATCATGTCGGTGATGCTTTTGACATAGGTCTCGAGCTCCGCCTGCGGCACCACGCGGTTGACGAGCCCCATGGCGGCGGCTTCCTGCGCATCGAACTGGCGGGCGGTGTAGAAAATCTCCTTGGCGAAAGATGGTCCGACGATGTCGACCAGTCGCTTGAGCCCGTTATAGCCGTAGCCGATGCCGAGCTTGGCTGCCGGCACGGCGAAGCGCGAATTGTCGGTGCAGATGCGCAGATCGCAACAGGTGGCGAGCCCAAGCCCGCCGCCGATGCAATAGCCGCGGATCATCGCGATGGTCGGCTTGGGGAATTCGGCGACGCCGGTATAGGTCGCATCGGTCTTGGCATTATAGGCGCGCTGCGCTTCGACCGTCGCGCGTTCGCTCACGAACTTCGAAATGTCGGCGCCGGAGACGAAGGCCTTGCCGCCGGCGCCGGTGATCACCACCACCCGCACGTCGTTGTCGGCTGCAAAAGCATCGAGCATGTGCTTTGCTGCCGCCCACATTTCCAGCGACACCGCATTGTGCCGTTCCGGATTGTTGAAAGTGACGAAGCCGACGCCGCCTTCCTTGCGTGACAGCATCTTGTCGGTCTGAGACATTTTGTTTCCTTCAAGTGTACCCGATGTTATTCCGTCATCCTGAGGTGCGAGCGAAGCAAGCCTCGAAGGACGACGGCCACCCAAGTCGGCCGCTGCCATGGCATCACACCGCCTTGGCCTTATGCAGCGTCGCGATATCGCGCGCGCTGAACCCGAACTCTTTCAAGATCGCATTGGTGTGTTCGCCGAGTTCCGGCGGCCGCGCCACGAGCCGCGACGGCGTGCGCGACAAGGTGACCGGCTGGCCGACAAGCCGCATCTTGCTCTTGTCCTTCTTGGTCACGCTCTGGGCGATGCCGAGATGCTCGACCTGCGGATCGGCGAACATCTCGTCGATGGCATAGATCGGGCCGGACGGCACGCTGGCTTTGTTGAAGCGCTCGACCCATTCGGCGCTGGTGCGGCCGACCAGCAATTCATCGATCTCGGCATTGAGCGCGTCGCGATGCTTCGAGCGCAGCGCGGCAGTTTCATAGTCGGGATTCTTCAGCAACGCGGTGGCGTCGGCGGCCTCGCAAAAGCGCTGCCAGATGCGCTGCCCGGTGGTGGCGATATTGATGTGGCCGTCCTTGGTCTTGAACACGCCGGTCGGAATGCTGGTCGGATGATTGTTGCCGGCCTGTTTCGCCACCTCGCCAGCGACCAGATAACGCGCGGCCTGGAAATCGAGCATGAAGATTTCCGCCTGCAACAGCGATGTCTCGATGTGCTGGCCTTTCTTCGACTTCTCGCGTTCGAGCAAGGCAATAAGAATGCCCATCGCGGCGAACAATCCGGCGGTGAGATCGGCGATCGGAATGCCGACCCGCACCGGGCCCTGGCCCGGCAGGCCGGTGATCGACATCAGGCCGCCCATGCCCTGTGCGATCTGGTCGAAGCCTGGACGGTTGGCGTAAGGGCCATCCTGGCCGAAGCCGGAAATGCTGGCATAGACGAGCTTCGGATTGATCTTGCTCATGGCCTTGTAGTCGATGCCGAGCCGCTTCTTCACGTCGGGGCGGAAATTCTCCACCACGACGTCGGCTTTCTTGACCATGCGCTTGAAAGCGGCGAGCCCTTCGGGCGTCTTCAAATTGAGCGTCATGCTGCGCTTGTTGCGGTGCAGGTTCTGAAAGTCCGGTCCCTCGCGCGGGCCGCCCATGGGCTCCTCGATGCCCGGCGGCGTCTCGATCTTGATGACATTGGCGCCCCAATCGGCGAGCTGGCGCACGCAGGTCGGGCCTGAGCGGACGCGGGTGAGATCGAGCACGGTGAATCGCGAAAGCGCTTTGGAAGCGCGGGGAAAGGGCATTGTTGGTGTCTCCAACCTGCGGCTTATGTCACGCCGTTTGGGGGCCAGAACTTCCCCGATCTTTCGGCCCTTGTCCACCGGCTCTCGCCCACCTCCGGGCAGTCGTTCCGCGCCCCCGGATCCGATACACTGCCGCCCGGAATGGCCATCTTTCCGGCACTTTCACGAGGCGATCATGAACGAAGATGTATTCAATGTGAGCGTGCGCAAATTTCTCAAAAAGGTCGGCATCACCTCACAGCGCGAGATCGAACAGGCGGTGCGCGCAGCCGTTTCGGGCGGCCGGCTCAAAGGCAACGAGGCGTTGCCGGCCAAGATGATCCTGACCGTGGACGGCATTGGTCTTGCGATCGAGATCGAGGGCGCCGTCGAACTCGAATAACCAAGACCGAGCGAAGGGCACGCTTCGTCACTTTCCGGGAAATCTTACATGCTTGATGTACGCCGCCCTCTCATAGCGCTCATGCTCGTCGCCGTTGCCGGCGCGGCACTCGCGCAGGATCACCAAGGCGATGGCGACCGGTCCGGCCAGCGAAGCGGCGGTCAGCAAGGCGGCGGACAACAGGGCCCCGGCGTGCTTTCGCTCTTGCCGATCGATTCGGTCACCGACCACAGCCTGGATCTACCGTCCGGCAAGCTCGCCTATACAGCGACCGCCGGTACGTTCTCGCTGTTCGATCAATCCGGCGAACGCTCGGCGGCGATTTTCTACACGGCCTTTGTTGCGAAATCGGACAACCCCGCGGCACGGCCGGTGACCTTTGTCTTCAACGGCGGCCCCGGCGCCGCTTCCGCGTTTCTTAATCTCGGACTGGTCGGACCGCGCGTCGCGCAATTCGGCATGGACGGCCGCGACGGTTCGAGCGTCCACCTGATCGATAATCCCGATACCTGGCTCGCCTTCACCGACCTGGTCTTGATCGATCCGGTCGGCACCGGCTGGAGCCGTGCCGCCAAGCCCAACGGCGGGCACGATTTTTGGGGCGCCGACGAAGACGCGCAATCCATGGCCAAGGCCGTCGCGCTTTACGTCGCCAAAAACGGCCGCGCTGGTTCGCCGAAATTCATTCTCGGCGAAAGCTATGGCGGCTTTCGCGCCGCCAAGGTCGCGCGTGTTCTGCAAAAAGATCAGGGCATCGTGATGTCGGGAGTTCTCATGCTGTCGCCCTTGCTCGAAGGCGCCTTTCAGTTCGGCGGCGACCGTTTCGCGCTCGGCGCGGCATTGCAGCTGCCGTCGCTTGCCGCGGCCGAGCTCGAGCGCAAAGGCAAATTCAGCGAGGAGGCTCTCGCGCAAGCCGAGCATTTCGCGCTCACGGATTATCTGACCACGCTCGCCGGACCGCCGCTGCAAGGTGACGCGGCCAAGGCTTTCTATGCGCGCGTCGCCGACATGACCGGACTGTCGGTGGATGCGCTCGCCGAAACCCACGGCTTCATCCGCGACGACTATGTCAAAAATCTTTACGCCGGCGACCGCAAGATCGTCAGCCGTTACGATGCGACATTCGCATCCGACGATCCGTATCCGGAAACGCCGTCGCCGCGAGGTCCCGATCCGATCCTCGACGGCGTGATCCGCGGCTATGGCGGCGCATTCGTCAGCTATGCGCGCGACGAGCTCGGCTTCAAGACCGACATGACCTACAATCTGCTCGCCTCCGAAATCTCGAATAAATGGGATTGGGAGCAAGGCCATAGCCCGCCGAGCGTCGCCGACGATCTGCGCGTGTTACTTGCGCTCACGCCGTCGTTCCGCCTGCTGATCGCCCACGGCTATAGCGACATGGTGACGCCCTATGCGGACTCGCGTTATGTTCTCCAGCACCTGCCGCATTATGACGGCGAAGAGCGCGCCGAATTGAAACTCTACCGCGGCGGCCACATGTTCTATCTCGACCCGGCCTCGCGCAAAGCCTTTACCGCGGACGCCCGAACCGTCTACGTGTCGCCGTGACCGATTGCGAGATTTAGACGCGCCACAGAGGCCCGACAAAATTGGACGCGATACCGGAGATTTCGTCAGAGGCCGCGAATGAGGGAGGCGACCATTTCATCCCGCTTCGCAAGGAAGATCTCCTGGCCGCCGTGGTCCAGCAGGGCGGGTTCGCCAACACGCAAGAATGCGAGCTGTTCAGGCGTCTTGCGCGGACGCTGCGGACAATCTGTCACTACGAATATTCCGAGACGCTCGACCGGCTGCGCGACGATTATTACTATTTCAGTCCGGAGGTCGCGGCGCTTTCAACGACCGACCGCGCGTTGAGCGATCGCGCCTATACCGATCTCGTCCAATCGCTCGACAAGGTTCTCAAAGACGCAAATTTCAAAGAGCTGCCGCACGAGGACGTTACCGACGCCCACCGCAAGCGCACGGTGCCGGTCGAGGTCAAGGCGCCGCACGACGATTTCCGCGAGGTGCGCTTCTACCGGCGCGGCCGTCACGTCGAGCAGTTGGAAGTCGTCGAATGGTTCGGCTTGCGGCGGCGCAAGGTCGAGACCGAAGTTTTTGACGACGTCGTGCTTTTGGTCGCGATGAAGACCAAGGCCGAGATCGGCTCACGGCGGGAATTGCGTGTGTTGAAGCGCCGCAAGATCGTTCCGGGCTCGGTGTTACTCAAATATTTCCGTAACATCGCCTGCGGCGATCTCTATGCGCTGTTTCCCAACGCGCGGGTCGTCATGAGCACGTTCG
Source organism: Xanthobacteraceae bacterium (assembly GCA_035642635.1). Classification (GTDB taxonomy): domain Bacteria; phylum Pseudomonadota; class Alphaproteobacteria; order Rhizobiales; family Xanthobacteraceae; genus BOG-931. The sequence continues at coordinate 14,026 of DASQRX010000079.1, forward strand.
ACAAGGCTTCCATCGGTGTACCTGCCATTGCCGGCGGCATTCCCATTCTGATCAAATTGTACGCTACGGTTTCGGTGTTGTTCCTGGTGGCTGGAATTTTTCTGGGCGGATCGAAGTCGGTCGCGGACGCCGACATGAAAACGGCGCTCGCCGCCTTGATGGGAATCGTGGCGCTTGGCGGTTTCGCCATGCGGCAGTGGATGAAATATCAACACCAGTCGCTCAAATATCACATGGAGCTCACCGAGAATATCTACTACCGCAACATCAACAACAATTCGGGGATCTTCGACTACATCATCGGCACGGCCGAAGACCAGGAATCTAAGGAAGCGCTGCTCGCCTATCATTTCATCCGCACCGCATCGTCGGCCCCGACGGCGGCCGAGCTTGCCGACCGTATCGAGGCGTGGCTGACGAAAACCTTTGGGGTTAACCTTGATTTCGAGATCGCCGATGCGCTCGAGACGCTTGAGCGTTTCGGCCTCCTGCGGCGTGACGGGGAGCGGCTCTTTGTCTCACCGCTCAGCGACGCAATCGCCCAATTGCACCGCGTTTGGGACAATTTTTTCGCGAACGAGCAAGGGGTTGAATGCGCGGCGCCTTAAGTTTGGATTCCCGGCGCAATCAGGCTCATTTGCAGCAATTAGAATGGCGTGGCGGGCGTTCGACAGGGGACGCCAAAGGGCTGGCAAGGGTCTGCCTGCCGTCTCGGCCCGTTTCACCAATCTTGCCGCATTGCATTTCGGCCCATTATACGACATTCGTTTGATTGAATAAGTTTGCTCGGTTGGCCATAAATGGCTAGGCCCAAGCGTACTTAAGAAAACACCTTGAGGGAGAACGTTAATGTCCAAGGATATCATCAGCGGCCGGATTCCGCGCCGAACGGTGCTGAAGGGCGGTCTTGCGATCGGTGCGCTGCAAGTTGCAAGCCCCTTCGTCGTGAAGTCGCTCGCCGACGAGCCGGTCAAGATCGGCTTAGACAATCCGCTGACCGGCACCTACGCCGCGCTCGGCAAGAACGAGTTGATCGGCGCCCAGCTCGCGCTTGACCAGATCAACGCCAAGAACGGTATCCTCGGCCGCAAGGCCGAGCTGCTGGTCGAAGACTCGACCAGCGCCGACGCCGCCACGGCCGTGCAGAAAGCCAACAAGCTGATCGAGCGCGACAAAGTCAACTTCCTGATCGGCAACATCAACTCGGGACTTGCGCAGGCGATGGCGAACGTCTCGTTCGAGAAGGGCGTATTCCACATCGTGCCCGGCGGTCACACCGACTCCGTCACCGGCACACAATGCCACTGGAACGTATTCCGCGTCTGCAATACGACGCGCATGGAGACCAATTCGGTCTCGAAGCTGCTTTTGGATAAGTACGGCAAGAAGTGGTACTTTATCACGACCGACTACGCCTTCGGTCACTCGCTCCAGCAGGGTTTTGAGGCCAGTCTGCAGGCGGCCGGAGGGACCGAATTGGGCGCCGACCAGGTGCCGCTCCAAAGCACCGAATTCTCGTCCTATCTGATCAAAGCGCAATCGACCAATCCGGACGCACTCATCCTTTTGCTTGCCGGCGACGACATGATCAATTGCCTCAAGCAGGCGGTGCAGTTCGGCCTTAATGAGAAAATCCATATCGCGGGCGCGCAGCAGGAGCTCGAAGTCAATAAGGGCCTGCCGCCGGAAGCTTTGTTCGGTGACTGGGTGTTTGAATGGTACTGGAAGCAACCCAGCGTACCGCATGTGGAAGAGTTCGTCGCCGACATCCGCAAGCGCAGCGGCGGCAACGTGCCGACGGCGCGCACCTGGTTCGGCTTTGCCTCGATCCATACCTGCAAGCTCGCCGCCGAGATGGCGAAATCGCTTGAGCCAGTCAAGATGGCCAAGGCGATGCAGGGCTTGGTGCTGCCGCCTGAGGTGGCGCTGATGCCGAACAACCCGTATTACCGGATCGGCGACAACCAGCTGATGCCGACATTGTTTGTCGGCCATTCGCAGCCGGCACCGAAGGACGGCGATCCGGAAGACTTGTTTGCGGTCACTCAGCTCGTGAAAGGGGACGAGGCCGCGTTGCCGGTTGACCAGACCGGCTGCAAGATGAGTTGGCCGGCGTGAGGCCGGCCGGATTTAAGCCGGCTGGTTTAGCGGCTTGAAATGACCGGGCGCCTTCTGGGAGAGGCGCCTGGAATTCCAGGCTAGTGTGGGGGTCACCATTGATGGTGGTGGAAGATGACTGCGTTCGTGCCGGCGTTCGTGATGGCATGATGCGGGCAGTTATGGTGTTGTTTGGCGTATGACACAGCTTATCCTGTTCAATGTGTTCAACGGCCTCATTATCGGCGCGTTCTATGCGCTGATGGCGTTGGGTCTATCGCTGATCCTCAATCTCTCAGGCGTCATCAATTTCGCCCATGGCGGGTTTTTGGCGATCGGCGGCTATCTCGCCTACACGCTGATCCCCTATCTGGGATTCTGGGGGGCGTTGATTGCATCGCCGTTCCTCGTCGCCGGTATAGGCGTCCTGGTGGAGCGCGTGCTGATCCGCCGGTTGTACGGGCGCGACCCACTCTACAGTCTGCTGTTGACTTTCGGCTTGGCCTTCATGATCGAGGACGGGACGCGCTTCATCTGGGGTGCGCAGAGCCTGCCGTTCTCGATCCCAAGCTGGCTGTCGAGGCCGCTAAGCTACCAATATTTCTTTCTCACCGGTTACCGCGTCTTCATGGTGCTTCTGGTTGGCGCCGCGGTCGCCGGACTGTTCCTAATCCTCAACTATACGCGCCTTGGCATCCGCATCCGCGCCGGAACGCTCGATCTCGAGACGGTCTCGGTGCTCGGCGTGAACGTGCGCGTTCTGCGCAATCTCAATTTCGGGCTGGGCATTTATCTCGCCGGCCTCGCCGGCGTGCTCGCCGCCGGCATGCTGGGTCTGCAGCCGACAGTCGGCGATAGTCTGATCATGCCGAGCTTCATCGCCATCATTGTCGGCGGCCTCGGCTCGCTGCCCGGCACGCTCTTGGGCGGACTACTGATAGGCGTCGCTTCGGGCGTTACCAGCGTCTTCTTTCCTTCCGCGAGCGAGGCAGTGATCTACATGATGATGGCTGCGGTGCTGATCGTCCGACCGCGTGGCCTGTTGGGCGAAGAGGGCCGCTTCTGATGCCGAAACTTGACAAGCGCACCGCCGATGCCCTGATCTGGGCGCTGCTGCTGACCGCGCCCTTCTGGCTCACGCAGGTCGGCGGCTATGTCGAACTCGGCAGCCGCGTGCTGATCTACGCGCTTGCCGCGATGGCGCTCAATTTTCTCTTGGGCTACACTGGTGTGCTGTCCTTCGGGCATGCGGCCTATTTCGGCTTGGGCGCATACGGGACCGCGTTGACCATCAAGTTACTCTACCCGAGCACGCCTGCGGGTATGCTGGTCGGCATCGTCGTTGGCACTGCAGCGGCCGCGATCATCGGGCTATTGATCGTGCGGCTTCGCGGCGTTTATTTCGCCATGTGCACCATCGCTTTCGGTCAGGTGTTCTACTTCATCGCCTTTCGATGGTTCTCGCTGACCCACGGCGACGACGGCGTGAGCGCTTGGCACCGCATGCCGATCAATCTGGGCTTCACCACCATCGACATTCTCCAAAACAACAAATCATTCTATTACTTCGTCTTGACGGTGTTTGCGGCGTCGGCTGGCGCGATAGCCTTCTTGTTGCGCTCACCGTTCGGACGCACACTCTTGGCGATTCGCGAGAACGAGCGCCGGGCGCGCTTTCTGGGCATCCCGGTCGACCGTCACATCTGGATGTCGTGGGTGATTTCCTGCTTTTTCGTCAGCATTGCCGGCACGCTCTACGCGCTTCTCAACGACTTCGTCGATCCGCGCGCGCTGCGTTGGGATCAATCCGGCAATTTCGTCATCATGGCGGTGTTGGGCGGCATGCGCAGCTTCTGGGGCCCGCTGATCGGCGCGGCGATCTTCCTGGTGCTGCAGGATTATATTTCGAGCGAAACCGAGAACTGGATGTCGTTTATCGGCCTGTTCTTCGTGCTCGTCGTCCTATTCTTCCCCCGCGGCGTGCTCGGCATCATTCGGCGCAGGACGGCATCTTGAGAAAGGCTGCATCGTGACTCTGTTGCGCGTAGAGAACGTATCGAAGCATTTCGGCAGCCTAGTCGCCGTCAACAATATCTCGATGACGGTCGAGCCCGGCGAATTGCGCGCCATCATCGGCCCGAACGGCGCCGGCAAGACCACCTTCTTCAACCTGATCACCGGCTTCTTCACGCCGACATCGGGCCGCATCGTTTTCGACGGGCAGGACGTTACCCAACTGCTTCCCGCGCGCCGCGTCTGGTGCGGCATGGCCCGCACGTTTCAGGTCACTGAGATTTTTCCGGAACTGACCGTACGTGAAAATCTGCGCATCCCCGTCGAGGTCGCATCCGGGCTGCGTTTGCGCGCCTGGCTGTCGCAGGCCGACGACGTGAAAATCCGCGAGCGCGTTGCCGAATTGCTCGCCATGGGCAGCCTCACCGACAAGGCCGAGCGTCCGGTCGGCGAACTCTCCCACGGCGACCAGCGCGCCACCGAGATCATGATGGCGCTGGCGCTGAAACCCCGCCTGCTGCTGCTCGACGAGCCGACCGCCGGCATGGGCGATCAGGAAACCTACGACATCACCCAGCTCATCCGCCGGCTGCACAAGGACGGCAAGCTGACGATCGTTTTGATCGAGCACGATATGCGGGTGGTGTTTCATCTCGCCGACCGCATCATGGTGCTCGATCAGGGCAGCTTCCTCGCCGAAGGCACGCCGCCGGAGATCGCCGCCAACAAGGCGGTGCAGACCGCCTATCTGGGCCAAGCCGCATGAGTAACGCCAGATGAGTAAAGCGCCATGAGTAAAGCGCCATGAGTAACGCCGCATGACCGCAGCTTTAACCGCCGACGGGCTCCACACTTACTACGGCAAAAGCCATATTTTGCATGGCGTCAGCATCGAGGCCGCCGAGGGCCAAGTCACGGCGCTGCTCGGCCGCAACGGCGCCGGCAAGACCACGACGCTGCGCAGCCTGATGGGGCTGACGCCGCCGCGCGAGGGCCATGTCAAGATCTTCGGCGCCGAGACGACGGGCTGGCCGTCATTCCGCATCGCCGCCCTCGGCGTCGGCTATGTCCCGGAAGGCCGCAAGATTTTTCCGAACCTGACGGTCGAGGAAAACCTCCTGGTGCCACTGGAGCGGCCGGGCCCGTGGAATCTGACAAGCATCTACCAGCTGTTTCCGCGACTTCACGAGCGCAAATCCAACAAGGGGCGGCAGCTTTCCGGCGGCGAGCAGGAAATGCTGTCAATCGCGCGCGCGCTGTTGCTCAACCCGAAACTCCTGATCCTCGACGAGCCGTCGCAAGGGCTCGCACCGCTGATCGTGCGCGAGGTCTTCCGCATCGTGACGAAGATGCGCGCGGAGGGCATTACGGTTTTGCTGGTCGAGCAGAACGTCCGCATGAGCCTTGAAGTCGCCGACCACGCTTACGTGCTCGACGACGGTCACGTGGTCTATTCCGGTCCGGCGCGCGAACTTGCCGCCGACGAGGCGCGGGTGCAATCGCTCGCGGGCGCCAGCGCCGAGGAATGGGAGCCACACTAAAGAGCGTTCCGCACTAGCTCGCGCTTTTAGGATCGAGACCGTACTTCGCGCACATCTTGCTCACGATCGCGAAGTCCTTGCCGCCGGCGATGAGACCCATCACAGCGCCCGTGACCCTGCCGGCGGACATCTGGGCCTCGACGATATAGGCCTGCAGGCCGTTATAGGCCGGATAGGGACTGCCTGCGTCCACGGTCGCGCAGTAATTCACCGAGTCCTCGCTCACGATCGCCGGAATCTTCGCCCATCGGTATTTCGCCGAACCGGGATTGCGCAGCGACGGCGCGACCGCGTCCACGATCGCTTTCTTTTCTTGCGGCGTGAGATCGCGCTGCCCGACGCCCGCGGAAGTCGCCGCCGGCATTTGACCCGACATCGGGTTCGAAGGCGACGATGAGGTTGATGCGGGACTGGGACCCGTCGCGCAGGCCGAAAGTAGAAGGCCTGCCGCCAACGCGGCAATCGCCATAAATCTTGATACTTGCACGAGTGTTCCGTCGTTAGCGCGAAGGTCCGGCGGCAGCGTCCGGGTTCGTCGTTTTGCTCGTTACCCGAACAGCGCCAATGCTGACTTTCGGGGTCGTCGTCGGCCGCGGCGGCGTCGCTGCGGCCACGTCGGTTGCCGGCGTGCCATCCGGATGGATGGTGCGAACGCCACTCACGATTATCGCCCGGCCGTCGCGCGTTGGGTTGCTCATTTCCTTGACGTTATCGCTCACCAGCGTCTCGTCCGCGTTCGGATTGTTCGTGTTCATCATGCGCAGGTGATTGATGAATATCTTCGGATAGATCAGCGTCGACGACGGCACTTTCTGGCCCATCTCCCTGGCGATGTCGCCGACGAAGGCGTTGCAGTTATAAAGTTCTGCGCTCCAGGTGTGCGACCGGGACTGCAAGTCCCGCACGTAGCTCATGATGCGATCGTACTGATCCTTGCTCATCAGGACGCGATAGCGCGACGTGACATATTTGTCCTCGAGATCGCCGTCGGTCCAACCGGTCTCCGCCGGCACCGGAATGTAATGACCGATGACCCAGGCGGTCGCGTCGTCGCCGACGGGCGACAGGCCGGCCACGCTCGCATGATTAGGCGCCTCGCCGACCCGGCCGTGGACGATATAGGTGTGGCCGTAGTCCCAGGAGAAACGCGAACGGAATTCAATGTAGTAAGGGCCCGAGCCGGTGGTCACGACGGCCGCTCTCGGACCGGGCTGGCGTACGATTTCTGGTTTGCTGCCTGGCGCGCCGAGATACTGGGCGCCCGCCGAAGATACGCCGAAAGTCGTGAGCGCCGCCAAGGCCAACATGCCCGCCAGCTGAACAGAACGTAACCGGTCGCTCAGCCTGTGCCGCATGATGCCCTCCGCGTGACCGTTACAAGCCATCGAGGTCACTGACTTGGTGATTGAGCCCTACCTGACCCCCGTTTGTCCGCTGCCACGGGGCGCGAACAGGCTCCGATCCATCGCATCCATTGCCTCAATGGTACCGCTAATTGGCCTCTGCCCCATGGCAAAAGTTCGGCAGCTTTTATTGATTCTTGCAGTGCGTCATATTTGCAACGCTTGCGGCATTCGCTCCCCGTTCCCGCCGATTTCCCAAAACCGGAGCCGGACCTCGCGACATACGCCGTCGTTTTTGCCGAGCGGCTGGGCCAAAGGCCTAGTCGCGGTTTTCCACAGGTGCCCTCGTACCTTTTCGCGCTCCAAAATAGGCATGGAACCCGGATCGCGATGCAATCTGATCGAGACTGTGTCTTTTCAGCACTAGAGGACCGCGGGGCCCATCTGTATGGTTAAGCGTGTCATGACAAGGGGGAGTTCTCTTCATGAAAAAGCTCGCTCTAGCAACGGCCGCGGTGTTGGCTCTCCTGAGCATCTCCGGCTGCGCTGATTATGTCGGCAAGGGTAAGGCCCCACCGCCGGTAGTTACCAAGGGGTAAGTTGCTATACAGCAATTGTATGGGGGGAGGGCCGGCCTAGTGCCGGCCCCTTTCTTTTTGGGGGGCGCTTTTTGCGGGTGCCCTTTCTTTTCATGAGCGTCCATCACGAATGAGCCCGCCATTCCCCGTAAAACCTTCTTTCCGGCAGTATTTTGCGGCGAGCGCGGACGACTATTCCGCGGCGCGTTTCCGCACCAGCGCCGCAGCCGCTTCGTCATAGCTCTCTTCGCGCGCCAATTGGTCCTTCAGGCCGACCAGATCGTAGTATTCGTCGAGCGAGACCAGCTGATCGAATGTCGGCGTCATTGAATTCTCGCGCTTGAGCGTACGCAGCACGTTGCGGACTGCATGCACCGCCGCGAATATTGCCAGCGAGGGGAACGTCGCCGCGACCACGCCGGCCGCCGCCAATTCCTCGAGGCTCCGTTCCTTGCGTCCCGCCGCCTGCGACAGCGTTGCCATATGCGGCCCGGGCACTTCGCGAATGACGCGCTTGATGTCCGCGATCGTGTCGACCCCGATCGGTTTGGCCATGTCGACGCCGGCTTCCATAAAGAGCTGGCTGCGTTCGATCGCCGCGTTGAGGCCTGCAACGCCCATGGCGTCGGTGCGGCCGCAGATGAAGAAATCGGGGTCGGTCCGCGCGTCGAGCGCGGCTTTGAGTTTGGCCAGCGCCTGTTCGATCGGCACAATCTGCTTGCCCGGCAGATAGCCGCAGCGATTGGGAAAAACCTGATCACTGATGAAGACCCCGGCTGCGCCCGCGGCCTCGAAGGCGCGGATCATCTGCCGCACATTATTGACGCCGCCGAAGCCGGTATCCGCGTCCACATAAACCGGGACATTCACCGCGCCGCAGATGCGCGCATAATGCTCGGCATAATCGCGCATATTGGATTGGCCGGTATCGGGCTGCGCCAGCATCGAGCCAATGCCGGCATTGCCGCCGGCGCAGATGGCCTCAAAACCCTCCGCCTCCATGATGCGTGCCGATAGGCCGTCATAGGCGCCGGGCATAAGAACCAGGCGCTTGCCTGACATGATCGCCCGCAGCTTCTTTCGCGCGCTCATTGACGGATCTCCCTCCATTGCGACGTTTTCCGCCGCACCCTACGCGACCTCTCTGGTCACTGGCGAGCGACGTGCTAAATTGCGCGCTACCATTATTATTATTTCCTGACGGCCAATGGGGCGCATTTTCCAAGACTTAGTGTATGCGGCCGGCGGCCGATTGGAAACCTGGCCGCCATGCGGCGCAGTAGGCGGTATTTTCTCAATGGGAATGAGGACTAGACCCGCTAGCGGAACTTGGCGTTTCCTCTTGGCCGCTGTTTTCTCGTTGATCACTTCGCTCGCCAACGCGGAGACGATCGACATCACCGGCGATCGCGGTGGATTACTTTTCTTCTATCAGCAGAAATGGGAGAAAGTCGCCCTCAAACATCCAAACGTGCGAATTACCGGGCTTTGCGTGTCCGCATGTACGGTACTGCTCGGCTACGTTCCCCGGAAGAATATTTGCGTGACGGACAAAGGCGTTCTGGGCTTCCATCTGGCGACGATGGAATTCGCCACCAAACAATTATTGGAGGCCTATCCGGACGATATCAAGACGTGGATCGATAAACATGGCGGCCTGACCCATCAGGTGCTCTGGTTACAGGCGCCCGAAATCTTTCATTATTTTCAGAAGTGTCCGGACGAATAGGGCATGATCGGGAAAAGTGGAAACCGGCTTTCGGAAAAGATCATGCTCCCACAAGAAACTCAATTGCGGCGGTCCGTCGTTTGCTGAAGCCAAGGCTGCGCCTTGGCCGCTTGCTGCTCCCAGCTCACGATCGCGTCGACGTGCTTCATCGTCATTCCGATATCGTCGAGGCCTTCGAGGAGACGGGTGCGATCCGCGCCCGGAATTTCGAAGGCGACGTCCGGGCCGCCAGGTCCGGAAATGCGCTGCGTCGCAAGATCGACGGTGAACGGTCCCTTGCCGTCGACCGCGACGACGCGAGCGATGAATGCGTCGGCTACATCGGCCTCCAGCACGATCGGCAATAGGCCGTTCTGCAAGCAGTTCTCGCGATAGATATCGGCAAAGCTCTTGGCCACGATGACGCGGATATTATTGGCGAGCATGCTCCACACCGCGGATTCCCGCGACGAGCCTGCGCCGAAATTATGGCCGGTCACCAGAATGCCGGCGCCGCGGAACTGCGGCTTGTTGAGCACGAAATCCGCAATCTCGCTGCCGTCTTCGCGAAACCGCGCGCGGTTAAACAGCATCACCTCGTAGTCGTCCTTCAGGCTGCGTGACGGCAGAAATGGCGCGATCTGATCGGTGTTCATGTCGTCAACCAATAGCGGCGCGGCAATGCCGGCATGCGTCGTGAATGGCTGCATCACGCGGTCTCCACCAATTGCCGCACATCGGCGATGCGTCCGGCGATCGCGCTCGCCGCGGCGGTCGCCGGGCTCGCCAGATGGGTGCGGACTTTCGGCCCTTGGCGATTTTCGAAATTGCGGTTTGTCGTCGATACGCAGCGCTCCCCCGGCTGAGCCCGATCGCCATTGCCGCCGGCGCACATCGAGCAGCCGGATTCGCCCCAGAAGAAACCGGCATCGCGAAAAACGCGGTCAATCCCCACCGCTTCCGCCTCGCGCTTCACGCTCGACGAGCCGGGCACCACCATGGCGAACACGCCTTCGGCGACGCGCCGTCCCTTTACGATGGTGGCGGCGACTTCCAGGTCCGGCAGCCGGCTGTTGGTGCAGGAGCCGATGAAGACGCGATGCACCGGAAGCCCGATCAGCGGCGTTCCGGGCTTAAGCCCCATATAGGCGAAGGCGTTTTCGGCGGCGGCGCGGCGTCCCTGATCGATTGCCGCAGGCTCGGGCACCCGTCCGGAAATGCCGACGACCTGGCTCGGATCGGTGCCCCAGGTGATCTGCGGCTCGAGGCCCGCGCAATCAAGCACGACCTCGCGATCGAACTGAGCGCCGTCGTCCGTCTTGAGCGTGCGCCAATGAACGAGCGCACGATCCCACATCTCGACCTGCGGCATATAGGGACGGCCTGCGAGCCAGGCGAAGGTCTTGTCGTCGGGCGCGACAAAGCCGGAACGACCGCCCATCTCGATGTTGAGATTGCACAGCGTCATGCGCTGTTCGATCGGCATCGCCGCAACGGCGGGACCGGTATATTCGACCGCATAGCCGCGGGCGCCGGCGACGCCAAGATCGGCGATGAGCCGCAGCGCAATGTCCTTGGAACTGACATGCGCGCCGAGCTTGCCATCGAGACGCACTCGCATGCGCTTTGGCCGCTTCATCGCCATCACCTGGGTGGCGAGGATATGCGCCAGTTCGGTGGTGCCGCAGCCGAAAGCAAGAGCGCCGAGGCCGCCGACCGTACTGGCGTGACTGTCCGGAACCGCGTGCGTCGCGCCCGGCAGCACGATGCCGACTTCCGGCGCGACGACATGGCAGATGCCCTGCTCGCGATCGTCGATGTCGAACAGCCTGATGCCATTCTTGCGGCAGCCCTCACGCATCGCCTTGATGAAAGCGGTCCCGGTCGGATTGGTGTTCTCGTCGCGGCCGGGCTTGGTGGCAACGGTATGATCCTGCACCGCAAAGGTGAGATCGGCGCGTCGCACCGGCCGCTCTTGTTTCTCCAGCTGGGCAAAGGCGTGGTGGGCATGCAATTCGTGCAGAACGTGGCGATCGATATAGAGGAGATCGCGGCCGTCCGCGCGCTGCCCGACCAGATGAAAATCCCAGATTTTATCGAACAGAGTGCGCGGCATGGCGTTCCTACCGATATGAGCGGGTTCGGCGCTTCTTGCTCTTATCTTGATGGGTATCTTGGGCCGCCGCACCCCGCAAGGCAAGCGGCCGAGGCTGCGGGGTCGCAGCGTAACTTGCGCATAACGAAGATTGGAGTTTGCCAATGCCACGCGTCGTCGGTATCGATCATCTGGTTCTGAGCGTCGGCGATTTCGAACGCTCGAAGGAATTTTACCGAAAGCTCCTAAAATTCCTCGGCTTCAGGCTCAAATATGATTACGCCGACATGGCAGGCTTCAGCAACGGCAAGACGCTGTTCTGGATCGCGGCCGCGGACGCGGAAGGCCAGACGCGGAGATACCGCAAGGGCGATATCGGCTTTCACCACTACGCCTTCGAGCTTGCAAGCCGTAACGACGTCGATGCCCTTGGCGCTTTTCTCAAAGCCAATGAAATGAACGTGGTCGATCCGCCGGGCGAGTATTACGGCCGCAACTATTACGCCGTCTATTTCACCGATCCGGACGGCATGAAGCTCGAAGCCATGATCTGGGCGCCGCCGCGAAACCCGGCCAAGCGAAAAACAGCCAAAAAGCCGAGCAAGAAAGCCACCGAGAAAACGAAGAGAGCGAGGAAATCCTGAGCTCGCCCAGGATCAGGACGCCGCGCGCAGCGGGAGCGGCATGTGCGCAACCACGGCGTTACGGCCGCCGCGTTTGGCATCGTACAGCGCATTGTCGGCCGCTTCGATCAGATTGGCGCAGGACTGGAACTTTTCCGGGACCATGGACTGGACGCCGATGCTGATCGTGACGTGGCCAATCGGCGACTCGGAGTGATTGATCATGAGGTCTTCAATGGCTTGGCGCTTCCTCGGCGAGGGCCGTCACGCGATCGATGCCGAGGCCCGGCAGCAAGAGGGCAAACTCCTCGCCGCCATAACGCGCCACGAGCACGGCCTCTTCGAGCGTCACGAGCGACAGCGTTTCGCCGACCGCGCGCAAGCAGGTATCGCCGGCGACGTGACCGTAGCGATCGTTGAACAGCTTAAAGTGATCGATATCGATCATCATCAGCGCGAGCGGCATGCGGCTGTCGCTGGCTTTTTGCCATTCGCGCTCGATCTCGCGGTCGAAGCCGCGTCGGTTGGCAAGACCGCTTAAGCCGTCGAGGCTTGCCAGTTCGTCGAGATGCCGATTGGCAATCTGCAATTCCTCCTCGCGCGCGGCGAGCTTCGCCGCCATGTCGTCAAGCGCGGCGGCAAGCGGCGCGAATTCGGCAACCCAGGGCTCTTGCGTCGCGCGCACATGCAGGTCGCCGCGGCCGAAACGCGTGGCGGTGCGCACCAGCGAGCGGATCGGCCGCACCACCAGCTGTTCGCCGCCGAACCACGCGACGAGGAGAACAAACAGGCTGAACGCGATAAGCTGCAAATAAGCGATGTTGGTCTGGTGATCGATGCCGGCATGCACGGCGGTCTCGTTGAGGCCGACGGCGAGCCGGGCTTGCGTCCATGGCACGCGGACATAGGCGAAAATCCGCTGCACGCCATCGAGGCCGGCGACCGTGATCTGGCCGCTGTCATTGGCGAGCATTTCCCGCGCCAGGTCGCTGCCGGCGAAGCGCTTGCCGATATAGGCTTGCTGATCCGCCGAGCCGGCGACCAGCGTGCCGGTGCTGTCGAGCAGGAGGACCGCGGCGCCGGAATGTTCCGCGGCGGTCGCCGCGAGATCGCTGATCCATTGCAGATTGATGACCGCCATCACCACGCCGTTCAGCGTCCCATCTTCCTTGATGGCCGGAAATGTCGCGACCATGCCCGGCACGTCATTGGAGCGGCTGATGATGTAATCGCTGAGCGCGAATTCGCGCGAATTCAAAGCGTTCTGGAAATGCGGACGATCCGACACGTTCAACCCCAGCGCCAAGGGCTGGGTCGAGCACTTGATGCGGCCGTCGGAGCTGGCGACCGAGAGATCGCGAATCCAGGGAATGTTCGTCGTCAGATCGGTGAGGTATTGATTGCAGTTGGACGACTCGAGCGGCATCCTGGCATAGACGCGCGCAACGATTTGGAGGAGCGAACGCACGGAGTAGATGATCTCGCGCTGCGATTCGGCGCCGCGCCGGGCGAGTTCGCTCACATCGCTGTTGGCGCGTTCGGTGCGTGCGGCGCGGGCTTGTTCCAGTCCGTGAACGCGCTCCACCATCAACGGAGTGATCGCCAGGAGAGCAAGAACGATCAGCCGGGCGCGAATGCTGAGCATCGGTTTGCTCGGCGCCGCAGATGTCTTGGATTTTGGATCGCCGTCCGGCATCCCGTACTCCCCCGCCCCAGTTCCATAGGCTACGGGAGACCCGTAAAGATGCATTTTGCCGTGAGGCTAAAATTTGAATCGATTTCGTGAAGGCGTTGAGCAAATGGCAACCATAAGCCGGCAAGGCGGCGCCAAAACCGGCATTGCTGCGGTGCGGGCGGAGATCGCAGCGGCCTGTCGTGAGGCGGGCCGCGATCCGTTAACCGTTACGCTTGTCGCGGTTTCGAAGACGTTTGGCGCCGACGCCATCGCGCCGGCGATCGCGGCGGGGCAGCGCGTTTTCGGCGAGAACCGGGTGCAGGAGGCCAAGGCCAAATGGCCGCCGCTGATTGCCGCGCATCCCGGACTTGAACTGCATCTCATCGGCCCGCTGCAATCGAACAAAGCGCGCGAGGCGGTAGCTTTGTTTGATGCCGTGCATTCGGTCGACCGCGCGAGCCTGGCCGAAGCGCTGAGCAAGGAAATCAAGAAACAGGGCCGCGATCCGCTGCTTTTTGTCGAGATCAATACCGGCGCCGAGCCGCAAAAGGCCGGCGTGCTGCCGCAAGACGCCGACACCTTTCTGGCCGCCTGCCGGGACGGTTACGGCCTTATGATTTCGGGCCTGATGTGCATTCCGCCACACAGCGAAGCCCCGGCCCCCCACTTTGCGCTGACCAGGAAGATCGCCCGCCGCAATGGGCTAAAGCTCCTGTCGATGGGGATGAGCGCCGACTTCCGGACAGCGATCGCCTTCGGGGCCACGCACGTACGCGTTGGGAGCGCGATTTTCGGTTCCCGGCCGGACACGGCTGCCCAGACGGCTAATACTGAATCTTGATTCGAGTCTTTGGCCCGATTCGCGACAAGAGCTTTAAGAGGGCGTCCCGGCGCAGCGCGACGCAGCCCGCGGTCGGCCCAAAAGCCTCGCGCGCGACGTGAACGAAGACCGCGCTGCCAAGCCCTGCCGCCCGTGGCCGCGTATTGTGGTCGATCTCGAGAATGAGGTCGTAAAGGCCGTCCTCGCGGCGCAGCCGGTCGCCTGGTTCATTGGCCGAGCGCTTGAAAGCGCGGTTATAGCGGCGATCAGTCGGGTCCTCGCACCAGGCGTCGTCGGGGCCGATGCGGCGGACCGGCAGCGGCGTCTGCGGCCGGGGCAGGCGATCGGCGCGCCACCACAGCCGGACCGGGTGAAAACTGCCGACCGGCGTTCCGCCGTCGCCTTCGCGCTTTAATGCCCGGATGCCGCTCCGCCCCAGCGCAACCGGCAAGGTCTTGCCGCCCGCCACGAGCCAGCCCTGGCTGCGCCGGCCCGGACGGGACCGCACGCGAACCAAGCTCAGCGAAGTCCGGATGGGTAAAGTTTTACGCATCGTGTCCTGGGCCTGATTCCCAACCGCCGCTTGCTCTTGTATCCTTGCGTGTTCTACTTCGCGCCCAGTCGGGCGGCAAAACGCCAGGGGCCAGATGTAATGCCGAATACGCGGACCATTCTGATCGTCGACGACGACACCGAGCTGCGCGAGGCGCTGACGGAACAGCTTTCGCTGCACGAAGAGTTCGAGGCCGTCGCAGTCGAGAACGGCAGCAAGGGCGTGCAGACCGCCAAGACCGGGCAGATCGACCTCGTCATCATGGATGTCGGCCTGCCCGACATCGACGGCCGCGAAGCCGTGCGCATCCTGCGCAAGAACGGTTTCAAGGCGCCGATCATCATGCTGACCGGCCACGATACCGATTCCGACACGATCCTCGGCCTCGAATCCGGCGCCAACGATTACGTGACTAAGCCGTTTCGCTTCGCCGTGCTGTTGGCGCGAATCCGGGCGCAACTGCGCCAGCACGAGGCGAGCGAGGATGCGGTCTTCACCATTGGACCCTACACGTTCCGGCCGAGTTCTAAGCTTTTGCTTAACCCCAAAGGCAGCAAAGTCCGGCTGACCGAAAAGGAAACCTCGATCCTGCGTTATCTCTATCGCGCCGGCCAAAAGCCGGTGTCGCGCGAGACGCTGTTGCAGGAGGTCTGGGGCTACAATTCGGGCGTCACCACCCACACGCTGGAAACTCACATTTACCGGCTACGGCAGAAGATCGAAAAGGATGCAGCAGCGCCCGCCATTCTGGTCACCGAGGCCGGCGGCTACAAACTGGTCCCCTAGAGCTTCTTGATGAAGCATGATCTTTTCGGAAAACCGGTTTCCACTTTTCCGGATCGTGCTCAAATCGCGGAACGGCATGACGATCGAGGACGACATCGCGTTTCTTGAGCGCGTTCCCATTCTCCGCCGCCTCGGCGCCGGAGCATTGCGCATCCTTGCCATCAGCACCGAGAGCTACACGGTCGAAGAAGACCAGGTGCTGTTCACCGCGGGCGAGACCGCCGACTGCGCCTATGTGGTGCGGGACGGTTCGTTCACGCTGACATCGGGACGGCTCCACGACGCCGAGGTGATTGCCGAGCCCGGCTCGCTGCTCGGCGAATCGGCCTTGCTCACCGACACGACCCGGCCGGCAACCGCGATCGCGCGCGAACCGGCTGTGGTATTGCGCATTTCACGCGCGATGTTTCTCAAAATGCTCGATAGTTTTCCCGACGCCGCGGTGCGACTGCGCGAAACCATCGCGGCGCGCGCCGATCAATGGGCCCGCGAAATGGAAAACGCGCGCACCGCCTTGGCGCGCGGCACCGGGCCGCAGCACGATAGTTAGACTTCGATCGTCGCCGTCACCGGGACATGGTCGGACGGCCGCTCGGCGCCGCGATAATTTTTGGCGATCGCTATATTGCCGACGCGGTCGGCCAATTCAGGCGACGCCCAGATGTGATCGAGCCGGCGGCCTTTGTCGGCGCTCGCCCAATCCGGCGAGCGGTAGCTCCACCAGGTGTAGAGCTTCGCCGGTTCCGGCGTCAGTTCTCGCATCGTGTCGATCCAGCCGCCGGCATTGCGCGCATGTGTGAGCTTCTCGCATTCGATCGGCGTATGCGATACCACGCGCACCATCTGCTTGTGGCTCCAGACATCGTGCTCGAGCGGCGCGACATTGAGATCGCCGACCAGGATCGCACGCTCCGATTTTTCCGGCCGGATCGCCAAACAATCGCGCATTTCGTCGAGAAAGCCGAGCTTATGCGCGAATTTCGGATTGCCTTCCGGATCGGGAATATCGCCGCCGGCCGGCACGTAGAAATTATGCACGGTGATCGGATCGCGAAGTCCGGCGCGCTCGCCGAATACGGCCGAGACATGCCGGCAATCCGTCTTGCCGCAAAAATTCTGGATGCCAAAACGCTCGAACGGCAGCCGCGAAATCACCGTCACGCCGTGATAGCCCTTCTGGCCGTTGAGCGCGACATGCTCGTAGCCCAGCCGCTTGAACCGCTTCAGCGGAAAAGCGTCATCCGGACACTTGGTTTCTTGCAGGCAAAGAATATCGGGCCGCACCGACTTGATAAATTTGGCGACCAGATCGATGCGCAGCCGCACCGAATTGATGTTCCAGGTTGTCAGGGTGAGCTTCACAGGAATCAGTGATCGGTAATGCGTTCACGACGCATATAAATATCAGTTGTCGGTTTCGCAAAACGCTTTCTGATTATTGACCACTGATTACTGGCTACTGGTTGCTGATACTGCCCTGATCGCGCTGGTAATTGATGACGAACAGGTTCGGGTCGGGCTTCTTCGCGGTATCGAGATTGTAGACCGCGACCGTGGTGTCAAAACCCTGCGGATCGGTGACGGTCCATTGCTTGAGCCCGAGATCCTTGGCGTCGAACATCATCATCAGCCGGCTGGTGCCGATCATCGCCTGCTTTTGCTCGATGACCACGGTTGTGAACGTGTCATCGTTGGTGACAGAGACGACGTCAACATCGCGCAACAGGTCGAGATGATCGGCGAGCAGATAGCGCAGCGGCGTCTGCGACAGCGGGTAGAGATCCTGGGTGGCGAGCTTGCGGTCGCGCACGACGACCGAAGACCCGTCGGCGATGATGTCGATCGGGCTCGGCGCGTTATAGGTGAAGCGCACCCGGCCGGGCTTTTGAATGTAGAACGTGCCCTCGGTGCGGCCGCCGTCTGGGCCGATCTGCACGAAATTCCCCACCATGGTCTGTATGCCCGAAAGATAAGCGCTGACCTTGTCGAGCAGAGCGCGCTGCTTGGTGTCGAAGGCGGTCGCTTGCTGGCTCGCGGCGCCCGATCCGCCCGAGTCCGAGCCCTTGCCGAACGGCAAAGTGAACGGGAAGAAGCTCGGCGGTTTCTGCTGCGTGTCGGCTGCGGGCGCGCCGCCGGTCGAGGCGGGGGCGGAACCGGATTTCTGCTGCGGCGCCGGCGTCGGCAGCGGCACGCTTTCGGCAAAGGCCGGCGCCACTGCGCAAACCGCCGCCGTGAGAATTATTGTCGCGTAAATTTTCGCAAGCCCGATTTTTGCAGCAGCACTCGCCGCCATATTGCTCTCCCGCTGACACGCTCCGGCAAAGACTTTGAGGACTTTTCACACGCCCGCGATTAACCCCCCAATGGCGCAATCCGCTACGGGAGCGGTATGGCGAATTCGCGGCTACGCTGAGGGCTTAAAGGCGAAACTCTCGATTCTCAATAGGGATCGTATTCCCTAGAGATGGAGCATGAACTTTTCGGAAAACCGGCCTCCACCCCCGGATCAAGTCCGAGGGCAGGCTTTTCCGGATCATGCTCTAAAACGGATCGTCCTGCGCGCCTTCAACGAGAATTTCCCGTTTGCCGGCGTGATTAGGTTGCCCGACGACGCCTTCCTGCTCCATGCGCTCCATCAGCGAAGCGGCCCGGTTGTAGCCGATTTGCAGACGGCGCTGGATATAGCTGGTCGATGCCTTGCGGTCGCGTGTCACAATTTGCACCGCCTGGGCGTAGAGATCGCCGCCCTCGGCGCCGCCCATCGCGGTGGCGTCGAAAATCGGATTGCCGTCCTCGTCGGTCGGGTCTTCGGCGGTGACGGCTTCGAGATATTCCGGGGCGCCTTGCGTCTTGAGGTGGCGCACCACCTTTTCGACTTCCTCGTCGGAGACGAACGGCCCGTGCACGCGGCTGATGCGGCCGCCGCCGGCCATGTAGAGCATGTCGCCTTGGCCGAGCAGTTGCTCGGCGCCCTGCTCGCCCAGAATGGTGCGGCTGTCGATCTTCGAGGTCACCTGGAAGGAAATGCGGGTCGGAAAATTGGCCTTGATGGTGCCGGTAATGACGTCGACCGACGGCCGCTGCGTCGCCAGGATCACGTGCAGGCCGGCGGCGCGCGCCATCTGCGCCAGCCGCTGCACCGCGCCTTCGATATCCTTGCCGGCGACCATCATCAGGTCGGCCATTTCGTCGACGATGACGACGATATAGGGCAGCGGCTCGAGATCGAGCTCCTCATTCTCGTAGATCGCCAGGCCGGTCTCGCGATTGTAGCCGGTGTGGACGGTGCGGTTGAGCTTCTCGCCCTTCTTGTTCGCCTCGGCGACGCGCGCATTGTAGCCGTCGATATTGCGCACGCCGAGCTTCGACATCTTCTTGTAGCGTTCTTCCATTTCGCGCACCGCCCATTTGAGCGCGACCACCGCCTTTTTCGGATCGGTGACGACCGGCGTGAGCAGATGCGGAATGCCGTCATAGACCGAGAGTTCGAGCATTTTCGGATCGACCATGATGAGCCGGCATTGATCGGGATGCAGCCGATAGAGCAGGCTCAAGATCATGGTGTTGATGGCGACCGATTTGCCCGAACCGGTGGTGCCGGCGATGAGCAGATGCGGCATGCGCGCCAGATCGACCATGACGGCTTCGCCGCCGATCGCTTTGCCGAGGCAGAGCGGCAGACGAAAATTGGTTTCGGCGTAATCGCGCGACGCCAAGAGTTCGCGCAGAAAGACCTTTTCGCGCGTCGGATTCGGCAATTCGATGCCGATGGCGTTGCGCCCCGACACCACGGCGACGCGCGCCGACAGCGCGCTCATCGAGCGCGCAATATCGTCGGCCAGGCTGATGACGCGCGACGATTTGATGCCTGGCGCCGGCTCCAATTCGTAGAGCGTGACCACCGGGCCCGGCCGCGCATTGATGATCTCGCCGCGCACGCCGAAATCGCCCAGCACGCCTTCAAGCCGCGTCGCGTTGTCGGCGATCTCGTCTGCGCTCAATGTTGAGCGCTCGCTGGCGCGCGGCGCGGCAAGCAGATTGAGCGAGGGCGTTTGGAAGCCGCTCGACGAGCGGCGCGCCGGTTTTGCGGCGGCGCGCGGCTTGCGCGCGCGCGGGGCGGCCTCATCATCATCGCCGTCGTCGTCCTCGGCGCCGGCGGCGCGCGCCGAATTGTCGAAGCGCGGCTCGATCCGGCGCCGCGGGATGGCGGGATTGTCGCGCGACGGCAGCGGCATCCGTTCGCGCCGGCCGAACAGCCGGCCGAGCCAGGCGCGGAAGCTGAGCAGATGATGTTCGATAAAGCCGAGCGAGATCCAGGCGTCGTCGCCGTCCTCGCGCGCTTCGTCCTGCTCCTCGTCGGCGTCTTCATCCTCGTCGTCGTAATCTTCGACCTCGCCGCCTCCGATCGCGCCGGAGGCAATGGCGAAAGCGATGAGCGCGGCAAACCCGAGTCCGAGCCCGGCAACAAGCCGCGAGGTGCCAACGAGTTGGATGTGGAACAGCACGACGGGGAGCCGCAGCATCGCGTCGCCGACGACGCCGCCGAGCCCGGACGGCAACGGCCAATGCGCGGTGCGCGGCAGGCACGACACAAAGGCCGCGCTCAATACCGCGCCGAAAATCCACAGCAAGACGCGCAGGCGCTCATGGCTGAGCCGGCGATGGCCGAGCAGCCGATAGCCCCACACCGCGATCGGCAACAACAGCGCCAGCGAGCCGAGGCCGAGAAGCTGCATCATCAGATCGGCGGCAATGGCGCCCGGCACGCCGAGAAGATTGTGCACCGGCGCGTCGGTGGCGTGGCTCAGCGAAGGGTCCTGCACCGACCAGCTCGCGAGCGCGAGCCCCACCATCATGGCGACACTGATCAGCGTAATGCCGACGAGCTCGCGCAGCCGGCGGCGCAAAACGCTGCCGAGCTGGCCCGAGAGACTGGCCATTCCATCAAGGCTGCGGTCGAGCATCGACATCGCTATGCTGGCCCAACGATTCTTCGTTTGAGCATGATCTTATCCGAAAATCGGTTTCCACTTTTCGGGATCATGCTCTAACCCAACACCGCGACAAGGCGATGCATCGCCTCGGCGGTGATCTCATTGTTCTGCACCATGGCGACGCGGATATAATCCGCGCCCGGATTGCTGCCGTCTGACTGCTCGCGCGCGAGATAACGGCCGGGCACGACGCGCAAGCCCGCCTCGCGCCACAACAGCTGCGTCGCCTTCTCGCTGCCGCCATTGGCCGATACGTCGAGCCAAAGAAAAAATCCGCCGGCCGGACGGCGATAGCCGTAACGGTCGCCGATGATCTGATCGGCAAGATCGAATTTTTCACGGTAGAGCCGCCGGTTCTCTTCGACATGTTTTTCGTCGTTGTAGGCGGCGATGGCGACGTGCTGCATCGGGGTCGGCACTTGTGGCGCCGCGACATTGCGCAATTCGAGATAGGCCGCGAGGAATTTGCGATCGCCGGCGGCAAAGCCGATGCGCAGCCCCGGCAAATTCGAGCGCTTCGACAGCGAGTGGAACACGACGACGTTTTCGAAATCCGGGCCTGCGGCTTCGAGCATGCCGTGCGGCGCGTATTCGCTATAAATCTCGCAATAGCATTCGTCGGACAGAACCAGGAAGCCGAAGCGCCGCGCCAAGGCCGTCAATCGTTCGAGATAAGCGAGATCGGCGACGGCGCCTTGTGGATTCGACGGCGAGGCGAGAAAGACCGCGACGGTGCGGGCCAGCAATTCGTCATCGAGCGCGTCGAGATCGGGCAGGAAGTCCGTGGCCGCGGTTGCCGGCAGGTAGACCGGCTCGCAGTCGGCGGCGATCGCGCCTGCCGCATAAGCCGCATAGAACGGATTGGGGATCAGCACCGCAGGCCTTCCTGAGCGCGCCGCCACGTAGTTTTTTGCCGCAAGCACGGCGAGGAAAAGTCCTTCGCGCGTGCCGTTGAGCACCAGCACTTCGTGCACAGGATTTACCGGACGTTCGAGCTTAAAGCGCCGGGTCAGCCATTGCGCGACCGCTTCGCCGAAGGAATCGAGCCCCTTGTTCATCGGATAGCGGCCGAACTCGTTGACATGCGCGGCGACGATCGGAGCGACGAAAGCCGGAATCGCATGTTGCGGCTCGCCCACCGCAAGGCTGATCGCGGGCCTGCCCGGCGGGGTGTCGCCAAGCAGCTCTCGCAAACGCACAAACGGCGAGCGCGCATGGGGCCCGCGAGGCAGCGTGGGGTCAGACTGGCTACGCATCCTATACATCATGAACAGCGGGACCGCCCGCCGCATCAAGGCTTCGATACCATAGCGGCGGCGAGGTTAAGACCTGTTTAACCATCTAGATTTGCGGCCTTTATCCTGCCTCGCGAAAGCGATGAAGGGCGCTTTCCATCCTCCCCCGTGAAAACGCGGGAGGATGTAGCCCGCATGGAGCGCAGCGAAATCCGGGGCGATTCAGCGGCCAGAACGCCACTCCCGTGTTTCGCTCCGTTCAACCCGGGCTACTGCTACCCCCGCAGCGGCGCGAGATCGACTGACGCCCCCTTGAACAAGCCGCCGATCAGCTTCAGCGCGCTCGTTGCACGCTCCGCGCTCCAGCCGCCATGTGCGGCGTTGAGCAAAAACTTCTGCTCGATATCGGCGCGCGTCAGCGGCTCATGCGCGCCGCCGCGCATATAGGGCTGGCGTTCTTCCACCACCGAGCCATCGCGCAAGGTGGCGCGGATGTGGCCGGTGAAATTTTTCGGATAGGGATTCTTTGGATCGATCTGATAACGCACCTTGGCCGCGACGGCGAGCACGGCCGGATCCTTCACCGCGGCATCGGTGAAATCGCCCAAGCCTACATTGCCGCGGACGAAGCCTGCGGCGATGCAGTACGGCGACGAAAATTTTCCGGCATAGCCGTTCGCCGGATGATGCTTCGCAGCGAGCGGCTCCCACAGCCGATGCACCGTGCCCTCGCCGACTTCGCAGACCATCTCGACAAGGTCGTCGGCCTTCACCTTCTTCGCCAGTCTGCGCGCGCAGTCGATGTAAGGATGCGTCATGGTTCCGCACGGATAGGGCTTGAATGCCAGCGTCTCCGTCACCCATCTCGTGCCAAAGTCATGGATGAGCGCCTCGTAATCGCCTTTGGTGGTGTTGGCGAAGCCGTGAAAGAATCCGTGCACGCCTTCGAACACCGTGCGCGGCCCTAAGAATCCCGCGCGGCCCAAAAGGGCCGCGCGGATGCCCGATTGCGCCGCCCAGCCGGCGTGCAGGCGCTTGGTCCAAGCGCCTTCGGCGAGATATTCGATGATGCCCGACGCCATCGAGCCTGTGGTGCCGAGCGCATCGACCAGCTGCCGCTCGGTGAGTTTGAGCGCGGCGCCGACGCCGGCCGCGGCGCCCACGGTGCCGAACACCGCGGTCGGATGAAACCCGGCTTTGTGCGTCAGCGTCGGCGCGACCGTCGACAAGCGGCACATGGTCTCGACGCCGATGGCGATGCCGAGGAGCGCCGCATCGCCGCCGAGATTGTGCCGCTCGCACACCGCCAGCACGGCAGGAACCACGACGGCACCAGCATGGATCGGACCGCCCTCGAACGTGTCGTCGAAATCCTCGCCGTGGATCGCCGTGCCGTTGACGATCGCGGCAGCGGCAGCGCTGAGCGTGCGGCTGTGGCCGATCGCGGTGCACGGACCGTCGTCGTCACAGCCCGCAAGGGTGCTCTTTACGTAGTCTTCGTGACGTGAAGTGACGGCGAGACCGACGACATCGATGACAAGCTGTTCGCATTTTTCCCGCACCGCTTGCGGCAGCTTTGCTGCGTCGAGTGCACGGATCTTTCGCGCCAAATGCTCGGCAATGGCGGTTTTGGGCAGTTCGGATGCGGTCATGTGGTCGGCTGGGCTCGGCCGTTTGAAAAAGCGGGGGACGGAGGCAGTGGGTTACCCCGAAATCCGGCGCTTGCCTAGTTAACCATGATAGGATGAAAACCAAGTTAAATCAGTATGTTATTACCGCCTTGGGTGTGGCCGCGAATCCACAGGCCGGTGAATAACGCCTCGGGAGCCGCCGCGGACGGCTCCTTTCACAATCTTTTCCGGGCGGTTTCCTGTACATTCCGATTCAACCTTGGGTGACGGGAGACGGACATGAAACGAATTCTCTTGAGTGGCGCTGCCCTCTTCACATTGATTGGCGCGGCGCAGGCTGCTGATCTGCCGCGACCCGCGCCGCCGCCGCCGGCGATGCTGGTCCAGGTGCCTTACACATGGACAGGGTTCTATGTCGGTGGCGCCTTTGGCTACGGCGTATGGGACATGAATTCGAGCGTGGTTACTCCCGGAGGCGTTGTGGGAACGACCAATAACGGGGGCAGGGGCTGGGTCGGTCAGGCCGTTGCCGGTTATGACTATCAATTCGCCGTCGCCAGCTTCAATTTGGTTGCCGGCGTCTTCGGCGATTACAGTTTCGGCAACATGGAGGGCACGTCGAATTTCCAGGCCGCGAATGAGAATCCCAATGCTCTGGGGGGCTTCTCTGCCTCTACGCTGACCGGTGTCGAGAAAGAGCGAGACTACTGGGATGTCGGCGCGCGCATCGGCTGGCTGGTGACGCCGCAGATTCTGTCTTATTTCAACGGCGGCTATACCGAAGCCCGCTTCGACGGCATGACACTCGCGCCCCTCGGCGGAGCGATGTCGACGTCATCCAACACTTATCACGGCTGGTTCACCGGCGGCGGTGTGGAAACGCAGATCGCATCCGTGCCGGGGTTATTCTTCAACACTGAATATCGGTTCTCGAGCTATAGCAGCGCCACCTTGCCTGTCGCCGGCTCGGGGGGCGCGCTCGGCACCTCAATCAGCTTGAAACTTCAGCCGAATGTGCAAACGGTGATGTCGGGACTGCGCTACAAGTTCAACTGGGGCCCGTAGGCCGTCCGCGCCGGCCTGAACTATTCGCTGAATTAAAGCCGGCATAATCCGGCGGCGAGAAACGCAAACAGCAACTAAGAACGGCCGGGCACATCGCTCGGCCGTTTTTTGTTTCGGCGCGGCAGCGCGTTCGCGCGCTTTGGGGGGTTAAAACCTTTCCGGCGCCGGGCACGACTAATCAGAGACGGCCTTTCCGGCCGCCGGTCGCTTTTGCCAATGGGTGTTTCCATGCGCCGCGCCATCCCCTTATTCTCCGCCGCCTGCCTGAGTGCCTTGCCTTATCTCCTGGCCGCGCCTTTGGCGCAGGCGCAAAGCAGCCCCAATGCCAGCCCCAATGCCGATATCTGCGCCAGCACCAACGACAGCGCCTATTCGCCGGAGCAGCGCATTGCCGCCTGCGGCGCGCTCATCGATACGCTCAAGGACCAGCAGAAGGCGCTGGCCGCGGCTTTGGTCAATCGCGGCGCGACCTACTGGTACATCAACAGGCCGCACCTCGCGCTCGCCGACCTCGATCGCGCCATCGCGGTCGATCCGACGAATGCGCGGGCCTTCCGCGAGCGCTCCCATACCTGCCGCACCATCGGCCGACTCGACCAGGCGCTGGCCGACGCCAATCAAGCGGTGCGGCTTGATCCCAACGACGCCAAATCGCTCGACAATCGCGGCAACGTCTTCAGCGACAACGGCCAATACGACCGCGCCATCGCCGATTACAACGAAGCGCTTCGGCTCAAGCCCGACGACGCGCAGACTTTCTTGGATCGGGGCGCGGCCTATTACTTCAAGCAAGATTACCAGGCGTCAATCAAGGATGAGGACGAAGCAATCAGGCTCGATCCGAAGAAATCGCGCGCCTTCAGCAATCGCGGCGCCGCCTACAAGAAGCTCGGCCGCATCGACCAGGCCGTCGCCGACGACAGCGAGGCGATCCGGCTCGATCCGCTCGATCCGGAATTTTTCGACAATCGCGGCTTGGACTATGCCAAGAACGGCGAGTACGATCGCGCCATTGCCGACTATAACGAGGCGATCCGGCTGACGCCTAAGGCGAATTTCCTCACCAATCGCGGCGACTCCTACAGTTACAAGGGTGATCTCGACCGCGCCATCGCCGATTACGATCGTGCCATCGCGCTCGATCCGGGATTCTCTCTGGCCTACAACAATCGCGGCGCAGCCTTCGGCGATAAAGGCGATCTTGACCGCTCCATCGCCGATTACCAAGAAGCGCTGCGCATCGATCCGCGATTCGACGAAGCGGCCGAGAACCTCGCGCAAGCGCGGCAGAAGCGCGACCGCCTTATCGCCGCCGGTTCCGACACCTCCGCCACCGTGCTGCCAAGTTTCCACTGCGGCACCACGAACCGCGCTGTCGAGAAAGCGATCTGCTACGATCCCGATCTGGCGCGGCTCGACCGCGAAATCGACGGAGCCTACAGGGCGGCGCTCGCCAATCGCGACCGCAAGGCGGACGCGCTATTGCGCCAAGAGCAGCGCGACTTCATCGCCGCGCGCAACAAGTCGTTCGGCAATCCGCAATACAATCTCAAGCGCGAATTGGAATTGCGGCTCGCGGCGCTGCGCGGCATGAGCGCCAAGGCTTCGCCCTAGAGCAAGCTTTCGCCCAAGAGCGCGATCCGAAAACAGCCCGCTCTCGGGCAAGATCCAAGCGATCAATACTTCGCCGAGATCGGCAATTCCTCGGCGGGGAACAGCGAGATCAGCCGGCAGCCCTTATCGGTGACCACCACTTCTTCCTCGATGCGCGCGGCCGAATAGCCGTCGGTCGCCGGGCAATAGGTCTCGATGGCGAACACCATGCCTTCCTTGATCTCGGTCGGGTGATCCATCGACACCACGCGCGAGATGATCGGCCGCTCGTGCAGATTGAGCCCGAGCCCGTGGGCGAATTGCAGGCCGAAGGCCGCCATTTCATCGGGGAAGCCGAATTCCGCCGCTTTCGGAAACACCTCGCAGATATGCGCGGTCGAGGCGCCAGGCTTGATGCGCTCGATGGCATTGTCGAGCCATTCGCGCGCCATGCGGTAGGCGTCGTGCTGCGCCGGCGTAGCACGCACGACATTGAAGGTGCGGTAGTAGCAGGTGCGATAGCCCATAAATGATTGCAGGATGTCGAAGAAGGCCTGATCGCCGGGGCGGATCATGCGATCGGTGAAATTATGCGGATGCGGGCTGCAGCGCTCGCCGGATACCGCATTGACCGCTTCGACGTCGTCGGAGCCATGGGTGTAGAGGAACTTATTGACCTCGGCGACGATGTCGTTTTCGCGGATGCCGGGACGCAGCATTTCGTTGACGACATCATAGGCGCCGTCGACCATCGCGGCGGCGCGGTTAAGGAGCGCGATCTCGTCGGAGGATTTCACCTCACGCGCGCTGAGCATCACCTGCTGGCCGTCCTTGATTTTCAGACCGGCCTTTTCCAGCTCGAACAGCATCGGCGGCTCGATGATGTCGACGCCGATCGGCATTTTGGCGACGCCGGCCTCTTTGAGGATCGAGGCCATTTCCTCGGCGTGGCGCTTCATCAATCCAAACGCAGGATCCACGGTGCCGCGCAGCCCGACGAGGCCGGCCTTACAGTTTTCCGGCTTGAGCCAGGGCGAATAGAGCTTGTGATGGACGGCCGCCGAGCCGAAGTCCCACAAGATCGGATCGCCGCCGCGCGTCAATAGCGCAAAGCGCGAGAGCTTGTCGCGGGCCCATTCGCCGATCTTGGTCGAGGTGACGTAGCGGATATTGTTGTCGTCGAACAGCAGCAGCGCACCGAGATCGGAGGCTTCAAGGGCGGCTTGCGCACGCGCAAGCCGGTAGCGGTGAAGGCGGCGGTAATCGACGCGCTCCTCGAAATCGACCCCCATGGTGCCGAGCACCGGCAAATGGCGGCCCCAATTGTAGCGCGGATTGATGTCCTCGGCGGTGATCTTGATCGGATCGCGCTTTGTGATGTCGTCCATGGCGTGCTCCTTGGCGTGCTCTTGGGATGACCCGTCATCATCAGGTGGGCGAGGGATGATCGGGCACGGCAATTGTCGTTGGTATTCTAGCCTACTTTTCGCATCTGTTGACAGACACCCGGGCCCTCACGGCATCGGAATGGGACCCATATCCTTCGGCACCTTGTAGCCTTTTTGCACTGCCGGGCGATTGGCAATGGCGACGTACCAGCGCTTGACGTTCGGATATTTGTTGAGGTCGACGGTCTGCCATTCGTAGCGCGAGATCCACGGCCAGATCGCGATATCGGCGATCGAATAATCGCCGGCGACGTAGTCGTGGCTGGCGAGCTGTTTGTCGAGCACGCCATAGAGCCGGTGCGCTTCCTTTAAGTACCGCTCCTCGGCGTAAGGCGCCTTGCCGGGGTTGTATTTCACGAAGTGATGGACCTGGCCGAGCATCGGGCCCGGACCGCCCATCTGCCACATCAGCCATTCGATGGTGTGGTAGCGCGCCTCGCCGCTCTTGGGCAGAAGCTTGCCGGTTTTATCGGCGAGATAGATTAGGATCGCGCCCGACTCCATCAGGCTCATGCCGTTATCGCGATCGACAATCGCCGGGATGCGGTTGTTGGGGCTGATCTTGAGAAATTCCGGCTTGAACTGCTCGTCCTTGGAAATGTCGACCGGGTGCACGGTGTAGGGCAGGCCGAATTCCTCGAGCGCGATGGAAGCCTTGCGGCCGTTCGGCGTCGTCCAGGTATAGAGATCGATCACGGTGTGTTTCCTACTGGTTGATGCGAATTCATTTTACGTCATTGCGAGCGAAGTGAAGCAATCTAGCCCAGCCGCGCGGCGACGGATTGCTTCGTCGCTTCGCTCCTCGCAATGACGCTAGGCGGCGGTCCTTTTACCCCAAATCCGGGCCGAGGCGATATCGGCGCCATCGCGGATCGCTTTAAGCTTGAGCCAGACCGCGGGCTCGATGACCCATTCGCGCTTGGTGAAGGTGCCGAAGCCGCAATCGGTCGAGGCGATGACGCGCTCGCGGTCGCCGATCGTCGCCACCGCCTCCTCGATGCGGCGCGCCACCACTTCCGGGTGCTCGACGAAGTTCGACGTCGTCTCGACCACGCCGGGGATGAGGATCATGTCTTTCGGAAACGGCACGCGCTTGAGGGCTGCATATTCGTGGGCGTGGCGCGGATTGGAAAATTCGATCGATAGCGCACCGACATTCGCCTGATAGAGCGCCGGCAAGATCTTATCGAGCGCGATGTCGTGGATGTGCGGGCCTTCCCAATTGCCGTAACAGATATGCAGGCGCACGCGGTCGCGCGGAATGCCTGCGATGCCTGTGTTGATCGCCGCGACATGGCGCTCGCAGCGCTTGACGAAATCGGCGTCGGAGAGATCGCGGTACATCATGGTGCGGTCCATCGCCAGATCCGGCGCGTCGATCTGCAGCACGATGCCGGCTTTGTGGATGGTCTGGTATTCGTTCTTCATTTCGCGCGCGATAGCGTCGAGGTAGGCGTCGTGCGACTCATAATAAGCGTTGAGCATGGTCGTCGAGATGATGCCCGGCGACGGCGCGGTCATGAACCGCTCGGAGAAGGCGTGCAGCTCGTCGGCGATCTTGTTGAAGCCCGACGTTTCGTCGACGATCGGCTTGAGATCGCGATATTTGATGTCGGCCTGCGCCTCGGGCGCGCCCTGCTGGCTCTTCGGCGCGCTCGGGAACCGGCGCATCAGATAGCTGACCAGTTCGGGAAATTCCTCGAACTCCTTGCCGCGGCGACGCTTCGAGACGCCGGCGAAGCCCGTCATGCGCTGCGGCACATAGGTCTGAAAGCCGATCCGCCGCTGCTCGCCGTCATTACCGATATCGACGCCGGCCGCGGCTTGCTTTTGCACGACGTGGCGGACCGCCTTGTCCATTTCGTCGGCCATGAGTTTGGCGTCATAGGCCTTGCCTTCCTCCTGCGCGATCAGAAGGTCGCTCAAAGTCTCGTTGCGCGGCAGGCTGCCGACATGGGTGGTGAGAATGCGGTCGCGGCTCAAGATCATCGGCAGGCTCCGGCAGGGTGTTTTCAGCTTCGTTCGCGGCTTGTCATAGCGCAATTTTGTGCCGGTGACAGGGGCGTTTCCATCACATTTAGGGTGCGGCATTGCCGGCGAATTTTTGCGTCGGCATAATGGATCTGCGGTGGGCAATCCGTGGGCCGAGCCAATGCCCCACCGTTGAAGAAGCCGCCCCAGGAAACGCCAAGGAACCGCCGCGATGAGCATCGCCCAGCCAAGTGCAAGCTTCAGCGCGTCGGCAATCCCGCGCGACTACAATTTCTCAGCCGACATTCTCAAGCGCAATCTCGACGCCGGCCGAGCTGAGAAAGCAGCCTTCATCGATCATCGCGGCCAATACAGTTACGCCGACCTCGCCGACCGCGTCGAGCGGTTCGGCAACGTGCTGCGTTCGCTGCGCATCCGCCGCGAGGAGCGCGTCCTGATGTGTCTCCTCGACACCATCGACTGGCCGACCGCGTTTCTCGGCGCCATCAAGGCCGGCGTGGTCGCAGTGCCGGTCAACACGCTGATGACCGAGGACGATTATTGCTTCATGCTGCGCGACAGTCGCGCCCGGCTTCTGGTCGTTTCCGAGGACCTGTTGCCGAAATTCGGCAAGGCGATCCGCGAGTCGGAAGATCTCGAACACATCATCATCTCCGGCGAGCAGTCCCACGGCCAGCCGCGTTTTGCGGACTTGCTGGCAAAAGCCAGCGCCGAGCCGGCGACGGCGCCGACGACGCGCGACGACATGTGCTTCTGGCTCTACACCTCGGGCTCGACCGGCAAGCCGAAAGGCGCGGTGCACACCCACGCCGATCTGAAACTCACCGACGATCTTTATGCCGGCCCGATCCTCGGCATCGGCGAAAACGATATCTGCTATTCGGTGGCGAAATTGTTTTTCGCCTATGGGCTCGGC
>DASQRX010000080.1:0-55676 GCA_035642635.1 Xanthobacteraceae bacterium
GCCGGAGAGCAATTCGGCATTCCGCTGTTCGGCACCATGGCGCATTCCTTCATCGAAGCGTTCGGCGACGAGACCGAAGCCTTCGAGACTTTCGCCCGCACCCGGCCCGACAATGTCGTGCTGCTGCTCGACACTTACGACTCCGAGGCCGCGGCGCGTAAAGTCGTGGCGCTGGCGCCGCGGCTGAAGGAAGCCGGAATAGCCATCCGCGGCGTCCGGCTCGACAGCGGCGATCTGATTGCCCTGTCTAAACGGGTGCGCGCCATTCTCGATGCCGGCCGGCTCAAGGACACCACGATCTTTGTCAGCGGCGGGCTTGATGAAGATTCGCTGATCGCTTTCGCGCGCGCCGGTGCGCCGATCGACGGCGTCGGCATCGGCACCAGTCTGACCACATCCGCCGACGTGCCGTCGATCGATTGCGTCTACAAACTCCAAGAATATGCCGGCCTGCCGCGGCGCAAACGCTCGGAAAACAAAGCAACTTGGCCGGGCCGCAAACAGGTCTGGCGACGCTATGACGCCGACGGCCGGATGTCGGGCGATTTGCTCTCACTTGCGACCCCCGCCCTACCCTCCCCCGCAAGCGGGGGAGGGTGGGGTGGAGGCGGTGAACCCCTCGTCGAACGGGTCATGGTCGGCGGGCGGCGCCTGCAGCCGGCACTGTCGCTCGACGACATTCGCCGGCGTGCCAAGCGCGAGCTTGAATGTTTGCCGCAAGCCTTGCGGCAACTTACGCCCGGCGCCGCCTATCAGGTCGAAGTCGCGGATGATCTGGTCGAGCTCGCCGCGGAAGTCGACCAGCGCTTGCGATGATATCGTTCAGGCGAAGCAGCATGGGCTGGACACATTACTATGACCGATATCATCACTATGACCGATATCATCACGCCCGGTGACAGCGACGCCCTCATCGTCGTCGATATCCAGAATGATTTTTGTCCAGGCGGCGCGCTTGCGGTGCCGCGCGGCGACGAGGTGGTCGCCATCGTCAATCGCTTGGCCAAAATGTTTCACAACGTCGTGCTGACGCAGGACTGGCACCCGCGCGGACATTTCTCGTTTGCTTCGACGCATCCGGGCAAGAATGCCTACGACACCATCACTGTATCCTATGGGCCGCAAATATTGTGGCCCGACCATTGCGTGCAGGAGACGCCCGGCGCCGCATTTCACGATGCGCTGCAAATTCCTCACGCGTGCTTGGTGGTGCGCAAAGGTCTCGATCGCGCGATCGATTCCTATTCGGCGTTCTATGAGAACGACCGCGCGACCCCGACCGGGCTCGCCGGGTATCTGCGCGAGCGCGGCATCCGGCGGGTATTTTTAGCCGGCCTCGCCTTCGATTTTTGCGTCCGCTACTCGGCCGAGGATGCCCGGCGCGAAAACTTCGCAGCCTTCGTCATCGAGGACGCCTGCCGCGGCATCGACATCGGCGGCTCGGTCGCAGCGACCCATGTGAGTCTCGCCGGTCTTGGGGTTCCGCGCATTATTGCAGCCGAAATCAAGCCCGGGATAATGGGGTGAACGGGGATAACAGGGCCGCGGCGCGACCGCCCTATTGCCCTCGTTTGTTGCAAATCGCACGGAATTAAAAGGCTTAATCCGGGCCTGCATTTACCGCAGCGCAATCGGAAAGTGTGCAACGCACAATTTTTCTTGACTCCGCAGCAAAACAGGTAGGTAATTCACAAATCGGTCACTTTTTTGTAACGCCGAGCGAGGGTTAGCTTCATGCGCCATCAAACGGCCGCGCCCACGTCAAGTTTGCCTTCACTCATGATGCCCTGCCCGGTTTGCGCAGGCCGCATGACTTATAGTGGCCGCCGCCCCGTTTCCGCCGAGATCGAAGACACCGTCTATGCCTGCCGGCGCTGCGGCGCCGAACTCATTCGCACCTCGATGCGCAAGTCGACGAAGCCGGACACCGGACAAAGCTCGGAAGCGGCTTAGGTTTGCGACAATCCCATCTGCTTGAACACCGCGCGGCCGAGTAGCCCGTAGGGATTGGCCAGCGTCTCCAGCATTTCAAAGTGATTGTAGCCTTCGCCGACCAGAAGCTCGACCGGCTTGCCGGCGGTTTTAACCGCGGCCGCGAACTCGCGCGACTGGCGTTGGAATTCCGGCGTCTCGCAAGTGCCGTAGGTAAGCACCAGCGGCGTGTGCAGCCGGCCGATATGACGAATGGCGGAGAGTTCGTTCTCCATCGCGTCGGTGAACTTCACATATTTGGAGCGCTTCGACAGCCGCACCGGCTTGAGGTCGTACATGCCGCTCGACAGCGCCGCGCCTTTGAGAATGTCGAGCGGCAGGCCCTCCTTCGCCCAATCGCTCGTCACCACGCATCCGGCCAAGTGCGAGCCCGATGAGTGCGAGATCAGATAAAGCCGGTCGCGGTCGACGCCAAATTTCTCGGCGTTGCGATAGAGGAATCCCACCGCACGCCGCACCTGCTCGACCATCGGAAACAGGCTGCCGCCCGCTTCGGTGACATTGGTGAAGTCGAGCACAGCGAAATGCGCGCCAGCATTCACGAATGGCTCAGCCAGACACGTGAATTCGGAGGCAGCGCCGTTCAGCCATGCGCCGCCATGAACGAAGATAGCGACTGGGGCATTCGGCCTGCTGCTGCGATACACGTCCAGCCCTTCAATTGGCGTCGGTCCGTAAGCAAAGCGTAGCGGCTCGCCGAGCCGCGCCCGAGCCAAAGCGCTATTGGCGAGCCGGCGCTTGGCGACCTGGTCGCGGTTCGGCGCATAGACGATCTGGTCATAAGCGTTGTCGAGCTCCTCCTGGTCCATATTTAGCCAAACGATCGGACCCTTCACCCTTGTTGGAGCTGTGCCCGCTGTCATCGTATTCATTGCAGTTCCTTGTCTTCATCACCCAGCCCAAAAGCGGTCCGCTCCTCGGCGAAGCCCGCAATGGCAAACTTGCCGAGTGGCCGCAAGCCGTCTCCGCAATATTTTGCAAACTCTTCCGAGGCCAGAATAGTGCGGCCCAATTGGCCGGCAAGCTTCTCGAGACGCGCGGCCAAGTTCACCGCCGGCCCGATGCAGGTAAAGTCCAGCCGATCGCCGCCGCCGATATTGCCGTAAAGCACGTCGCCGACATGCAGCGCGAGGCCGAAGCGCACCGCGCCGGTATCGGCAGCAGCATTGAGCTTTCTCACATTGTCGCGCGCGGCGTACGCCGCCTCGAGCGCTGCGGCGCAAACCGTCGCGGTATCGGCGCACTCGCCGATCGGAAAGATTGCCAAAAGCCCGTCCCCCATGAATTTCAAGACCTCACCGCCGTGATCGAGAATCGGCGGCACCTGACAATCGAAATAGCGGTTGAGCAGATCGACCAGGTCTTGTGGGCGCAGCCGGTCGGCAAGCTTGGTGAACCCGCGCATGTCGGAGAGCCAGATCCCCGCATGGATCGCTTCGGTCGTGCCGCGGCGTATTTGACCGGCGAGCACGCGCTGCCCGGCTTTCGGCCCGACATAAGTTGAAAGTAACGTCGCCGCTATCCTCTGTGCGGCGCGGATTTCGGCGACGCGCGTCAGAGGCGTCGTCACGGATGTGATCGCGACGATATTCTCGTCGGTGAAGCCGCCGGGCTGCCGCGTCGCCCACGAAGCGAAGTGAATTTCACCATTGGTGAAATGCAGCGGCGCAATCAGATAATCGGTAACGCCCTCTTCGCGCAGGTCCCGCAAGATCGGAAAATCCATCCGGCAATCCGGATCTGTGGGGCACCACCGCATCATCGTGCCGGTATTGTTGACCTGCGACATCGGGCTGTTGCGAAAGGCCTCGCGGTCGAGCAGTTCGAACGGCGCCTCAGTGACGACCGTTCCGGTATCCGGATGCCAGACAAAACGGCGGCCGAGGACTTGCGGATGCAAGGTCCGCACGAACACCACGGCCCGCCACAGCGGCAGGCCGTAAGCGCCGAGCCGCGCGCACAAATCGGTCAATACGTCCTGCGGCAACGGCGCCGACCGCGCCCCGTCGATGAGCCAATCGACAATCGACTTGAGTTGAGCTTCTTGCGGCGTCACGGCTTTGGTCCGCGCTGGCCGTATTTCGCCTCCATCGCAGCGAAAAAGCCTTGATTGTTGAGCGCATCGAGCAAGCTCATATCGACATAGTCGCCGACATTTTGACTGATATTGGGGAACACTTTGAGGACGTTCTGCACCCCCGGCAGCGACGGCTCGAGATTCGGCGGCGACTGCGCGACGAAATCGCGATAGGCGATATCGAGATTTTTCGCGTTGGTGATTTTCAGATCTTTGGTCAGCACCTGTTTGGCGCGCTTCTCGTTGCTGAGTGCGATGTAATTGCCTTCGATAATGGTTTTGAGAAATCGCGTGAGCAGGTCACGCCGCGCCCCGATGTCGTCGTGGCGCGCGGCGATGCCGGCGAACAGCCAGGGGATCTGCATCGGCACGAGATCGGCCAAGACATTCAGGCCGCGTTCGCGCGCCGCCGAGGCAACGGGCTCGTCGAGCGGGGCGGCTTTGATCTCGTCCAACTGCAAGGCCGCGAGCCGGTGCGCGCTGCTGCCATATTCCTTGATGACGACATCGTTTCTGGTGAGGCCGAGCTTTTGCAAAGCGAGCGTCATCGCGGAATCGCTTTCCGAACCGGCGGCGCTGATGCCGACCGTGCCGCCCTTGAGATCGGCCGCGCTGGTCACGCCGCGCGCCGAGAACAAGGTGAAACGCATGACGTTGCCGAGCGCACCGATCAGGCGCAGATTGCCGCCCGACTGATTGACCTTGATCACCGAGGACAACCCGACCTGCATGACGTCGATGCGGCCGGCCTGCAATTCCTCGGCGCCGCGGCTACCGCCGTTCATATCGAGAATGTCGACGGCAAGCCCTTGCGCCAGATCAAGGCCGGCGGAGCGCGCCATGTAGAGCGCGAGCACCGTGTTCGACGGATCGGCGATACCGGCCTTGAGCTCGACCGGCGACGCTGCGGACGGTTTTGCCGGCGCTGCCTGCTGCGCGGCAGCCGGCAGCAGAAACGCAAACACAGCGAGAGGCGCGAGCACGGCGAGCGTGTGGCGAGTACGGCTAAGCGTTGGCAATGGCGTGTTCCCGCCCGATAATCGTCATCGCGGCTCGCGCCGCCGGCGGGCCATCCATAGCCACGAAATCGGCAGTGATCAAACCGCGGGCGGCCGCGCCATCACCCCAGATTCAGTTCCTTGAAGAAGTCGTTGCCCTTGTCGTCGATGACGATGAAGGCGGGGAAATCGACCACTTCGATGCGCCAGATCGCTTCCATGCCGAGCTCGGGATATTCCACGGTCTCGACTTTCTTGATGCAATGCTCGGCGAGATTGGCGGCCGCGCCGCCGATCGAGGCAAGGTAGAAGCCGCCGTGCTTCTTGCAGGCCTCGCGCACCACCGGCGCGCGATTGCCCTTGGCCAGCATCACCATGGAGCCGCCGGCTGACTGGAAATCCTCCACGAAGGAATCCATGCGGCCGGCCGTGGTCGGCCCGAAGGCGCCCGAGGCATAGCCTTCCGGGGTTTTGGCGGGGCCGGCGTAATAGACCGGATGGTTTTTGAAATAATCCGGCAGTCCCTCGCCCTTCTCCAGGCGTTCGCGCAATTTGGCATGCGCCAAGTCACGCGCGACGATCATCGGGCCGGAAAGCGACAGCCGCGTCTTGATCGGATATTGCGACAGCTGCGCCAAAATCTCCGGCATCGGCTTCTTGAGATCGATCTTCACCACCTCGCCGCCAAGCTTCGATGTATCAACCTCCGGCAGATATTTGGCCGGATTGTGCTCGAGCTCTTCGAGAAACACGCCGTCCTTGGTGATCTTGCCCAAAGCCTGGCGGTCGGCCGAGCACGACACGCCAAGCCCGATCGGCAGCGAAGCGCCGTGGCGCGGCAGCCGGATCACGCGCACGTCGTGGCAGAAATATTTGCCGCCGAACTGCGCGCCGACGCCGAGCGACTGCGTCATTTTCTGAATCTCTTGCTCCATCTCCTTGTCGCGGAACGCATGGCCGTCCTCGGAACCATGGTCCGGCAGCGCGTCGTAATATTTGCAGGAGGCGAGCTTTACCGTCTTCATCGTCAGTTCGGCCGAGGTGCCGCCGATAACGATGGCGAGATGATAGGGCGGGCAGGCCGCGGTGCCGAGCGTGAGCACCTTCTCTTTTAGGAAGGCGAGCAAGCGCTCACGCGTCAGGATCGACGGCGTCGCCTGGAACAGAAACGCCTTGTTAGCCGAGCCGCCGCCCTTGGCGATGAACAGGAATTTGTAGGCCGAATCCGCATCGCCCTTCTCCTCGGCGAAAATCTCGACCTGCGCCGGCATATTGTTGCGGGTGTTCTTTTCCTCGAACATCGAGAGCGGCGCGAGCTGCGAATAGCGCAGATTGCGCTTGAGGTAAGCGTCGCGCGCACCCTCGGCGAGCGCCGCCTCGTCGTCGCCGGCGCTCCACACCAGCCGCCCCTTCTTGCCCATGATGAGCGCGGTGCCGGTGTCCTGGCACATCGGCAAGACGCCGCCCGCCGCGATATTGGCGTTCTTGAGAAAATCATAGGCGACGAACTTGTCGTTCTCCGACGCCTCGGGGTCTTCGACGATCGACTTGAGGCTCGCGAGATGGGCGGGGCGCAGAAGATGCGCGATGTCGGTGAACGCCGCCTCCGCCAGCGCCCGCAGCGCCTCGCGCGGCACCACCAGCACGTCTTCGCCCATCACGCGCTCGACGCGCAGCCCTTCGGCTGAGATTTTACGGTAGGTCGTCGTGTCCTTGCCGAGCGGGAATAGCGGGGAGTGCTTGTAGGGCGGAAGGGGGTGGGTCGAGAACGGGGCGTTCATTGGGGGGCGGCCTGGTTTCGTTGCAGGGCAATCTATACACTCTTTTCGTGCGTCATACGCGGGCTTGACCCGCGTATCCACGCTGAATTTCGGCATGCCTCGGCCTCGCCGCAAGCCTAGTTGTCGCGAGAGTCCCCACAAGCCCGGCAATGACGAACGGACGCCGGAATTCGCGCCAAGCAGGAGCGCGCGTCTGCCACCAACTTCCAGAAACAGATCGAAAAGCGCCGGGACATTAAAGCCGCCGAAGGCGGCTCAGCCGTCACGTCTGAACGTCGACCAGCGACTTCATCATCCGCGAATAGACCCGCATCACGTAGACGTTAAAAACGTAGTTGTAGCGCGCGGTCATCTGCTGGACGGCTTCGTTGGCGTAATTGACGTTCGGCTCGGCGACCATGCCGCTTTGGTCGGCATAGGGCGCGGTCGGATCGTAGGCCGCCACGGTGCCGGGCTGCACGTTGGAGACGACCGCCTTGGTGCCGCCGCCCGGCGTCTCGACCTGTTCGACCCGCTGGGGCACATAGGCCGAAGGGAATTGCGCCTGGAGCCGGATCGGCCGACGGCAACGGGCCGTCGGAATTGGCGTTGGCGACATTGTTCGCCGAGACTTGCAGGCGGTCCGAAGCGGCAGAGATTCCCGACACGGCAATCGAGAGGATCGAGCTCATGCCGCGTCGATAACGCGCCGCGCGCTAATTGGGCGTTGCGAAGATCGCTACAATTTTAGCGAATGAACCAGCTATGCGTCACGGCGCGAGCTTGAACAGCTTCTCCGCATTGCCGTGCGCGATGCGCTCGCGGTCGGCGCCGCTGACCGGGATTTGGTCGAGGAAGGCGCGCGCCGCTTCCATCGAGTTATACGGGTAATCAGCCGAGAACATGATGCGGTCGACGCCGACTTCCAGCAGCAGATCGAGGAAGGCCGGCGGAAAATTGAAGCCGGCGATGGTGTAATTGACGTTCTGCCGCAGATAGTCGCTGACCGGGCGTTGCAGCTTGGTCAGCGCCGGCGCCAGCCTCTCCTCAAAGCGTTGGATCATGAAAGGCAGCGCCTCGCCGAGATGGCCGATGACGAATTGCAATTTCGGATAGGCGTCGAACACTCCGCCCAAGACGAGGCGAAGAATATGTACCGCTGTTTCGATATGCCAGCCCCATCCCGAGCCGGCAAAGGCGTCGGTGACGGCCGGCGCGAAGCCGCCGAACGACACGTCGATTACCGCCTGCGGCGGCATGGTTGGATGCAGATAGATCGGCACATTGAGCGCCTCGGCGCGCTCGAGGATCGGCCAAAAGAATTTGTTGTCGAAATAGCGGCCGCGATTGTGGCCGTGGATGACGGCGCCGACGAAGCCGTGATCGCGCACCATGTGTTCGAGCTCGACGGCCGCCTTGTCGGGTGCCGCGGTCGGCATCACGGCGAGGCCGGCAAAGCGCTTCGGGTATTTTTTCACGGCGGCGGCAAGGAAATCGTTGGCTTCGCGGCTGAGCGCGATGGCGTCGGCCGCTTCAAGCTGCTCGCAGCCGGGCGAGGTCAGCGACAGCACCTGCGTGTCGATGCCGGCCGCGTCCATTTCGGCGATACGCTTGTCGCCGACGTCCGCAAGCTGCTCGACAATCTTGGCGAGGCGGCCGCCGACCTTTTCGGCGTGTTCCTGGCGCTTCTTTCCGGCCCCGGCGCGAAACGCAGGGGTCGAAAAATGCTCTTCGAGCGT
This sequence comes from Xanthobacteraceae bacterium, assembly GCA_035642635.1. Classification (GTDB taxonomy): domain Bacteria; phylum Pseudomonadota; class Alphaproteobacteria; order Rhizobiales; family Xanthobacteraceae; genus BOG-931. The sequence goes on from DASQRX010000080.1 coordinate 8,567, forward strand.
GATCGTGCGCATAGGCGGTCCTTTCGGCGTTCCTCTTTATGTCGTTCGTGACGGGCTTAAGCGTCGGCGGGGCAATAGACAGGGATGGGCTTTATAGCCCGAAGCACGGATTGAGCAACGCGATAGCCTCCTGCGATTCCGGAATAGGTACCCCGCGCGACGCATAAACATGTGGCGGGAATTCGCGCGAGTGCCGCGGTGTTAATCCGCCCGGGCCGTTTCGCATCACGGCCGACAGGAGGCAGAACGATGAAGCCCACCGTAGCGCTGTTTCACGCCCCACTTTGCGCTATTGCGATCGTGACGGCACTTGCCGCGCCGGCACGCGCGGAGAACGTGCTCGCCACGCACCGGCTCGGGGCCGGGCTTGCCGCGGAAGCCGTGAGCGAAGCGGTCGCGACTTGCGCCAAGCAAGGCTATAAGGTCACCGCGACCGTCGTCGACACCGACGGCGTGACGCAGGCCCTATTGCGCGGCGACGGCGCGACGATGACCGCGCTCGAAGCCTCGCACGACAAGGCCTATACGGTGCTGACGCTCGGCGCCCCGCGCAACGAAGAAGCTAGCAGCGCCGTCGCCCAACGCATGGGCGCAACACCGTCACCCGGCGGGCTCGCCAAGCTGTCGCACATTTTGCTGACTCCGGGCGCAGTGGTGATCCGAACCGGCGGCGAAGCCATTGCGGCAATTGGAGTGGGCGGTGCGCCGGGCGGCGATCTCGACGAAGCCTGCGCCAAGGCCGGACTCGACAAGATCAGCGACCGGCTCAAGTGAGCGGCGCGACACATCAAGCCGGCGAATCTGCTAACTCAAGGTCATGTCTTTACGCACCGCCTCTGCACGCACCGTCCGCGTCGGCCGCGCCGCGACCGGCCTTGGCCTATTCGCCTTAAAGCCGTTCGCCGAAAAGGCCTATATCGTCACCTATCGGGGCAAGCGGATCCCGACCGCGGAAGCGCATCGCCGCGAGCGGGAAACGGCGGCGAAATTCATGTTCGAGATCAACCGGCAATGGACCATCGACGGCTCGTCGCGGCGCAATCTCGCGCGCTACATCAATCATGCGTGCCGGCCGAATTGCGAAGCCGTGCTCCGCAAGGGCCAGATGATTTTCGTGGCGTTGCGCGACATCACGCCGGGCGAAGAGATCACGCTCGACTACGGCAAGGATTATTTCGATCTGTTCATTGCGCCGCTGGGCTGCCGTTGCGCGGCCTGCGCCAGCAAGGCGGCCAAGATCTATGGCAGACCGGCGCGCCGCAAGCGGTGAAAATGCGCGGCAGCGCGCGGCAAGGCCGCTTGCGGTGCATTAAAAAGCTTTGCAGTCGCGCGACACCTCGGCCGTGCCGCCTGAGGTTTTGACTTTCGCGGTGTAGCTTTTCTTCGCTTTGGCATCGAGCGTCATCACGGTGTGGACCGAGACCGGCCCCTTGGCGCCGGTGATGTAGGCGTCGATGGTGCATTTCAATCGCTTGGCGCATTTGTTCTCGATGCCGATAACGTAAGTGAAGGCGTTGCCATGGGTGACGAAGTCGCCGGTTTCGCCGAGGCAGGATTGCAGGTCGTGTTGCAGGTCCTTCGCCGCGTCCGGCGCCGGCGTTTGCTGCGCGTCGGACGGCTTGGTGCCGGGAAGCGGATTTTGCGGCGCGGTTACGGGCGCCGGCGCGGCAGCGTCTTCGGCAGATGCCGTGCAAGCGAAACCGGCGTACACTACGAGCGCAAGCGCCGGCAACTTCAACGCCAATGTTGAGCGCAAAACCGGCCTCCTTCGCCGTCGACGGGGATTAGTTGCGCTACGGCACCGGACGGTTCATCCGCTTATTCGAGCTTAATATGCGAGTCCTCGATCAGCTTACGCCATTTCGGCTCCTCGGTGCTGATGCGCTTGGTCAGGTCCTCGGGCGAGCCGGCGATCGATTCAAAGTATTGCGCATCGAGAAAATTTTTCTGGACATTGGGATCGGCAAAGGTCCTGCGCACCTCGTCGTTGAGCGTCTTGACCACGTCGGGCGGCATGCCGGCCGGGCCGAACAATGCGAACCACGACACCGCGACATAACCGGGCACGGTCTCGGACACGGTCGGAACGTCCGGCAACAGCGCTAAGCGCTTAGGCGCGCCGATCGCGATCATTTTCACGGTGCCGGCCTTGACCTGCGGCACCGCGGTGCCAGCCGATACGAACACCAATTGAATCTGGCCGCCCATGACGTCCTGCATCGCCGGCGTCGCGCCTTTGTAGTGCACGGCGACGAAATTCACCCCGGCCATGGTCTTGAACATTTCCATGTTGAGATGGCCGCTCGAGCCCACGCCGAAGGTGCCGTAATTGAGCTGGCCCGGCTTTTCCTTGGCCAACGCGATCAATTCCTTGACGTTGTTCGCCGGCACCGCCGCATTGAGAACGAGCGCGTGATCGATTTGCACGAGACCCGATATCGGCGTGAAGCCTTTCACCGGGTCATAGGGCAAATGGCCGTAAATCGTCGGATTGACGATGAACGTGGTCTCGGGGCCGATGAGGAGCGTGTAGCCGTCGCCCGGCTGGTGGGTGACATATTCGGCCGCGACTTGGTTATTGGCGCCGGGCTTGTTCTCCACCACCACCTGGGCGCCCAAATCGGCGATGAAATGCTGCGCCAAGAGACGCGCCAGCATATCGGTGACGCCGCCGGGCGAGGCCGGCACGATGATGGTGATCGGCTTCGACGGATAATCATCCGCCGATGCCGCCGTCGTCGCCAGGCTTGCGAAAAACCCGATCGCCGCTGCGCCGCAAAGCCAAACCCTCATTCCAATCCTCCCCATCACATGCTTGTCGTTTGCGGCATAATATACCGGTCCGCCCGCGGGCTTGAACGGCCCCCAAGCTGCCGGCGACCAATTATAACGTATAGCCGGCATGAGGGATGAGATGTATTCTGCCCGCGCAATTTCGCTGCTCGCCGGACTAATCGCCGCAGGCGCCGTCTTCGTCGTGTTGCCGGCCCGCGCCGATGAGCAGGCCGATGCCGATTTCGCCAAGCGTTTTTTTGCCGGGGCCGCAGGCAAACCGAAGGCCTATGCCTGTTTCGTACGCCGCTATGACGCCAGCCATATGGCGGAGCATCCGTCGCAGAAAGTCACGGTGATGAGGCTTCTCATCACCGCCGAGAAAACGCCGGATGACAAATATCTCGACTATTCGTTCCGGCTCGGCGTCAATTTCCGCGACCGGCCCGGCGATTTCGATTCAAGCGGCGAATGCGGTCATGCGCCGACTGTGCGCAACCCGGATACCGATCCGGGGCCGGCCGCGGGCATCGATTTTCAATGCGACGTCGATTGCGACGGCGGCGGCATCAGCGTCAATCTCGCCAACAATGACAACGCGCTCATGGTCAAGCTCGATCGCATCCGCATCTGGAAAAGCACAGATCCCAACGGCGCCGCGCCGCGGGAAATGCAAGGCGGCGCCGACGACAAGATATTCCGGCTTGACCGCACCAGCCTGGACGAATGCAAATCGCTGGTCACCGACCGCAAGGAGCTCGCCGCGATGCGGCATAAATAGACGTATCGAAAGGAAGTCCTCATGCGCCGACGCAACTTGCTGCAGCTCGCGCTGGCCATCGCTCCGGCTTCGCTGCTTACGACCCGCGCCAAAGCCGAAACGCCTGGGCCAGCCAAAGTCGTCTATCACCTCGCCGACCTCGACAAAGTCGATTTCGTGCTCGGCAACATCAACAATCACTACAAAGGAATGGGCGGACCCGACAAAGTGACGATTGCGCTCGTGGTGCACGGCCCGGCCCTGAAGGCGTTCCATACGGCGGACGCCGCGCCCGACATGTCAAAGCGCACCGATGACTTGGCCAAGGCCGGGCTAGAGCTCAACGCCTGCATCCACACCATGCGGGCGCAAGACGTCACGCTGAAGGATCTGTTGCCCGGCTTCATCATCGCCGACAAAGGCGGCGTGGTGCGGCTCGCCGAACTACAGTCGCAGGGCTACGCGTATTTGCGGCCGTGACGCGATGCGATCCGCGTCACTGGCAGAGAAATTCCTCGCCGGAACGGCCGAAGCAGAATTTCTTGCCGATATTGATGAGCTGAACGCGGCGGTTGACGCCCGAAGTCGGGTGCGCCGGATCGCGCAATTGCTCTTCGCCCAAACCGACGGCTTCGAGCACCGCGGGATTGACGCCGAACGGGTCGATCAACGCATTGCGGATGGCTTCGGCGCGGCGCTGGCTCAGGCCGATATTGTATTCCCGGCCGCCGACCGAATCGGTATGGCCGATGACGAGAAATCCGTAGGCCAAGAGGATCGGATTATGCAGCGCGTCGGCGATCGCGCCCACGGTGCGGTACGATGACGGCTTGATCACTGCGGAATTGAAATTGAATTCGACCTCGACGGTGAATTGCGCGAGATTTGCAAGCTGAGGAAAACTAAGCGGGCGCGGCGGAAGGGTTCCCGGATAGTTATGGATATTGTCCAACGCAGCCTGGCGCATCTGCGCCGCCGTCAAATCCAGCCGCGAGTCACTAACGCCAGCCAAACTGTTGGCGATCTGGCCCGAGCTCAATCGGTTCTGCGCCACGGCGGCCGTCAAAGCGGCGGTGAAAATCAGCGCGGCGACGGCGGAAATAAAATGCGGTTTCATTGCTGAGCCCTTTCCGTGCGCCAGCCGGTATCGGTGAAGGCCTGATTGCATGCCGGACTGATCGCCACGGGCGACGTGGCCTGGAGGCATTCGACCAGATGCGCGTCGGCGTGCGACGTGCCGCATAGCCTTTCGATATCGGCGCTGCAGATGTCGCCGATATTGCGCTGCGCCGCGGCGCGCCGGCTGATCGAGTCATAGACCTGCGCGCGGGTCTGCGCACAGCGCGGGGAAAGCACGCCGGCATGGCCGTCCAGGCAATTCCTGAGGCCGCCGCCGAGCGGAATGCCGCGGCAATATTTCGCCACGTCGGCGCCGCAGGCGGCGGCGAGCTGTGAAATCGCGTCAGCATAGCTCATGGTCTGAGCGGCCGCGGTGCCGATCCCGCCAATCAAGAACGACAAGACGCAGAAAATCGTCGCATGTTTTATCGCGGTAGCCCGCATTCCAGCCTCCCTCACCGCCCTATTATCGTACCGGTGATGACCCCGTGAACAGCTCTTCCTACGCATCCTGTGTCCGATTGCACAGGTGACGCAAGTACTTATTGCTCACGGAGGTATGCTGGCGAAGGCATGCGACTTCTTGCCGGCGCAGCGAAGATCGCCCCGGCAAGCATTGCGACAGCAAGTTAAAGCGGTCGCGCGACCCGTTATTTCGCCGCCTGGCCGGCCATCATGTTCTTGATGACGCCGACGATCGCGGTAAGCACGGCGCCGGCAACACCGCCGCCGACCGCCTGACCGAGCAACGCGCCGATATCCATGTTACCGGCCGCGCCCTGGAGCATCGGCAACAGCGCGGTGAGAAGCGTTCCGCCGCCGGCGCCGCCGATCGCGCCGGCAATCGTATTGCCGAGCGCGCCGAGATCGACGTTCTTCATCGTGGCGCCGGCGGCATTGCCGCCAACCGCACCGGCGATGAGTTGAATAATAAGATTGATAAGCGTACCTGACATCGCATTTCTCCCCTTCGTTGCTTCACGCTGCTCTTATTCCGGCGCCGAGTGCCTCGGCGTCGGTCGTCTGGCGAATGTCGTATCTGTTTGATGATTAGCTGACGCCAAAGCGCGACGGCCTTTGCGCGGCCGGCCGGCAAACGCGACATCCGCGTCTTCTGAATAATGCTTGTCCGATGCGGCACCGAAGCTATCGCCCGGAATCTGGGCGCTGTTCGGCGGTGCCGATTGCTTCGGCCGGTCTGCTGACGAAACTGCAACAACGCCCATCGGCTCCTCGCATGATACGAGTTCAGCCTCACATTCGTCGCGCCGGGCCTCTTATCAGAATCTAATCCGCTTATATCGCACTATGCGCTCGTCCCTAGATCGCGGTTCCCGGCCGACGCTGACAAGACTATCGGTAGCCCTCTCGACTGGGACCTTACAATCGCGTGATGAAGCTTTTGTGCAGCGCACTCGGCATAGCTCCGATCTCTTGCCGCCAATTCGCGCACGATCCAGTCTTTTCAGCATGTTAGACGGTTGTTACGGCGCACCGGCAGCGCTGCGCGCAACTCGACTTTGCATAGCGGAATGAGGAAGGCGGCCGACGACGCTTATTCCTCGCCGACCAGATCACGCCGTCGTCCTTCAAGTGCCGCGGAATAGCGCCGCAGCACATAGGCTTCGGTGAGAAGACCGATGACGTGGCGGTCGGCGAAAGAATCGACAACGGCAAGCGTTTCCGTCTCGGCGCGATCGAAGGCCAGCACCGCTTCCTTGACCGCCATGCCCGGCAGCAGCATGTCCTCGCGATGGTGCAGCAGATTTTTGACTGATTGCTCGGGCTCCGCATCGGAAGCGTGGGCATCCGCCACCACGACCAGCCCAACATAACGATCGGCATCGTCGACGGCGATGACGGAGGCCGAAGACCCAAGCGGGAAAGCTTCGCGGAATGCCGCTATGGTCGAAGACGCATTCACCGTCTGCACGTCCTGGCGCATCATCTTTTCGACTGTCAGGTCGCGCATCCAGCCGACATCGGCGGCGCTGCGAATGGTCTCGCCGCGTAGATGGAAGCGCCACGTCGCGAATGAATAGCCGAACACTTCGCGTGTGACTTGCGCCGAAATGATCACCGCGACCAGCACCGCGGTTGTCAGCCACAGATCGCCGGTGGATTCGAGCGCAATGAAAATCATAGTCAGCGGCCCGCCGATCACCGCGGCCGCAAGCGCGCTCATGCCGATCACCGCATAAGCGTTCGGATCAAAATAGACAGTCGGCCAGAGCATCGTCAGCGACACGGCGAGCAGATGACCGCCGAGCGCGCCGATCAAGAGCGACGAAAAAAACATGCCGCCGCGAAATCCGGAGCCGAGCGAGGCGATCGAAGCGACGATTTTGAGCAAGAACAGGAGTGCGACCATGCGAAACGACAAATCGAGCGTGCCCGCCACGCGCAACGCGCCATGACCCGACGACATGATCTGCGGCGACACGATCGCCAATAGGCCAACGACAAGACCGCCCAGCGTGGTGCGCAGCGTCGGCCGCAGTTTCAGCCGCGCGAACATCGTTTCGCTGATAGCGACTCCGCGCATGAGAATGATGCCGAGCGCCGCCGCCAACAGGCCGAGCGTGGCGGCGAGCACCAGATCGTGTCCCGCGATGGTCGTCGGCTCGGGAGGAACGACGCCAAGCTCCGCCGGCGACAGCGCGTGCGCCACCAGAAACCCGACCAGCGCCGAAATCCCGACCGGCGCCAGACCGCTCGGCGAGTAACTGCCGATGATCAGTTCGAAGCCGTAAAAGGCGCCGGCCAGCGGCGCGCCGAACGCGCCGGCAATGCCGGCGGCGGCGCCGCAGCCGACCAGGATGCGCAAGTCGCCGCGACGCAGGCGAAACGCGTTGCCGATCCGCGAGGCGATGCCGCTCGCCAACTGCGTGTAGCCGGCCTCAAGACCGACTGACGCTCCGACGCCGCTCGACCACACCGTCTGCGCCGCGACGATGATGCTGCCGAGAAGCGACATGCGGCCGCCATGCAGCGCATTGGCTTCGATCGGATCGATTTCCCGCTCCGGCCGCCACCGCCGGATCAGTTCGGTAGATGCGCCGAACAAGATGCCGCCCACGAGCGGTACCGAGAGCGCCAGAACCGGATCGAGCGACAGCCGTGCGGAGAGGCGCTCGCCGTGCTGCAGATTGAAAAATATCTCGTGGAGCAGATCGACCGCAGTGCCCATCAGGGCGACCGCAAGGCCGGCGACGACGCCGACCAGCGCCGCGAGGCCGATCAGGCTCGATTCCCGCGCTCGGACCAGCGCGCGCAGGCGCCGCGGTATTTCAAGTCTGGCTGCGACTTTAGCGGTCAAGGCGCATCACCGGCGAGACGTACACATTAGAGACGTACATATTAATGTCGAAGCGGAACCCGCCGCATGCGGCCGGCATTTTCATTGGGCTTTGCCGCGAGCCCGAGGAGCGAGCGGCACTGCCTAACGCGTCACCTATACAGGTAAAGCCGTATAGGCGCAGTGAACTTTCACCGGCCGCCCTACCCCGACTTTCGCGTCAGATACGCGGCCGGAACACCCGATGGCACAAAACGTTAGTGACCATAGCCCGGGTGGCATTCCAGTATGGTTTCATACCCAGCCGACGTATTTTCACGTCTAGTTACCTATTTCGATATCGGCCCACCTCCGCCGCCCCGGAAACGGGCCGCGGATGGCGTTACCGCGGCACAGGCCCAGCCAAGCGTGGTCGCCGACGCCGTCTCGGGCAGCATTGTCGAGACCGATATCCCGGCCCGTCTGGACAGCTTGCTGTTTGAGCGATTTCACCTCCTCGTGATCGTGGCGCTGGGCGTCACCTGGATCCTTGACGGGCTCGAAGTGACGCTTGCCGGCGCGCTGTCCGGCGAACTCAGGGAAAGCTCCGCCTTAGGCCTGAGCAACACGCAAATCGGCCTTGCCGGGAGTTGCTATCTCGCCGGCGCCGTGTTCGGCGCGTTCTTCTTCGGCTGGCTGACCGATCGCCGCGGCCGCAAAAAATTGTTCACGATCACACTCGCCGTTTACCTTCTCGCGACGGCGGCAACCGGCCTGTCGTGGAATGCATGGAGCTTTTCTCTGTTCCGCTTTCTCACCGGTGCTGGCGTCGGCGGCGAGTACACCGCCATCAATTCGACAATCCAAGAGCTTATTCCGGCACGGTTCCGCGGCTGGACCGACCTCCTGATCAACGGCAGTTTCTGGGTCGGTGCGGCACTTGGCGCGGGCGGTTCCCTCGTACTACTCGATCCCGCCGTCATCGATCCGGCAATCGGCTGGCGGCTCGCTTTTCTGATCGGGGCGACTATCGGACTTGTGATTCTACCGATGAGACTTTGGATTCCGGAAAGTCCGCGCTGGCTGATTACACATGGCTTCCCACAAGCGGCCGACGCGGTGGTGCGCGGCATCGAAGCCCGTGTGGGCCATGAGCAAGCTTCTACCGAACATTCGGGCGCCGATCGTAAAGCACGGCTGCGCATGCGCAGTCACACGCCGCTTTCCGAAGTCGCCCGCACACTGTTCGTGACATACCGCCGGCGCACGGTGGTGGGCTTGAGCCTGATGTCGGCGCAGGCCTTCTTCTACAACGCGATTTTCTTTACCTATGCGCTGATCTTGACCGACTTCTACGGCACGCCGGCGCAGCGCGTTGGCTGGTACCTTCTGCCGTTCGCCGCCGGCAATGTGCTCGGCCCGATATTGCTCGGTCGCCTGTTCGACACGATCGGCCGCAAGGTGATGATCGCATCGACTTATGCGCTGTCGGGACTCTTGCTCGCCGTTACCGCCGACCTCTTCAGCCGCAACCTACTCACCGCGCAAACACTGACACTAGCGTGGATGATTGTGTTTTTCTTCGCCTCGTCGGCGGCGAGTTCCGCCTATCTCACCGTCAGCGAAATCTTCCCGCTCGAAATTCGCGCGCTCGCCATTGCGTTCTTCTTTGCAATCGGCACCGGCATCGGCGGTATTGCGGGGCCGATTCTGTTCGGCGCGCTGATCGAAAGCGGGTCACGCGGCAGCATCGCCATAGGTTACGTCGTCGGCGCCGTTCTAATGATTGGCGCGGCTTGCGTCGAAGCATTGTGGGGAGTCGCCGCCGAGCGTAAATCGCTCGAGGCCGTGGCGCGGCCGCTTGCAGTTGTCGAGTGAACTTCTGATATCAACAGATAAATAGGCCTGCGGATGAGCTTGGAAATACTCGATCTCGACATTGGCGGCCTTGGCATTGCGGACCCCGATATGGAGCTTGCGGACACAACTCTCGTTCCCGATTTACAAAAATGCGCAATCCTGCTCGATATCGACGGCACCATCCTCGATTTCGCGCCGTCACCGCAGCAGGTCTGGGTGCCGACGGAGTTGCGGCAGACGCTAAAGCGGATCAACGAATTGGCAGGCGGCGCGCTGGCGCTGGTCAGCGGCCGCTCGCTTGCCGATATCGATTTGATCTTCTCGCCGCTTGAACTGGCCGCGATCGGCGGTCACGGCGCGGAATTGCGCGCCATGCCGGGTGGCGAGGTCGTGATGCGCGCCGATCCGCTCGGCGCTGCGCTTAAGCGCAAGCTTGCCGGCGTGAGCGAGCTCGGGCCGGGCGTTCTTGCCGAAGACAAAGGCTATTCGCTCGCGCTCCATTATCGGCTTGCGCCGGAGAAAGGCAACGCGGTGCGTGCGGCGGTCGAGAAACTTTGCGCCGATATACCGCCCGGCACGGTGGAGATCCTGCCCGGCAAACTCGTCGTCGAGATCAAGCCGGCAGCGGTCAACAAGGCCAACGCGGTGTGCGAATTGATGAAATTGGCGCCCTTCGCGAAGCGCAATCCGATTTTCATCGGCGACGATATTACTGACGAGCCGGTGTTCGGCGTGGTTGCACAATTTGGCGGCCTGGGGTTTTCGGTCGGCCGCGTCGCCGCGACAGTCAACGGATATTTTGAGAAGCCGCAATCCGTCCGCGCCTGGCTCGCGCGCATCGCGGCCGCCGCCCAAGGCAGCGCGGGATGAAAGATCACGGGCTCGATCTCGCGGTGATCGGCAATGGCCGCACCGCCGCATTGGTCGATCCGTGTTCGCGGATCGTGTGGTGGTGTTATCCGCGTTTCGACGGCGATCCGATCTTCTGCCGGCTGGTGGCCGGGCGGGAGGAAAAGGGATTTTCCGATGTCGTGCTTGACGACATGGTGGATTATCAGTCCGCCTATATCCGTAACACCGCGATCGTCAGCCACGAATTGACCGACAGCCGCGGCAACAAGGTCAAGATCACCGACTTCGCGCCGCGCTTTCGCCAATACGGCCGCGTGTTCCGGCCGCCGCAAATTTATCGCGTCATCGAGCCGGTCGCGGGTCTGCCGCGCATCACCATCCGGATGCGTCCGACCTGCGACTACGGCAAGCCGCTGCCGCGGCGTTCGCTTGGCAGCAACCATATTCGCTATTCCGATGACGACACCGTCATCCGCCTGACCACCGACGCGCCGCTGTCGCTGATCGACAGCGAGGCGTCGTTTGTTCTGAGCCGCCCGATGCATTTGGTGTTCGGGCCGGACGAGCCGTTCACCGGCGACCTGGAAAAGACCTGCCGCGATTTCTACGAGAGCACACGCGACTATTGGTCGGAATGGGTGCGCCGCCTGTCGATCTCCTATGATTGGCAGGACGCCATCATCCGCGCCGCGATCACGCTGAAGCTGTCCAATTTCGACGAAACCGGCGCGGTCATCGCCGCGCATACCACCTCGATCCCGGAAGCGCCGTCCACCGGCCGCACCTGGGACTATCGCTATTGCTGGCTGCGTGACGCCTATTTCGTGGTGCAAGCGCTCAATCGCATCGGCGCAACGCGCACCATGGAGGAATTCATTTCCTTCACGCTGTCGATCGCATCGCGGCCGGATCAGGAACTAAGGCCGCTTTACAGCGTAGTGCCGGACGCCCCGCTTAGGGAACGGACCGCGCCGCATCTTGAAGGCTATCGCGGCGACGGCCCGGTGCGCATCGGCAATGCCGCCGTCGATCAGGTGCAGCATGACGCCTATGGCAGCGTCATCCTCGCCGCCATGCCGATGTTCTTCGACCGCCGCCTGCCGCGGCCCGGCGACGAAGGCCTGTTTCATCTGCTCGAATCGCTCGGCGCACGCGCCGCCGCGAAGGCCTTCGCGCCCGATGCCGGGATTTGGGAATATCGCGGACGCCAGCGCATTCACACCCATTCCGCCGCGATGTGCTGGGCCGGCTGCCAGCGACTCGCTGCGATCGCGATGCGGCTTGGGCTCGAACCGCGCGCCAAATACTGGAATTCGATCGCCGAGCCGATGCATGCCGAACTGCTCGACCAGGCCTGGAATCAGAAGCGCGGCGCGTTCACCGCGGCGTTCGGCTCGGACGATCTCGATGCCAGCGTGCTTCTCCTTGCCGATCTCGGCGTCGTCGAAGTGGACGATCCGCGCTTCGTCTCGACCGTCGCCGCCATGGAACGCGAATTGGTGCGCGAAAAACACGTCATGCGCTACGCCGCCGCGGACGATTTCGGCATGCCGGTGACGGCGTTCTTGATTTGCCGGTTCTGGCTGATCGACGCGTTGTGGTCGCTCGGGCGGCGCGAGGCGGCGCGCGATCTGTTTGCCGATGCGATGCAGCATCGCAATCGTTATGGGCTGCTCTCGGAAGACGTCGACCCGCAGACCGGCGCGCTGTGGGGCAATTTCCCGCAGACCTATTCGATGGCAGGCCTCATCCTCTCGGCCATGCGCCTGTCGCGCAGTTGGGAAGACCGCTACTGGCGCGGCTGATCGCTATCTGGCGGCGAGCGCGCCCAGCATGTCGAACTTGTAATCGGCCTGTACCAAAAGACCGTAACGCTCCGTTTTCGCCGGCAATGTCTGGCACGGACACGGTGTGCCGAAGGCGTTGGTATAGGCGTTGTCGTTCGTCCACATCGCCCAGTATCGACCGCCGGCGCCGACATTGAAGGCCGGCGTAATGTAATACGACAAGATCGCGTCGAGTTGCACGCCGATACCGTGGCCGGTTTCCGTCGAATTCTGGTTCGACACGTCGGTGCGCAGGCAGTGGGTATCGACGCCGCTGAATTGCGTGTACGGCAGAACAGCAGCATCCGCATTGAGCCGCAGCCCCGGCAGTAACATGACATCGCCGTTCACGCCGACGCGCAGCGAATTCCAGGTGTCGTTCTCGCTGATGCCGAGCTGGTTATCGGGAATCGCCGGAACGCAGTCGGAAAAAGCGTTCGCGATCTGCACACAACTGTAGGCGTCCTTCTTGTCCCGGTAGTAATTGTAGCCGACAAAGGCGCCGAGCCGGTAATCCGCCGCGCGCAGCGCGTCGTAGCCGATGTCACCGGTGGCATAGCTGATCGTGCCCGTGACCGGATTTGAAATCGTATTCGAATAGGGAACAGTTTCGCCGAAGATCAGCCAGTCTTCGTCGTTCATATGGCCGCTGGACAGCGCGCCGGCGCCGACGAATCCCTTCACGAACATCCTGTCCGGGCTCTCGATACGTGTGAAAATCTCCCCCGAATTGGCGATCGAGTCATAAGTGAGCCGGGATACCAGCACGTTGGCATTGGCGGCCGATGTCGTCCCGCCCAGATCCTTCTGGAATTTGCCGGAACTGTACCAGTAGCGCACGCCGGCCTCCAATTCCCAGCCGGCAAACCAAGCCACCGGAGCGGCTGTCGGCGTCCATGCCGCGCTTGCGATTGGTACCTGTGGCATATCCGCCCAACGCGCCCACGGATCAACGCCGAACCGGTAATTCAATCCGAACTTCACCTCCTGCACGTTCTGCGAAATGCTCGTCGTGCCGGCCGGCGTCTGGACATATCCAGCTGCGTCGTCCGGCACGACTTGCAGGAAGCTGATCGGCGTGGCGACATTGGAATGCCCAAAGCCGAGATAGTCATATTCGAGCCGCAGCGACCATGCTGGCGTCAGCGCCCGCTCGACGCCGGCCCCCGCCGTCCAACCCGCCTTCCAGACATTGCCGCTTGCGTCGGTGCCTGGTCCGAGAATCGCATTGCTGGCAATGTCGATGTGATCGTGAACCGCGGCGAAACCACCCTTGATATAAAGCAGCGTGCGCTGTTGCGGATCGATGGCATAGCCGATGCGCGGCGTAACGGTCGCGCTGGCATTGGGTTCGGAGCGGCAGTTCGCCGAGACAAAGAAGCCGGAAGAGGCCAGGCACGTATTGGTGCCGATCGACACGAGCCCGCTCAGGTCGGCTTCGATGCCCAACACCAAGCGTGTTTGCGGCGCTTGCCAATTGTAGCCGGCCCGCCGAGGAATCCCGGCGTCGCAACACTGTCGCCAAAGAGCGACGGGCCGAGCGAATCGGCGAATTTGGTGTCGCCCCACAGCGTGCCGATATGAGCGCCAACGTAACCACCGGTCCACGTCCATAGCGGCGGTGCCGGAAGGGGCGGCGGGCCCGCACTCAAATCGGCCGCGTCCGCTGCACCGGCAACGGCGAGTGCAACAAGGCCGAGGCCGCGGAGCAGAAGCGTCTTCATGTGCAACCGCCGTGGGGGCTTGCGGCACGGCTCTCCGCGCGGCTCGCCGGCGCGATTTGGCGCAGGCCGTGAACCGTTGAATCAGTAAAGAAATATGGTTGAGGCTTCCTTAAAGGCGGTCGATGCGTGCGCCCTGCCCGGGTGGGCCCCGGTCACCCAAACACAGCAGCCCTACGGCGATTGGAAGCCTTTTCCAGCGCGAAAGGATTTCGCCATGCGTGCGACGATCGGGTCGTAGTTTTGCTTGGCGATGGCCGGGTAGGACATGGAAAAGCCTTCGGTCATCTGGCCGCCGTGGGACAACAGGTGGCGCTCATAAAAAATGTTGGCGCCGTTCGTCCCCGAAATGACGAACCAAGCATCGCCATCTTTTTCCTTGCCATTGTTTTCATAGCCATGGGTTTTGTAGGTGACGACCTGGCCGGGGTTGAGATTCTTCAAGGTGAAATTCTGGAATTTGGCAAGATCGAAGTCGAGCGCATTGTAGGACGCATAAACCGAGAACTCGGCACCGTCGGCGCTTTTGAATTTCCGGCCGTCATTGCTGTCGGGCGGCGGCTCGGCCTTGAATTGATCCGGATAGTCGATCGTGGTGCCGTAGCGGTCGTTGTGGTAAGTGAGCCAATTATCGGCGCCGGCGCGAGCGGCGAACAGCGTTGCCGACAAGACCGCGAAGACAAATGACAATTTCCAGCGCATCGCTGCACCCCTTTGACCGACGGCCGAGCATCCAGCGTATTGACGCTGGCTCCGAATCTGAGCACGGCTAAACTGTCCCGACAACTCGAACCCGATACCTGAATCAGGAGAGAGAGATCATGTGCCAACGCTGTTTAGACGCTGCCGCCACGCACAGGGTTCTCGGGCGGCGCAGTATTTTGCAACTCGCGGCGGCCGCGGTCGCCGGGCTTGCGCTTGCACCGCAGGCTGTTGCCAAAGAGACCAAGGCCCAGCCGAAGCCGCAGAACGTAATCTCCCCCGACGCCGCCGTCGACCGGCTGGTCAGAGGCAATAACCGCTATGTCGAGGGCGTCAGCAAGCGCCACGACTTCAAGCACGAGCGCGAAGCCTTGAGTACCGGGCAAAATCCTTACGCCGCCATTCTGAGCTGCGCCGATTCGCGCATCGCTCCGGAATATTGCTTCGATTCGGCGCGCGGCGACCTTTTCGTCTGCCGCATCGCCGGCAATTTCGCCAGCGACGAAGTCGTCGCCAGCCTCGAATATGCCGTGCAGGTGCTGAACACGCCGCTCATCATGGTGCTCGGCCATGAAGCCTGCGGCGCGGTCGATGCAGCGATCAAATCCGTCAAAGACGGCACCGCGCTTCCCGGCCATTTGCCGTCGCTGGTTGCGGCAATCAAACCGGCGGTCGACGCGGTGAAGAACGACAGCGGCGACATGCTGATGAACGCAATCCGCCGTAATGTCTCTTTGAACGTGGACAAACTGAAGAACGCGGCGCCGATCCTGAAATCCTTTGCCGATGACAAGAAGATTCGCGTCGTCGGCGGCATCTACAAGCTCAAGTCCGGAAAGGTGGAGCTGATGGCTTGACGCAGGCTCGACGTTACTCCGCGGTCGTCTTGTCGGGGGCCGGCGCCCGCACCGCTTCCGGCGGCGCGTGCTCATCCTGCGCGCGCTGGTGCACCGGCTTCCTCACACGCGTCAGATTATAGGCGCTGTTCATCAAAGCGAGATGCGAAAAGGCCTGCGGAAAATTGCCGACGAGCCGCTTTGAACGCGGATCGAATTCCTCGCTGAGCAGGCCGACATCATTGGCAAGCCCGATGAGCCGCCGGAACAATTGCTCGGCTTCGTCCAAGCGCTCCTGCAATATGTAGACATCAACCAGCCAGAAGCTGCAGGCGAGGAACGCGCCTTCGCCCGGCGGCAATGCATCTTCGACCTCCTCGGTACTGTAGCGCATGATAAAGCCGTCGCGCAGCAAACGCCGCTCGATCGCCGAGACCGTCTTTTCGATGCGCGGATCGGACACCGGCAGGAAGCCGACGCACGGCAACAGCAAGAGGTTGGCATCCAGCTGATCCGATCCATAGGCCTGCACGAAGGTCCCGAGCTTCTGGCTAAACCCGCGCTCGCACACGTCGGCACAAATCTCGTCGCGGAGCTTGCACCATGTGTCGACCGGTCCTTCAAGCCCGAACGTCTCCGCGCTCTTGATCGAACGATCGAACGCAACCCAGGCCATGACTTTGGAATAAGTGAAATGCTGCGGCAGCCCGCGCATTTCCCACATGCCATGATCCGGCTGGCGCCAGATTTTCGTCAGATGCTCGAGAAATTTGAGCTGCGCGTCCCACCCGGATTCGTTGGTGATCAAGCCGCCGCGACGCGCCTGATGATGCGTATCCATGATCTCGCCGAAGACGTCGAGCTGCAGCTGGTTATGCGCGGCGTTGCCGATACGCACCGGCACGGATTTCTCGTAGCCCGGCAGCCACTCCGCGATCCATTCGGTCAACCGCCGTTCGCCGCGGATGCCGTACATGATCTGAAGCTGATGCGGACTGCCGGCGACCGCGCGCAATAGCCATTCGCGCCATGCCTCGGCCTCCTCGTAATAACCGGCATGCATGGCGCCTAGCAGCGTCAGCGTGGCGTCGCGCAGCCAGCAGTACCGGTAATCCCAATTGCGCTCGCCGCCGATCCGCTCCGGCAGCGACGTTGTCGGCGCCGCGACAATGCCGCCGGTCGGCTGATAGGTGAGCGCCTTGAGCGTGATCACCGAGCGGCGCACCGCGTCGGACCATTCGCCGGCCGGCCGGCATTTCGCCGACCATTGTTTCCAGAATTTTTCGGTCGCCTCCAAGGACGCCGTCGGGTCGATCGCTGCCGGCAGCGGCATGTGCGAGCGCTCGTAGGTCAGAATGAAAGGAA
This sequence comes from Xanthobacteraceae bacterium, assembly GCA_035642635.1. Classification (GTDB taxonomy): domain Bacteria; phylum Pseudomonadota; class Alphaproteobacteria; order Rhizobiales; family Xanthobacteraceae; genus BOG-931. Next base: position 25,657 of record DASQRX010000080.1, read on the forward strand.
TGGTCTCGCCGCGGCTGATGGTGAACTCACCGACCGTGGTCATATCCTTGCCTTTGACATGGACCGGTGAGCGCAGCAGCACCATGTCCGGCCCGGCAATTGCGCGTAGTGTGCCGTCTTCGAGCTTTGAGACCCAAGGCACGATAGCGCCGTAGCCGAAGCGCAAAATCAGCTCGGTATGCATCGTAAGCCTGCCGCGCGTGCCGTGGACGATGCGCACGATTTCGGATTGACCATCGTGGAACGGCATGAAGTCGACGACGGTGGCGGCGCCGTCGGCGGTTTCGAACTGAGTCTCGAGGATGAGCGTGTTGGACCGATAACGGCGCGTGATGCGGGCTTCGTCGCGCGGCGCCACTAGCCAGCGGCCATTGTCAGGCGTGCCGAGCAGCGCCGCGAAGCAGGCTTCCGAATCAAAACGCGGCCAGCACAGCCAGTCGATCGAACCGCCGCGCGCCACCAGCGCCGCGCTCCGGCAATCGCCGATCAGCGCATAGTCTTCGATGCGCGAGGCCATTTCTATGCCGGAAGCCATGCGAGCGCGCCGTCAGGAAAAATCGACGACGACTTTGATGTCGCCGGGTTCCCGCACCAGCGACAGCGTCCATTGCTCGACCGGCACGCGCCGGGTGATCAGGCGAGCGAGCCAATCCTTATTGGCGTGCTGCAGCGCGGCGACGGCGTCTTCATAATGCGCGCGATTGGCGTTGACGCTGCCGAATACGGTGTCGTTGTCGAGCACCATGGTGCGATTGATGCCGCCGATGTCGATGTCGAGATCGTGACCGGGCGCGGAAACGCCGACCAGGCAGACGATGCCGCCGGGCGCGGTGCGGCCGAACACGTCGCGCACGACGCTCGGCGCGCCGGTGCATTCCATCAGAATATCGGGCTTCAATTGATCCGAAATGCCGCCAAGATGAAATGTGCCACCGAGTTCGCGCACGACCGTTTTCTTTTCCACGCTCTCGTGATGATCGAGCACGTGGACATCGAGCCCGCGTTGCGCGCCGATCATTGCCGCCAAAAGACCGATCGGACCGGCGCCGGTCACAAGGAGTGTCCTCGGCGCCCAAGCGCGCGAGCGCCGGCCGATGCGTTCGGTGTGATCCCACGCTTTGGCGACCACGCTGGTCGGCTCGACCAACACGCCATTCATGCCGAGAGACGGATCGAGCTTGATCAGGAAGTCCGGCTCGATACGGAAAAAATCCGAGCCATAGCCGTTGCGTTCCTTGATGCCGCGCTCGGTGTAACGGCCGTTGCGGCACATATCCCATTCGCCGACCGCGCAAGACGGACACGGCACCGGATCGGGCCGGCGCACAATGCCGACGACGAGGTCGCCCGGTTCGAAACCGCAATCCGCCGGCGCCGCTTCGACCTCGCCGAGCGATTCGTGGCCGATCACCAAGCGTTTCTGGCCCGGCGGCGCCCAGCCATAATCGCCGGCAACGATGTCGCGGTCCGTGCCGCAAACGCCGAGCGCCAATGTGCGCACCAGAACGGCGCCGTCTGAAGCCGGCGGGTCGGGCACATCATCGAGCCATGCTGAGTTTGCAGTACCTGGCGCAACAGTCAGGGCGCGCATTTTTGAATTCCACGAAGATGTGTTGCGCAATGACGGCTATGTTGACGCGATCGGACTTGCGCAGTCATGCGCCCCGCGGACAAACGCTGGCATATGAAAAAAGTTCCTGCTGCGGAACCCGTGGCATATTGCACCGTTAAACCATCCAGCTACGCGGCAATATTATTGGAACTCGATATGGAATCTCTTGGCCGTACACGCTGGGCTATTGCCGAAGGTTATATTCCGTCGGAGAGCTCGTTTTCCGATCCGGCGCTGGTGTCGCATGAGACCGCGTGCATTCTCAATGCCGGTGACCGAACGGCGAATATTCGCATCACAATTTTCTTTTCCGATCGCGAACCGGCCGGTCCCTATCTCATCAACATCGCGGCGCGGCGCACGCTGCATCTGAAATTCAACGATCTCAACGATCCGAAACCGGTGCCGCGCGACACGGCGTATTCGTCGGTGTTCGAGTCCGATGTGCCGATCGTTGTGCAGCACACAAGATTGGACTCGCGTCGCGCTGAAGTGAGTCTGCTCTCGACCACCGCCTACGCGGAGGCATGAGCGAAATCGCCAATCATGACGCGTCAAAAAAGCAGCGCATCGTGCCGCCGCAATTGACCGTTGAAAAACCATCGCTTTAGCGCGACCGCGCTGCGCCACATCACAAATTGGAACAAAGCGCGGCCAAAACCGTTGTTGCCCGCAGGGGAGTGGAGGATGAGTTCCATGAATGTGGTGGTCGTCTCCAATCGCGTTGCCAGCGCAAAACCCGATGAACCGTTCGCCGGCGGTTTGGCGGCGGCGCTGTTGCCGATGGTTCGCGATTCCGGCGCCATCTGGGTTGGTTCAAGCGGTCAGGCCGGCGACGCTGCCCAAACAAATAATTCGTTCGCCAAGATCGAAGCGCTCGGCTCCGGCGCTTTGGCGACGGTCGACATGCCGGCCAAACATTATCGCGGCTATTACGAGGGCTTCGCCAATTCGGCACTGTGGCCGGCGCTGCATTCGCGGTCCGATCTCATTCACGTCACCGCCGACGACTACACGTGTTACCGCGAGATCAACGCCTTCATGGCGCGCGCGCTCGTGCGTTTCAATTCGCCCGAGACGGCGTTCTGGATTCAGGACTATCACTTTCTGGCCTTGGGAGCGGAACTGCGTCAGCTCGGCATCGAGCGGCCGCTCGGTTTCTTTCTGCACACGCCATGGGCCGAGCGCCGCACCATGTCTGCCGTGCCGCATTGCGCCGATCTCGCCGAGGCGATGCTCGCTTACGATTTGATCGGCTTCCAGACCGTCGAGGACCGGCAGAATTTCGAGGATTATTTGCGCACCGAACTCAGCCTCAACATCGTCGACGGAACGGTAGCGTCGCATTGGGGACTGACCCAGTTCGCGACTTTCCCGATCGGCATCGATGTCGAGGAGTTTGCCGCCCGCGCCACCAAAGCCGTCGGCCGGCTTGAAGTTTCGCGCCTGCGCGACAGCCTGCATGGCGCTAGGCTTGTGCTCGGCGTCGATCGCCTCGATTACTCGAAAGGCCTCGCAAACCGCGTGCGCGCCTTTGATCGCATGCTCGAAATTGAACCGAGCCTGAAGCGCCGCGTGTCGCTCCTGCAGGTCGCGGTGCCATCGCGCGGCAATATCAAGGCCTATCGCGAACTGAGATCGGAGCTCGCCGGCTTGGTCGGCGAGGTCAATGGCCGCCAGAGCGAAGTCGATTGGACGCCGATCCGCTATCTCAACAAGGGCTTTTCACAGCTCACGCTTGCTGGCTTCTATCGGGTCGCCTGCGTCGGCTTGGTCACGCCGCTGCATGACGGCATGAACCTCGTCGCCAAGGAATATGTCGCCGCGCAAAACCCGCTCGATCCGGGCGTGCTGGTCCTGTCGTCGTTCGCCGGCGCCGCCAAGGAACTCGACGCTGCGCTTCTGGTCAATCCGCACGATATCGACGGCATGGCGCGGCAGATCGCAACTGGGCTCAAAATGAACGTCGAGGAGCGGCGTGAACGCTGGCAGTCCATGGTGCGCAAGCTGAAGACGGCATCGGTGCAGGCATGGTTCGCGGATTTTCTGCACGTGCTCGCGGACGTGCGGCGCACGCCGTTGCAGGAGGCGACGCGGCCGATTGTGCTTGAACTCGCCAGCCGGCGCGTCGCCAATACTTACTAGACGTTGGCGCATGATCTTTTCGGAAAACCGGCATCCGCCTATCGGATCAAGTCGGAGGGCTGACTTTTTGCGGATCACGCCTTGAGGCGTCGCACTTTCGTGCCATGGCAAGGAAATTTTTACCTTGTTTGAGCCATAGTCTGCGGCATCGTTTGTGTGTGGCGTAGCGTGGAGTGGTGCCGATGTCGGGCGCTCGTGGATGCTTTGCGAGACCGTCGGGTCTTGCCCGCCTGTTCGCAATCGTCTTTGCAGTCGTCTTGGCGTTGCTGGCGCTGACCACGCTGCCACCCGCGGCACAAAGCGCGCCCAAATTCGCCCAGCGCGGCCCCGACATGTCCCGCCCGCATGTCTATCTGATGCGCGGCCTCCTCAATATTTTCTCGCTCGGCATGGATCAGCTTGCGACCGAGATCGAGAGCCATGGCATCGAAGCCAGCGTCTATAATCACACCCTCGCCGACTCCGTCGTCGCCCAGATCGCGGCGAAATACCACGCCGGCGATCACGGCCCTTACATTCTCGTCGGCCATTCGCTCGGCGCCGATGCGGTGATGATGATGGCGCAAAGCCTCAACGCCCAAGGCGTGCCGGTGGCGCTGGTCGTTCCGTTCGACGGCACCGGCTCCTACGTCGCATCGAAAAACGTCGCCTGCGTGCTCAATCTGACGCAGCGGATCTATGCCTATATGCGTCCCGGCTCCGGTTTCCGCGGCAAGCTGCAAAATGTCGACGTCTCCAGCGACCCGAGTATCGATCATTTCACCATCGACAAGTCGCCGCGGCTGCAGGCCGTGGCGCTGAACTCGGTGCTGCAGACAGCGCATGCGGAAACCTGCCGGCCGGCCGGCTCTGCCCCCGTCGTGGCAAGCCCGAAAGGCGCGCCGGCTCCCCAAGTCGCGGCGCCCAGCGGAGCGCCTCAGGTGACGCCAAACGAAGCTCCCAAGCAGACATCTATCGAAGCCCCGGCAAAGAGCGTTTCACCGCTGCCGCGCGGCAACGAGGGCTGAACGTCTTAAGCGCGTGACGAGCCCTTAAGCCCGATCGTTCAACGCCAAGCCGGTATCGGCCTCTGTCACAAACCCGTCTATAATGGTTTCCAGGAACCCGTTGGCGAACGGGCTTTAGTCCTATCCTGGCGAAGGATGCGGGCATGCCGGTGACATATGAGTCGTGGCTTGTCTTGCTCTCGATCGGCATGGCGATCCAGGGCGCGTATGTCGGCTTGAGCCTCGCCGTCCAGATCGGTGCCGCCAGCGGCATGCGCCGGCGCCTTCTGCTCGCCGGCGCCGCCTTCTCGCTCGCGGTCGCGATCTGGACCATGCATTTCATCGGCATGCTGGCGGCGCGTCCGCCGTTTCCAGTCGATTATCTGGTGTTCCCGACGCTGTTGTCGTTTCTGGTTTGCGTGATCGTGGTCGGCGTTGCAGTTTACGCCACGAGTTCGGGACCGCTCACGCTGCAGCGTCTGACTTTGTCGTCGTGCTTGATGGGCGGCGGCATTTTTTCGATGCACTACATCGGCATGAGCGCGCTCAGCGCCAGCGCCTATATGATCCACGAGCGGATTTATGTCGCCGCCAGCATGGCGATCGCGATCGCGGCGTCCGGCCTGGCGCTGTGGCTCGCCACCGGCCGCGGCGGACGCCCGCCGCTGATCCTGTCCGCGATCGCGTTCGGCATTGCGGTCTCGGGCATGCACTATACGGCGATGGCGGGCCTGACGCTGTTGCCGTTCCCTTCGACCGCGGCGGCCAGCGCGCCGGCACTCTCAAGCGACTTGCTCGCCATCGTTGTCGCCGTGGTCGCGTTCTGCCTGTCGGGAATATTCCTTTTGTTCCTCGTGCCCGATCCGGCGCGTGCGGCCCTGCAAACGAATCCGAATTTCAGCGGCGCGCGCCCAGCGTCCACGGATATGGTGGCGGATACCGAAGCGGCGCCGGTGCCGGTCGCAGCTCACGCGAACGGTCATGACGCCAACCCCGAATTCGGGCGCGGCAGCTACGGACCGCTGGGCGGCGCGGGTGCGCCGCCGCGGCGTTTCGCCCGCCATTTGCCGATCGAGCGCGACGGCTCGACGCATTTCGTTGCCGTCGACGACGTCGTCGCGGTGCATGCCAACGCGCATTACACTTATATCTTCAACGGCAGCGACAAATTGTTTTGCCCGCTAGCCATCGGCGATATCGAATCCCGCCTCGACAATTCCCGCTTTGTCCGCATTCATCGCAGCCACATCGTCAATATCGACCGCGTGGTCGGCTATAAGCGGTCCGGCGACAATGAACTGGTCGAGATGGATGCGGCGCATGATTATGTCGTGCCGGTCAGCCGCAGCCGGATCGGCTGGCTGAAGAGACGCGTCGCCACGCTCACTGGCGACAATCCCGCTGCCGTTTTGCGCCGGCGCCATCATTTTGCACCGCAATAAGATCGCGCCGCATTCGTGACGTGGCGAAGCGGTGGGTGAATTGCGTCAGACATCCTGACGCAATTCGTGCAAATGCGCCGCCATTCGTGCGCAAAGGCGGCTGTCGGTGCATCGTCTGGAGAGTTGGTGCAGCGAGCCTTGCTGCTGCGCCGCACCGCCGGTCACCATTCCACCTCTAGAACTGAAAACCGGTATTGGGCGCGGAAATCGGACGGCAGCGGTGGTGACCGCGGACCGGCCGAATGCGCAAGGGAGGATGCCCGTGATACCTGGATCCTTTAACTATCATCGCCCACAATCCGTCCAAGAAGCCGTGGGGCTCCTCGCCAAGTTCGGCGACGACGGCCGCGCGCTTGCCGGCGGGCACAGTCTCATTCCGATGATGAAGCTGCGGCTCGCCACGCCGGCAAACCTGGTCGATCTCGCCGGCATTGCCGATCTCAAAGGCATCCGCAGCGACGGCAATGACGTCGTCATTGGCGCGATGACGACGCAGCACGATCTCATCGGCTCCGATCTGTTGGCCGCGAAAGTACCGATCCTGCGCGAGACTTCGCTCGTGATTGCCGATCCGCAGGTGCGCTATCTCGGCACGGTCGGCGGCAATGTCGCCAATGGCGATCCCGGCAACGACATGCCGGCGCTGATGCTGTGCCTCGGCGCGAGCTATCACGTCATGGGCAAAGCTGGCGAACGCCGCATCGCGGCGCGCGAATTCTATCAGGGCGCCTATTTCACCGCGCTCGAATCCGGCGACGTGTTGACCGCAATCCGCATTCCGGTCCCGGCCGCGGGCCACGGCTATGCTTACGAAAAACTCAAACGCAAGATCGGCGATTACGCGACCGCCGCCGCCGCCGTAGTGCTCACCATGTCCGGCAGCAAGGTGGCGGGTTGCTCCATCGGCCTGACCAATGTTGCCGAAACGCCGCTATGGGCGGAAGAAGCGGCCAAAATTCTCAACGGCTCGTCGCTCGATGCCGCAACGGTGAAAAGAGCCGTCGCCGCCGCGGAAGCGATCACATCGCCCGCCGCCGATGCGCGCGGACCCGCGATCTACCGCACCAAGATGGCGGGCGTGATGCTCGCGCGCGCGCTCGAGCGCGCCAAATCGCGCGCCCGCGGTTGAGGAGAAAACCAATGGCCAAATCCCAAGTTGAAATGAAAGTGAACGGCAAGACCGTTGAAGCGTTGGTCGAGCCGCGCACGCTTCTCATCCACTTCCTGCGTGAACAGCTCAATCTTACCGGGCCGCATATCGGCTGCGAGACCACGCATTGCGGCGCCTGCACCGTCGATCTCGACGGCAAGTCGGTGAAATCCTGTACCGTGTTCGCGGTGCAGGCCAATGGGGCCGACATCCGCACCATCGAAGGGATCGCCAACCCCGACGGCACCTTGCATGCGCTTCAGGAAGGCTTTCGCGAGATGCACGGGCTGCAATGCGGCTTCTGCACACCGGGCATGATCACCCGCGCCTATCGGCTCCTCCAGGAAAACAACAATCCGACCGAGGAGGAAATCCGTTTCGGCATTGCCGGAAATCTGTGCCGCTGCACCGGCTATCAGAACATCGTCAAAGCGATTCAATTCGCCGCCGCCAAGCTCAACGGCGTGCCGTTCCAGGAGGCCGCAGAATGAACGACATGACCCCCACCTCCGCCGAACGCGCCCAAAAGCTCGAAGGCATGGGCTGCAAGAGAAAGCGCGTCGAGGATATCCGCTTCACCCAGGGCAAAGGCAACTACGTCGACGACGTGAAGATGCCGAACATGCTCTATGGCGACTTCAACCGCTCGCCCTATGCGCATGCCCGCATCAAGAAGATCGACACCACGAAAGCCGCGGCCGTGCCGGGCGTCGTCGCGGTGCTGACCGCCGAGACGCTCAAGACCGTCAACCTTGCCTGGATGCCGACGCTCGCCGGCGATTCGCAGATGGTGCTCGCCGACGGCAAGGTGCTGTTTCAGAACCAGGAAGTCGCTTTCGTCATCGCCGAAGACCGCTATGTCGCGGCCGACGCCGCCGATCTGGTCGAGGTCGAATACGAGCAGCTTCCCGTCCTGGTCGATCCGCTCAAGGCCATGACCGCCGGCGCGCCGATGATCCGCGAGGATCTGAAAGACAAGACCGAAGGCGCGCACGGCAAGCGCAAGCACTATAACCATATCTTCGCTTGGCAGGCCGGCGACAAGGCCGCGGCCGACGCGGCCTTCGCCAAGGCCGACGTGGCGATCAAGGAGATGATCGTCTATCAGCGCGTCCATCCCTGCCCGCTCGAAACCTGCCAATGCGTCGCCTCCTTCGACAAGATCAAAGGCGAGTTGACGCTTTACGGCACGTTCCAGGCGCCGCATGTCATCCGCACCGTCGGCTCGCTGATCTCAAAAATCCCCGAACACAAGATTCACGTCATCTCCCCCGACATCGGCGGCGGCTTCGGCAACAAGGTCGGCGCCTATCCGGGCTATATCTGCTCGATCGTCGCCTCGATCGTGACCGGCCGCCCGGTGAAGTGGGTCGAGGATCGCATCGAAAATCTTTCGACCACAGCATTCGCGCGCGATTTCTTCATGGATATGGAAATCGCCGCCACCAAGGACGGCAAGGTCCTTGGCATGCGCTGCTACACCATCGCCGATCATGGCGCGTTCGACGCCTGCGCCAATGCCACCAAATGGCCGGCCGGCCTGTTCAGCATCATCAGCGGCTCCTACGACTTCCCGGCCGCGCATTGCCTAGTCGACGGCGTGTATACCAACAAAGCGCCGGGCGGCGTTGCCTATCGTTGCTCGTTTCGCGTGACCGAAGCCGCCTATTGCATCGAGCGCGCCATGGACATCATGGCGCAAAAGCTCGGCATGGACCCGGCCGAGTTCCGCATGAAGAACCTGATCCGCCGCGAGCAATTCCCCTACACGTCGGCGTTCGGCTGGCAATATGATTCCGGCGACTATCAGACCGCCCTCAACAAGGCGATGGAATCGGTCAACTACAAGAAATTGCGCGAGGAGCAGAAGACAAAACGCGAAGCGTTCAAGCGCGGCGAGACACGGGAACTGATGGGCATCGGCGTCGCCTTCTTCACCGAGATCGTCGGCGCCGGGCCGTCGCGCGCTTGCGACATTCTCGGCATCGCGATGTTCGATTCCGCCGAAATCCGCATCCATCCGACTGGCTCTGGCATTTGCCGGCTCGGCACCAAATCACAGGGCCAGGGCCACGAGACGACTTACGCCCAGATCATCGCCACCGAGCTCGGCATCGCCGCCGACAATATCACCGTCGAGGAAGGCAATACCGATACCGCGCCCTACGGGCTTGGCACCTACGGTTCGCGTTCGACCCCGGTGTCGGGCGCCGCGACCGCGATGGCCTGCCGAAAAATCAAGGCCAAGGCGCAAATGATCGCCGCCTATATGCTCGAAGTGCACGACGACGATCTGGAATGGGACGTGGATCGTTTCAGAGTGCGAGGCAATCCCGAACGCTTCAAGACCATGACCGAATTGGCCTGGGCCGCCTATCACGAAGTGCCGCCCGGCATGGAGCCCGGCTTGGAGGCGATCAACTATTACGATCCGCCGAATTTCACCTTTCCGTTCGGCGCCTATATCTGCGTCGTCGATGTCGACGTCGACACCGGCACCACCAAGGTGCGCCGCTTCTACGCGCTCGACGATTGCGGCACGCGGATCAATCCGATGATCATCGAGGGCCAGATCCATGGCGGCCTGACGGAGGCTTTCGCCATCGCCATGGGCCAGGAGATCCGCTACGACGACGACGGCAATGTCACTACGGCGTCGTTCATGGATTACTTTCTGCCGACCGCGGTCGAGACGCCGCATTGGGAAACCGACTGGACCACGACGCCGTCGCCGCATCATCCGATCGGCGCCAAAGGCGTCGGCGAGAGCCCCAATGTCGGCGGCGTGCCGTGCTTCTCCAACGCCATCAATGACGCCTTCGCGTTCTTGGGCTCGACACATATCCAGATGCCGCACGATAATTGGCGCACCTGGATGGCGGCGGAAAAACTGGGCCTGCATCCGGGGTAGAGATGGCCGGCGCTGCGGAAAGCTCGCATGAAGCGCGAAGAAATCTCGGATAAGCTCGCCGCCGTCGGCTATGTGGCCGACCACGACATCGCCACGGCTTTGTGGTTGATGGACTTTCTCAAGCGCCCGCTGCTGCTTGAAGGCGAAGCCGGCGTCGGCAAGACCGAGGTCGGCAAGGCGCTCTCAGCCGTGCACGGCGCGGAGCTGATCCGGCTGCAATGCTATGAAGGGCTCGACCAGAATGCTGCGCTCTACGAGTGGAACTATCAGCGCCAGTTGCTCGCCATAAAAGCCCGCGAGGGCATCGGCGAAAACGCCGATGCGATCGAGGAACACATATTCTCGGAAAAATATCTCTTGGAGCGGCCACTCTTGGCCGCCATCCGCCGCGCCTCGCCGCCAGTGCTGTTGATCGACGAGGTCGACCGCGCCGACGAAGAGTTCGAAGCGTTTTTGCTCGAACTGCTTTCCGACTTCCAGGTCAGCATTCCGGAGCTTGGCACGATCAAGGCGATCTCGATCCCGCGCGTCGTCCTGACCTCGAACGGCACCCGCGAATTATCCGACGCGCTGCGCCGGCGCTGCCTCTATCACTACATCGATTTTCCGGAAGTGGACCGCGAAGCGCGCATCATTGTCACGCGCATACCGGGCATCGACACCTCGCTCGCCTTGCAGATCGCCCGCATGGTGGCGGCGGTGCGCAAGGAGGATTTGCGCAAAGTGCCGGGCGTTGCCGAGACGCTCGACTGGGCGGCGACGCTTGCCGGGCTCGACGTGCACGATCTGCGCCAGGAGCCGGAGGCGGTCTACGAGACGATGATTTGTCTCCTGAAGACGCATGAAGATCGCGCCCGCGTCACCCGCGAAGTGAGCGAGCGCCTGCTCGGCAAGGTGGCATAGATGAGCATAAGTGAATTACCTGGTGCTCGCCGCCGGCTCGCCGGTTTTGCGCACATATTGCGCGACAATGGTTTTCGCGTCGGCCTCGCCGAGACCGGCGATGCGTTGCAGGTGCTCGCCTCCCCCGCCGCGACGCGGCCAAGCTCCCTGAAACCGGCATTGCGCGCGCTATTCTGCGCCACGCATTCCGACTGGGAACGGTTCGACGAAATTTTCGACGCATTCTGGCAGGGCCGCGACATGCGGCAGCGACAGATTGTTTCGGGCGCACCGGGCGCGACCCAAGGCCCGGCGCGAAAGCTTGCCGAAGCTCATGTGCCGCCAGACGCGCTCGGCCCGCCGGATCGCTTGGAACGGCGCAGCGAAGAAAATGGCGAGACGCCGGCCGACGGCCGCGGCCGCCGCGACGGCGCGTCGCGCATCGAAACGCTGTCCGCAACCGACCTTCGCCACATCGTCGACCCTGACGATATTGCCGCGACCCACGCGCTCGCGGCGCGGCTCGCGCGCGTGATGCGAGCGCGGCTGGTGCGGCGTGAGCAAATTCGCCGGCGCGGCCGCAGGCTCGATCTGCGCCGCACCATTCACCGCAATGTCTCGCACGGCGGCACGCTGCTCGACCTCGCCTGGCGGCGCCGCAAGATCAAACCGCTGCGGCTCGTCGTGCTGCTCGACGCTTCCGGCTCCATGAGCCTTTACACCGCGTTCTTCGTTCGCTTCCTGCACGGTGTCGTCGACGCGTTTCGCGAAGCCGAGGCTTTCGTCTTTCACACCCGACTTGCGCATGTCTCGCCGTCGCTGCGCGATCGCAACGTGACGCGCGCTGTGGAACGGCTGTCGCTGATGGCGCAGGGCATCGGCGGCGGCACGCGTATCGGCGAAAGTCTCGCCAGTTTCAATCGCTGGCATGCGCGCCGCGTCATCAATTCGCGCGCTGCCGTGATGATCGTTTCCGACGGCTATGACACCGGCACGCCCACGGAGCTTGCCGAGGAGATGCGCCGTCTGCGCCGCCGCTGCAAAAAAATCATCTGGCTCAATCCGCTGATCGGCTGGCGCGATTACTCGCCGCAGGCGCGCGGCATGCAAGCGGCGCTGCCCTATGTCGATCTATTCGCGCCCGCGCACAATCTCGAAAGCCTTGCGGCGCTCGAGCCGTATCTGGCGAGGATGCGATGAACCGCGCCGACGACATTCTCGACATCATCTCGACGCGCAAAATGGCGGGCGTGCCGTTCGCGCTCGCGACCGTCGTGCGCACGGTGGCGGCGACCGCGGCGAAAGCCGGCGCCAAGGCGGTCATCCTGCCGGACGGCACGATCTCTGAAGGCTGGATCGGCGGCGGCTGCGCGCGGGCCGCGGTGCTCAAGGCGGCGCGCGACGCCATTGCCGACGGCAAATCGCGGCTTGTGTCGGTGCAGCCGCCCGATGCGCTCGAAGTTAAGGGCCACCAAGCCGGCGAGGAAGAAGGCGGCGTGCGCTTTGCCAAGAATATGTGCCCGAGCCAGGGCACCATGGATATATTCGTCGAGCCGATCCTGCCGCGGCCGCAGGTGGTGATTTGCGGCTCAAGCCCCGTCGCGGTCGCCACGGCCGAACTCGCCCGGCGATCCGGCTTTGCCGTCACGGTCTGCGCGCCCGCGTCAGAACAGGCCGCCTTCGCCGAGGCCGATCGCCGCATCGAAGGTTTCGCACTGCCGGTCGAGGAAGCCGCGGCCCGCTATGTCGTGGTCTCGACGCAAGGCCGCGGCGACGAAGCCGCTTTGCTGGCGGCGATCGCCATCGATGCCGACTACATTGCCTTTGTGGGCAGCCGCAAGAAAGCCGAGTCATTAAGGGCCGCGCTTGCCGAGCGCGGCGTCACGGCCGAACGCCTGGCAAAACTCAAAGCGCCGGCCGGGCTCGATCTCGGCGCCATCACGCCCGATGAGATCGCGATTTCGATCCTCGCCGAGATTGTCGCGGTACGGCGCGGCAAGGACGCGCGCGGTGCTGCGGCGGCGGGCTGATCAGCCGGCCTCCGGCGCGGCCGTCCCCTCAACCTGGATGCGATAGCCGGAACGGACGTTCGGCCAATAGTCCCAGATCGCCTTGTGATGGGTGCAGCGATTGTCCCAGAACGCGATCGAATGAGCCCGCCAGCGGAAACGGCACGTCCATTCCGGCTTGTTGCAGTGATCGATCAGGAATCGCAGCACCCGCTCGCCTTCGAACGCCGGCAATTCGTTGATCTTCGCGGTGAAGTCGGTATTGACGTAAATGACTCTCTTACCCGTGACCGGATGTTTGATGATCACCGGATGCACCGACACCGGCGCGGTGGGACCGAACACGCGCCTGCCATCATGGGTGGCGGTCAGGCCTGAGAGATAGGTCTTCATGCGCGGCGACAGCGCGTCATAGGCGGCATACATGCTAGCAAACATGGTGTCGCCGCCACCGTCGGGCGGCACGGTGTGATTGTAGAGCATGCTGCCGAGCGGCGGCACCGCCCCGCAGGACTGGTCGGAGTGAAAATTCTCACCGGAAATCTGTGTCGACGTCTCGTCGTAATGAAATTTCCGCACGTAAGGATTATCGGTGGTCTTGCTGATGGTTGCGCCGCCGACGTGCTTGCCGATCGGGCCGAAATAGCGCCCGAGCCTGATGTGGTCGTCAAAGCTGATCCTCTGGTCGCGGAAGAAGATCACTTGGTACTGAATAAATGCGCGGTGCAGTTCCTCGACCTGGTTGTTCGGCAGCGGCTTGGTCAGGTCGATGTTACCGATCTCCGCGCCGATATGCGGCGACACGGGCTCGACAGTGATGGTTTCGTAGCTCACGCCTTCCTCCATATCGCGGCCTCAATCGATCTGCGGGATAGCGGAGCGCCGGATGACCTCGGACCAGCGCTCAACGTCATCGTGCACGAATGCACCAAATTCTTCCGGGCTTGAACTCGCGACGTCAGTTCCCATCGACCCGATGAGAGCAGCGTAGCCCTTGTCGCCGGCGATCCTGCGGGTTTCGGCGTTGAGCCGTTCGACGATGGCGCGCGGCGTGCCGGCGGGTACGAACAGGCCGGTCCAGGCGCTGACGTCGAAATTAGGCAAGCCGGATTCTGCCAATGTCGGAATATCCGGCGCCGAGGCCGAGCGCTCCTTGACGGTTACGCCGATGGCGCGCATCCCCCCGCTGCGCACCAGCGGCAACGCGGTCGGAATTGTTTCCAGCATCATGGCGACCCGTCCGGCCAGCAAATCCGGAAACGTCGCGCCGCCGCCTTTGTAGGGTACGTGCAGGATATCGATCTTGGCTTCGTCCTTGAAGAGTTCGCCGGCGAGATGCGAAACCGTGCCGACGCCAGCCGAGGCGAAAGACAGCTTGCCGGGATTGGCGTGGGCATAGTCGATCAGTTCGCGCAAGTTCTGCGCTGGCACCGATGGATTGACGATCAGGAGGAGGGGTAATTTGTGAAGGATTCCGACCGGGCTCAGGTCGTGCGCCGGATCGTAGCGCAAATTCTTGTAAAGCGCGGGCCCGATGCCGAGCGTGCCATTGGTGCCGAACAGGATCGTGTAGCCGTCAGGTGCCGCGCGCGCCACCGACTCGGCGCCGACATGGCCGCCGGCGCCCGGCCGGTTTTCGACCACCACCTGCTGGCCGAGCCCGCGCGACATGGCATCCGCCACCGCGCGCGCCAGCACATCCGACGAGCCGCCGGGCGTAAACGTCACGACCATGGTCAGCGGCCGGTCGGGATACGAAGGCTGCTGCGCTGTTGCGTAGAGCGCTGGCAACAGAACGGCCAGAAGCGGCAGGGCCAAGCGCGTCAGCGTCCTCAGCATCGCAACGTCTCCTTTTTGTCGCTCCGCGATGCCCGGCGCAGCTTATGAGCGCTAGCATGCTACGAATGCCGCGCAGTTGTTACAATTGCTGAAACACTCCTATGAGATATGCCGATTGGTCATACCGGCGTTGGTGGCCGCGCTTGCCACTAGCGGTTCAGCCGCGGGTCTTTTGCCTCTTGGCGGCGGTTTTGGCCCGCACCGCGCGGGTGATCTCGAGGCCTGCTTTCTGCGCGGCTTCCTGCAATTCGTGGCGGATTTCGTCCCGCTTTTCATGGATCGAGGCGATGACCGGCCCGGCCGGAATCCCTAAGCCCACCAAAGCCGCTTCGGACAACTGCAGGCTCGCTTCGACGGTTTCCGGCACCGCGTCGGTGGCGCCGAGCTGATAAAGATGACGCGCATGATCGGCGTCGCGAGCGCGCGCGACGATGACGACGTCGGGCCGCAGGGCGCGCACATGCTCGACGACATCGTCGATCAAAGCGTGATTATGGATGGTGATGATGACGCCGGCGGCGTTGCTCAACCCGCAGATTTCGAGAAATCTATCGTCGCTGGCGTCGCCGTAATAGACCTCGTGGCCGTCGCGCCGGTCGCGCGTCACGGTGGAGGCGTCGGAATCGGCGGCGATGAACGGAATGCCGTGCTCCTTGAGCAGCGCGCACACGACTTTGCCGACCCGGCCGTAGCCGACAACGATCGCGTGTTTCTGGCCTGCGCTCGGCCGCGCCACAAGCTCGGTGGCGACAGGCGCGCCAGCCCGCAGCCATGAACCGATGCGCCGGCCGACAAATGACAGACCAGGCGTCAGCGCCATGGTGATCGACGTCACCGCCAGCGCGGCGCTGGCAAGGCGCCCGTCGATCAAACTTAGTGCCGACGCCATGCCGATGCCGACGAAGGCGAATTCACCGCCCGGCCCGAGCAGAAGGCCCATCTCGACCGCGGCTGGCCACGACAAGCGAAACATCTTTGCGAGACCGATGACCAGCAAGGCCTTGACCGCGATCAGCCCGACAACGGCGGTAAGCAGCAAGACCGGCGCGTGGAAAATTTCGCGCACGTCGATATCCATGCCGACCGTGAAAAAGAAGATGCCAAGCAAGAGACCCTTGAACGGCTCGATGGTCGCTTCGACCGCCTTGCGGTACTCGGTCTCGGCAAGCAACAGCCCGGCGACGAAGGCACCCAGCGCCATCGAAAGCCCCGCCTGACTGGCGACAACGGCAGCTGCGATGATCACAAATAGCACGGTGGCGATGAACAGTTCGCGCGAGCGCGTCGACGCGACGAGGCGGAACAGCGGGCGCATCAGCAGGCGGCCGAACAAGATAATGACGGTAAGCGCGACGACCGCTTGCAAGAAGGCCCGGCCGAGGCTCTGCAGTACCGAGCCCTCGGGGCCAGCCGCCAAGAGCGAGATGAAAATCAACACCGGGATAACGGCAAGGTCCTGCGCCAACAGCACCGCAAAGGTGGCGCGGCCGACATTGCTGGTCAGCCGTTCCTGATTCGAAAGCAGCTCCAGCACGATCGCCGTCGACGACAGCGACAGACACACGCCGAGAATGATCGATTCGGAATGACTGAGGCCGGCATGATCCGCCGCAACGGCGAGCAGCGTGGCGGTAATGACGACCTGCAAGCCGCCGAGACCGAAGACCAGCCGCCGCATGGTCAAGAGCCGCGACAGCGAGAGCTCAAGTCCGATCAGGAACAAGAGAAAGACGATGCCAAGCTCGGCGATGTCGGCGACGTCTTTGGCGTCGCCGACAGTGATCCAGACCAGCGGCGGAAAAAACTTGACGAGCGAGCCCAGCCCAAACGGCCCCAACAGCGCGCCAGCGCCGAGATAACCCAGCACCGGGCTGAACCCGAGCCGGCTGACAATCGGCACCACGATCCCCGCCGTGCCGAGCACGACAAGCGCGTCGCTATAGGCGGATATATTGATCGTCGACGAGGACACGGCCTTCTCCGGCGCAATGACGTGTGACTTGTCGCGCGATTTTACGGCGCCTGACAAGCCCGGCTATTTCGTCCAAGCTCGCGCTGCACCAAGATCCGTGCAAGGCTCCGATTGTGGAGACAACGCGCGCTTAACGCGAGGAAATGCCGATGACCGACATGACCATCAAGGCCGTCCGCACGACCATGCTGAACGTGCCGTGGCCGGATACGCCGTGGCTCAAGGGCCACGCCTTTGGCGATGCCCGCAACATTCTGGTGCTCGAGGTCGAGACCAAAGGCGGCATTGTCGGCGTGGGTTACCTCTTGCTGTTCCGGCTCGGCATCAAGTCGATCATGGCCTGTCTCGACGAGTGCATCATCCCGCGCGTCATCGGCAAGCATGCGAGCGCGGTGGAAGCGATCTGGCAGGATCTGTGGCGCGCGACCGTCACTTACGGCCGCGGCGGCATCGCCACCATGGCGATGTCGGCGCTCGACATCGCGTTGTGGGACGCAGTCGGCAAGCGCGCCAACCTGCCGCTGCACCGGCTGTGGGGCCATTTTCGCGCGCAATTGCCGGCCTATGGCTCGGGCTGTTTCCGCGGCGCGGGCGGCGACGGCATGATCGCCAAGGCGCTGCATTATAAAGAGCGCGGCTACAAGGCAATCAAGATGCAGGTCGCGCACGTAGCCGATCTCTCAACCGATCTCGACAATGTCAAACGCATGCGCGAAGCGCTCGGGCCCGATATCGACATTATGATCGACGTCAATATGGGCTGGACCGCCGACATCGCCATCCAGATGGGCCGCAAGTTTCAGGACTATGACGTGTATTGGCTGGAAGAGCCGGTAGTGCCGGACGATTTCGCAGGCTATCTGCGCATCGCGCAGGCGCTCGATCTGCGCATCGTCGGCGGCGAGACGCATTTCACCCGCTTTGATCTCAAACCGTTCTTCGAAAATCCGCTCCTGCCGATCTTGCAGCCCGATCCGATGCGCGGCGGCATGACCGAGCTGCGCAAGATCGCGACGGTGGCCGACACCTGGAACATCACCATCGCGCCGCATCTGTTTCCCGAACTCAACGTGCAGCTGCTGGCCTCGATTCCGAACGGATTGTGGATCGAGGACATGGGGCTGTCCGACGACCTGTGGATCGATCCGGTACCGGTCAAGAACGGCATGATCACCGCGCCGGAGCGGCCCGGCCATGGACTTGCTTTCAAGCACGAAATTTTGCGCGATTTTGCCGTTAAAAGCTAATGCTGATGTACCCGGAGCCGATAAAGCTCGATGCCCGTCAGTGGAGAACGATAGACGACTTCTACGATGCACTTTTGAAGGCCATCGGGGCGCCAGCTTGGCACGGTCGCAATATAAACGCCCTCGCTGATTCGATGGTGTGTGGTGGGATTAACTCGCTGGAACCGCCTTATGCCGTTTGGATTTTGTACGCGAACTCTCCTCGTCCTAATTACTCCAAATTAGGGCACCGCTTGAACCGCGCGCCGTGCTATGGCGACCAACATCGCGCCGTATTACGCCAATCTGCGAGGTTCCGGATGAGGGCTCTTTGCGCGCTGATCGGCGCAGTCCTGCTGGCGTCGGGCGGCAGCGCGGAAGCTGGCTTTATCGACGATAGTTTGAATTTCAGCCTGGCCATCTCGGTGTTGCGCGGGGCGATTGGCGCGCATGCGCGGGTGCTCAAGATCGAAGGCGACGCCAATGGCATCGAGATCGAGGCGCAGGATCCGAAAAATCCCAGTCACATCGATCGTTGGCGCTACAGCATCGTGAATTATCTTGGCATAATTCCGCTGCGGCATCTGACCGGCCCGGAGCCGGTCGATCCGACGCTGATCAATCCGGACATCGAAGCCAATCTGTTCGACCTCGACAGCATCGATTTTTCCGCTGCGCAGAAGCTCATCGAAGCGGGCATCGCCCGCGCGCACCTGCAAGACGCGGCAAAAGTCACGCATATGGAAATCGAACGGCAGACATATATTCTGCCGCAGCCGTCCAGCGGCGACGTGCGCTGGACGTTGCACATCGACAGCGGCCGCGAGCGCGCCGACATCATCGCCAATGCCCGGGGCGCCATCGTCGGCGCCGATCTCAGCGGCACGCAGCGCGCCAAGATGCTCAATATTCTTAAGGAGCCCGAGCTTGCCGCCGACGCCGCCACGGCGTTTCGCGCCACGATCGGTCCGCAATCGGTTCTGACCCGGATCGGCATCGAGGGAAAGACGATATCGTTCGCCACCAATATGCGCGATCAGTCGCTGGCAAGATTGGGCAGCGGCTTGCCGGCCACCGCGGCATTTACCTGGGACCTGAACGGCTTGCAGCAGCGGCTCGGCACCATCGACGTCAGCGCGCAGATGGGTACGCCGCAGCCCTCGTCCTTCAGCGTCGACGATATCAACTGGACGATCGTCGGCAAACTGGAAAAGGACGCCATTGCCAGAGCCGCGATACCGCAAGCGAGCGTGCAACATATCGGCCTCGGCGCGTCGACCGATCAGCCGGGTCAGCCCACGCTCGCCTGGAACGTCGAGATCGCCGAGCCGAGCGGCGAAGTCACCACGGTGGTCGCCGACAAAACGGGCGTAATCGAGCGCGTCGATCTACCGGAATCGCGCCGCCCCAAAATCGACTGGCTCGACCCCAAGGCGCTGGCCGGCGCCATTGCGCGCGTCGGCGCAATATTTGGCCAGAACGCCAGGATCGCCTCGATCGTCGCCGAAGGCCGGCGCGGACGCATTACGGTAGACGAACCCGCGCATGGCGGACAGGCGGCGACATTCGACTTCGTCGGCGACGGCGTATCGCGCGCGGGCATCAGCTTCGCGCTTGACTCGATGGGACCGCGCTTCACCGTCGCGGACCTCGCCGAGCTGAACGAGCAAAAGCTTGCGGCGCTGCAAGCCGACGCATTCAAACGATTGAGTGGAACCCGAAAAGCCTATTTGGAGAGCGTCACGATCGGTGCGCATCCGTTCGTCCGCCAAGCCGGCGCGCATGCCATCGAGGTGCGTCTGCGCGACATCCCCGAAGATTCGGTGAAAGCCGAATATGCGTGGATCGTCTACGATTTCGGTGGCCGGGTGCTGGATTTCTCTACGTTCTGATGAGCCAAATCGCGGCGCGCGGATCGGCCAATGAAGACAATGGAACCGCCGCGTATTTCGCTATTTCTCAGATGCTTAAGACTACTTACGCCGGCGCAATAGGAACCTGCCGTGGTGTCGCAAGCGGCTATCGGCCGTATCCACTGTCGGCGTCAATTCGGGCAGGACACGAGACCATTCTAAGTATAAGCTAGCGTCGGAAGCACGCGGGCGAAAACACGGATCTCTCCATGAGAACGGCCGCGCGATCTTCTCGATACGCGGCAGCGGTCGCTAACTCTATTGGAGCAGATAATGGCTAAGGGTACCGTGAAATGGTTCAACTCGCAAAAAGGTTACGGATTCATTCAGCCGCAAGCTGGCGGCAAGGATGTGTTCGTTCACATCTCGGCGGTTGAACGGGCCGGCCTGAACGGCCTCAACGAAGGTCAGGTCATCGAATACGAAGAAGTCGCGAACAAAGGAAAGACGTCAGCCGAAAATCTCAAAGTTCAGCGCTGATCTTTTCCGGGCAGGCGCCAGCCGACGACAGTCGCCTCGATCGTGTTGTTGGTGTCCGCGCTCTGCCAAGCTCCGTCGTGCCATCGGCACAGGAACGGGATGACATAGGTACCAACGTGATCTTCGCAAAGAAGCTCTAGCGGCTGGTCCAGGGGTGGACTGCCGTCATGAGTGAAGGCGCTGATACGCTCTAACCGTGTTGCCATTACTGTCCCGGTTGCTCTTTAAGTTTGATGGGCTGGCGGCGCGCTCTTGGCGCCGCCACCAGTGAGGGTTTTTTGACCATAACAAGATCGGCGCGAATAGGTGCTGATCTAAATATCCAGCCGGCAGTCCGTCTCCGGAATGGCGCAGCATGGATAGATATAGCCGGTCTCAGGCGCATCAATGGGTTCGACATAGCTTACGCGCCCTTCGGTGATCGCGGTGCGGCAGAGTCCGCAACTGCCGGCGCGGCAGCCGAATGTCGGCGACACGCCCGCGGCCTCGGCGAGATTCAAAAGCGTTCCCGATGACGGTGTCCAAACTGCGTCCATGCCGCTGCGTGCGAAAGCAATCTTGAAGGTTGCCGCCGGGTCGGGCGCAACGCTTCGTGCCGGCAACAGCGTCGACGGTCCGAACGCCTCGTAGCGTATGCACAGCGGATTGACGCCGGCCGCGGCCAGACCGTCGTGCATTTGCGAAATGAAATCGCCCGGTCCGCACAGGAACACTTCGGCGAGCGGCGCGCTGGAGTGCGGCAGAAGGTCGGTCGCAGTCAGCCTTCCGCGCTTTGCCGCAGGCAGCCCTTTGACAGATGTTCCGTCGTGCTGTGAATAGGCCAACAGCACCGACAGACGCTGCCGCTCGGCCAGGAGCGCCTTGAGCTCATTCGCCAGTGGATGCTCGTCGTGCCGCCTCATGCCAAAGGCCGCAAACACGTCGCGCCGGCCGGATCGGGTCGCCTGTTCGATCATGCTCATGATCGGCGTCACGCCGATGCCGGCGGCGGCCAGAACCAGCGGCGTGTCGCTGTCTATATCGGGATGAAAATTGCCGCGCGGCCGCTCGACCTGCAGATGATCTCCCGCCGCGAGCGCAGCGATCCGCGCCGAGGCTTGACCGAGCCGGCTCTGCGCGTCGCGCGTAAGCTTCACGGTGATGCGGTAGCGCCGGCCCGCTTCGCTCGCCGACAGGCTGTAGGTGCGCTTGAGACCATCGGCCCAGACGATCGTCAGATATTGCCCCGGCAATGCGGCCGGCAACCGCACGCCGCTGCGCGACCGAAGCCAGATCGAGACCACGTCTCTTCCCTCGGGCACGACCTCGTCCACCGCGAGCACATGAGATTGCGCGCCGATTGTTTCGATGCGGCGGCGAACCTCGGCGTCGATCATTCGCCGCACCCGCGACCGCCATTTCGCCGAAATGTCGCGTGCCCGGACGACGCGCCGCAGCGCGACCGGGTCGCGATCGGCGAATTGGGTGGCGGCGATGACTTCGCTCACCGTCGGCGACGACAGATCGCGCGACAGAAGCGCGATCGTATCCGACCGCGCGACGGTTCCCTCTTCGCGAACCCGGCAATAGAAGCCCGTCCGATTGGCGGCGAGAAAGCGAACGGAGAAATCGCTGCCCGCGTTCATATGCATCACGAGCTTGTAGCAGGGAATCCGCGGTTCGGAGACTTGCACGACGGCCGTGCCGATCCGCAGAATATCCCCGATCCGAAGCTCGTCCTCGAGCAGGCCTGCGGTCGTCACGTTCTCGCCAAATTGCCCCATCGCCAGGACCGCGCGGCCGATCTCGCGGCGCCAGAACTCATAATGCTCGATCGGATAGCAATAGACGGCCTTGTCGATGCCGCCATGCGCTGACAGGTCGGCTTGGCCGTCGCCGGTGAAATTGAGCTTCTTCAGGATCAGGGGCTTGTCGGTCGGCGCCTTGAGGATGCCGGTTCGAAACGACATCCCTCGATAGGTGACGAGCCTTGGCTCGCCGATATTCAGCGTCACGACTTTGCCGTTCATTTCGGTTCCAAAGCAGGCTTGTCCTGAAAATGCACCGACCGCCATGAACGGGACTAAGCGATCCCGGTCATGACGGTCAATGTCCGCGGCGCGCGAGGGGGGAAATCACTCGCGCCGTTCGGTAAGCCTCATGCGGCCTTCGGGCTGCCGATCGCCGGTACCGGCGGTGCTGCTTGCTGGAACCGGGCATGGTTCAGCTCGAGATCCTGCTTGATCTCGCCGACCGCCGCGGGTTTGCGGGTATGGAAGGCGACGATCCACACGATCCCGATGACGAGATAAACGACATACGCATAGGGGAAGTAATTGACCGGCGGATCCGGTATCGGAATGACGCTGCCCACGGTCGGGATCATCAACAGCACCAGCGAGGCCGCGCACATCGCCAAGTCGATGGGGCGCTGCTCGCCGAGCTGCTTGAGATAGACCGGCGCCGCGACGGTGATGAGGCAATACGGCGTGATGAAGCCGAAAGCCGCAAGCGTACCGGCATAGTTGAAGATGTCGAGCGGCGCGAGGCCGCCGAACGCAGCGATCGTCGGCAGGACGAACGAGATAATCGCCATTGTGGTCACCGCGACGTGCGGCGTCTCGTTGGTCTCATGCGCCTCCGCCGTCGATTGATGGAATATGCCATGACGACCCATGGCATAAATCACGCGCGCGCCGGCATTGAGGCACGACAGATTGAGCGCGAAGAAGCTGACCATGGCGCCGAGCGACAGCGGGATCGACAGCGGCGCCACATTGGCGAGCGTCGCCAAGGTGTTCAGCGGCGTATCCAATTTGTCGAGCGGAGTCGAATAACCACGGACGCCGAGCACCATCACATAGGTCACGAAGACAAAGAAGGCGCCGGCTAAAACGAGACTCACCATCACCGCGCGCGGGATCGTCTTCAACGGATCCTTGGCTTCATCGCCGAATGCGGTGGCGCATTCGAAGCCGACGAGGCTGAAGATCGCGACCACGACGCCCAGCCCGACGCTCGACCACGGCAGCGTGCTGACGTCGAACTGCGCCGCGTCGACCGCGAAGTGGTGTTGCGACAGAACGATGGCGCACAGGATCAGAATGAGAGCCACCGAAATGCCTTCGAAGGCCAGCATCAGCATGGCCGAGAGCTTCACGTTTTTCCATGCGCAGTACCAGGACACGGCCACGCAAACCGCGAACAGTGCGATCGGTGGCACGTTCAGGCCCATCATTTTCAGCAGCGTGTCGGCGAAGATCGAGAAGCCGGTGGCGCCGGCAATCGAAATGCCGAGATAGGCCCAGATCAGCGACCAGCCGCCGATCGCGCCCGCGGTGACGCCGAGGCCGCGGCAGATATAAGCGTACATCGAGCCGGCCGCGGTCGAGCGGCTGGCGAATTGATTGAGATTGTAGGCCACAAACAACAACATGACGGTGCCCAAGGCGTAGGACATCCAGCTCCAATCCCCGGTGTTCGAATACATCACCGGGATGATCAGAGCTGCCGTCATGGTGGGGGAGATCAGCGCAACTGCTTGCGCCAGCACTTCAGCGAAGTTTAGACAGTTCGGTTTCAGCGGGATGTTGGACATGACCATAGGCTCCGTTGAATGGACGACTTGTCCTGCGCCCTTCGACGTCCGAGCCCGGTCTCAAGACCATAGTGCGGCAGGCCGAGACTGCAGGCTATGGTGCGGATGGACCGGTCAACACATCCAGTTTTCAAATGACATGGGGTCCAATGGGAGATGTCCACGCTTACATTGCGTGCACCCGCGCGCGGCCGCTGGATTGCGCGACTTTGCGTGGTTTTGACGCCGAGGCGATCGAATTCCACAGTGAACGAAACCGTGCCGCCGTCGAAGCGCCGCTGGCGCGGCGTCAAGACAGCGCAGCCGTGTTCGCGGCGGGCCCAGTTGGAGCGCCTCTTGGGCCGCGTCAGAAGCTCCAGTCTACGTCGAGATTGGAATCGACGCGGAGCTGAGAACCAACGCCCCCGCTGATCGCCGCGTAGGCGCCGAATTTCACACCCTTTGCCGCCTCGTCGTAGCGATAAGTCGAGAGCGTGGGCAGCACATCGAGCCCAGGCGTCGCGCTCTGCTGATCGATCGAGGTCAGGCTGCAGCGGAAGCACGGATTGACGAAGCGCAGCGCAACCTCGCCGCAGCGGGCATTGGTGAAATAATCTTCTTCGTGCTCGTCGATGCCGGTGACGACGATGTTCGGCCGGAAGCGGTTCATCGGCACGGCTTGCGGCAGTTTCTGATTGAGAGCCGCGTGCGAAGCCTGCGAGATGACGAGAACGCCGTAATTATCGACAAAGCTCGTCGGCGCGGTATCGCGCTCCGGATATTGCACGCCGCCCTTGCGTAGCTTGCTCGGATCCCATTTCACCAGCCGGAACGAACCGCCGAGATATGCGCTGAACCAGGCGTCGGCGTCGGCCGTGGTCGAGACCGCGCCGTGTTTCTCGCCGAACAAGGTGATCGTGACCGGCTCGCCGCCGCCATTGGCCGACAGGTGCAGCACCTCCATGCCGGGCGCGGACAGCGCGACGCCGCCGTTGAGCTGCGGCCGCACCAAGGCAAGCGTCGGGTATTCGCGCTGGGTGACGAAATTGCCGTCGGCGTCGATCACCATCCAGTTGCGATCGAATTCGAATCCGGTCGGCACGATGGAAACTTCTTTCATGCGAACGCCGGCGCAGGATTTGATCGGATAGACGAAGAGGTCGGAAATTGTTGGCATGACACGTCTCCCTGGTGGCCCGGCATTAGCCCGCGGCGCTGACGACATGCGGGACCGTCCCGGCATTGTGGAAAGCGTTGGCAAAAAATCGATCTGGCGGCAGCCTGGCGTGCCGCGTGAAGTCGAGGAACGCCGCATCGGTCAGGCCGGGGCTGCCGCAGGCATAGATGTCGAACGGCGACAAATCCGGAAAGTCCTCCATCACGGCGCGATGGACGAGCCCGGTACGCCCGCGCCAGGCATCGGACGCCGGCGGCTCTAAGAGGACGGGCGTCACGCCCACCAAGGGTTTGGCCGCTATTTCGTCGAGAGCATAAAGCCCTTCCCTTCGCCGGCTGCCCCAATAAAGATGCAGATCGCGATTGATCGACGCCTGTTCGGCTGCTTCCAGCATGGCCTTGATCGGCGCGATCCCGGTTCCGCCGGCGAGAAGAATCGCGGGGCGCGGCGCGTCGGCAGTATTGGAAAATCCGAATTCGCCGAACGGCCCTTCGAAGCGCACGATGTCGCGCGGGCGCATCCGCTCGTGCACATGCCCGGTAAAGCGGCCGTTGGGGACGCGTCCGATGTGCAGATCGAGCGTCCCATCCGCGCGCTGAGCGTTGGCGATCGAGAACGGATGCAGGCGGCCATCATCGCCGATCAAGCAAATGTATTGGCCGGGCCGAAACCGGATCGCCGCGTTCGGCGGCGGCTTGAGCGTCACAATGGCGACGTCGCGCGAGGGCTTGCGAATATCGAGCACGCGCGCCGGGCGCCGATACATCGTCCCAATGGGCCGCGCCGCCAATTCCGCCACATCGAGCGTGACGTCGCCGAGCGCCTTGGCGCAACACAGGAGAGTTTCGGTGGGTGAAGCGGTTTGTCCGGCCGCGGCCGGCGCCGCCCCGTCATAGGTGACGGCGCCTGAGACGACGATCGCCTTGCAACTGCCGCAAGTTCCGCCACGGCAGGCGTGCGGCAACCATATTTCCTGGCGCAGGGCCGCGTCGAGGATCGTCTCGCCCGGATTGACCGCGAAGCTTTTCCCGGTACGGCCGAGAGTGACGTGAACGGCCCTCGGGGCGGCCTTTTGGGCTTGGTTTTGGACTGCCTTTGGGGCAACCGCCTGGGCGACCGTAGGCATGGTCTTTGCACGGCTCCTTGCCATGATCCCGGGCCGTAAGCCTAGGAGCACCATGGGACCGTGGAAAAGGTCCAATAATGACTGATGGAGGGGTCCAGTGCTGCGACCTTGGAAAATCAGCCTTGCCGAGCGGGTGGACAGGGGGCGGAGCATCCCGGTTTATCAACAGATCGTTCAGGCGCTCATCCATGACATCCAGCGGGGCAGGCTGTTGCCCGGAACGTTTTTGCCGAGCAGCCGCGAGCTCGCCGGCACGCTCGGGGTCAACCGCAAGACGATCGTGATCGCCTATGACGACTTAATCGCGCAGGGCTGGCTCGCATCCGACGGCACCAGAGGAACGATCGTATCGAGTTCGCTGCCCGAACTTGCGCCGCGCCACGCCCCGATCTTGCAGCCGGATACCGGCGCCGACGGCGCCGCACCGGAATTCAAGGTCCGCCCGGCGGCCGATCCACTCCCCGGTTTCGTCGAGACCACGCATCTGACCTTCGATGACGGCGCCCCTGATTCGCGGCTGTTGTCGCCGGATGTGCTGTCGCGCGCCTACCGGACGGCGTTGCGGCAAGCCGTCCGCGGCAATTGGCTTGGCTATGGCGATCCGCGCGGGTCGCCGATCCTGCGCGAGACGATCGCCAATATGCTCACCGCGCATCGCGGCCTGGTGGCGAGCACCGACAATATCTGCATCACCCGCGGCAGCCAGATGGCGATTTTTCTCGCCGCCAGAATCCTGGTCCGGCCCGGTGAGACTGTCCTCGTCGAGGCGCTGAGCTACTCGCCGGCCTGGCAAGCGTTCCGCGCCGCCGGCGCGACCGTCGTCGGCGCCAAGCTCGACGATGACGGACTGGATGTCGCCGACGTCGAACGGCTGTGCCGTAAGCACAAAGTGCGTGCGCTCTATCTGACGCCGCATCATCAGTTTCCGACCACCGTGTCGCTGACGCCGCAGCGGCGCTTGCGGCTTTTGGATCTGGCGAGTCAGTTCGGCTTCGCCGTGATCGAGGACGATTACGATCACGAGTTTCATTTCGAGCAGCAGCCGCTGTTGCCGATGGCAAGCTATGCGCCGCGCCGGACGGTCTATATCGGCTCGATGTCGAAGCTCCTCCTGCCGGGGCTGCGCATCGGCTATGTCGCCGCGGCGCCCGACGTCATTCGGCTGATGGCAAACGAGACCGTCATCATTGATCGTCAGGGCAATGCGCCGACCGAATTGGCGGTGGCGGAATTGATCCAGTCGGGTGAACTGCATCGCCATGCCCGCAAGGCGCTGCAGGTCTATCTCAAGCGGCGCAACGCCTTCGCAGAGCTGTTGCGGGAAAATTTCGACGGCATCATCGATTTCAAAATGCCGGACGGCGGCTTGGCATTCTGGATCACCTTCAAGGATCTATTGGTCCTCGACACCATCGAGATGAGCGTGCCGCGCAGCAAAGTCCGTTTCCTGCCGTCGCGGTCATTCGCGATTGCGCCTTACGAGCAAAGAGGACTGCGGCTTGGCTACGCGAGCCTCACCACCGAGGAAGCAACCGAAGCCGTGCGCCGGCTTCGCCAATTAGCCGACACGACTGTCCGGCCGCAAGCCGTGAAGCAGCATTGATGTCATTGATTATTGCGCAGTGGAATGCTGCTACCGTCTTGTCATTCTAATGAATGGAAGAACTGGTAGCGGAGGACGGATTTGAACCGCCGACACGCGGATTATGATTCCGCTGCTCTAACCAACTGAGCTACTCCGCCATCGCAGATGAGCCGGCGGGCCTTGAATCCGGCGCCGGCGGGGCAAGATTTAGGGTAGTTTCCCGGTCTTTCCAAGACCCAACATTCCGGCAAGACCAAAGTAAGATAACGGGCCTAGATTCCGCTCCGGCAGGACCATAGGAGATAGGCAAGGTGACAAGCATGGCCATCGCAAAACCCGGCATTATCGCGGCTAGCCTCGCTGCCGCCGTGCTTGGGACCTTGTTTTGGGCCGGTCCCTGGACCGCGCCCGCCGCATTGGCGCGCGGCCCCTATGACGGAACCTGGAGCGTGTTGATCGTTACCGATTCCGGCACCTGCGACCGCGGCTACCGCTATGCGCTGCGCATCGCCGACGGCCGGATCTATTACGACGACCCATCGTTCAACGTTTCCGGCCAGGTCGACGCCCGCGGCAATGTCTCAGTCGGCGTCCGCTACGGCCAGCAATATGCCAATGGCTCGGGCCGGCTCTCCGGCGACTATGGCGACGGACATTGGAGCGGCCGCTCGCCGACATCGCAATGTTCCGGACATTGGGAGGCCGAGCGCCGCGGCTGAGTTTTCTGCCACCACAACCCGTCAGTTGGTGACGCGGCCGAGCTTGCCAAATCGTATCAGTGAAAAATGCCCGAGCGGCGGCATCGGGCGCCGCTCGATCAGTTCGACGCCGCCGTGGCGCGCCGCCCATTGTTCGAGCCGTTCGAAGCGGAAGCCGACTTGCCAGCCGAGCTGGCGCGCGAGCGGGGCAAAGGCGCTTTCGTAGGCGGCGCGAAAACCGTCCGCAGCGCCGAGATGGTTCACCAGAATGATTTCACCGCCGGTTTTGGTGACGCGCGCAAATTCGTCGAGTGTCGCTTCCGCATCCGGCACCGTGGTGATGACATATTGCGCGACGACCACATCGAACACGCCGTCCTGAAAGCCGAGATTTTGCGCGTCCATCACGGCGAGACCCTCGACATTGGTCAACTGATGCTCGGCGACGCGGTCCTTAGCCTTGCGCAACATCGGCACCGAAAGATCGACGCCGATCAGCCGGTTCGACCACGAATAATCCGGCAGCGACAAACCGGTACCGACACCGACTTCAAGGATACGGCCGCCGATGCGTTCGGCCGCGGCGATCGAGGTCTTGCGGCCGCGATCGAACACGGCGCCGAAAACGAGATCATAGATCGGCGCCCAACGGGCATAAGCCTTGGCGACGCCGTCCTTGTCGAGGTTAGCCCCCACAGTCGTTCCCGCTACGACGCCTCAACGCGCCAGCACGCTTCAACGCAGAGTTGCCGCGGCGGTCATTTCGGCCTCGAGTCTCGACGTGCTCGCCGCGGCGGCGACGGTTGCAGCAATGAAGCCGCCGCCGAGCACGCGCGCCTGGCCTTCGGCCGCATCGTAGAATACGCAAGCCTGGCCGGGCGAGACGCCATCTTCGCCGCCGATCAATTCAACCTCGACGCCTAAGGCACCGGCATGAAGCCAGCCGGGTTGCGGCAGGCGCGTCGAGCGAACCTTCACGAAAATCTCGGGATGCTGCGCGATCGCGGCGTCGACCGTGCCGTCGCCGAGCCAATTGACGTCGCGCAGACGAACGCGGCGGGTGCGCAAGGCGTCGCGCGGGCCGACCACGACGCGGCGCGAATTGGCGTCGAGCCGCACCACATAAAGCGGCGAGCCGGTGGCGATGCCAAGCCCGCGCCGCTGGCCGACGGTGAAATGAATGATGCCGTCATGGCGGCCGAGCACATGCCCGTCGAGATCGACAATGTCGCCGGGCCCGGCCGCACCCGGCCGCAATCGTTCGATGATCTGCGCATAATGTCCGGTCGGCACAAAGCAGATGTCCTGGCT